>NZ_SSBM01000017.1:0-155191 GCF_004795115.1 Streptomyces sp. A0592
GCAGGCCGGCGGCGGGCAGATGCGCCTCAAGCCGCACCCACTCCGCATTCGTCAGATCACCCCGCCCCATGCCCGACCTAACGACCGGACAAGCAGACAGTCACAAGATCCGCCGGACAGGACCTAGCCGCGCCGCTCGCGTGCGGAGACGGTCACGTGGTCCACCCGCATCGGTTGGCCCGGCTGTGTCTTCGGTCCCACGTCGGCGCCGTCGGCCTGCGGCAGCTTGCCGCCGACCGCCACGTTCAGGATCAGGAACAGCCCGTGGTGCACCGCCCGCTTCCACGTCGCGGAGTCCATGCGGTCGGCTGTCACCCGGCGGTGAACGCGGCCTTCCAGATACCGGCGCACCTCCTCCGCACCCGGGGTGAGGTCCACCTCGACGGCATACGGGTGGAACGCCGTACGGTAGTCCGGGCACGGCTGCGGACCCGAGGTCAGGCCCACCGGTTCCGGGCACGGACCGCCATCCGGGACCCCGCAGTGCATCGAGCCGAAGACGGTGTCCCGCCCGTTCACGGACTCCATGACGTCGAGCTCCCCGACGCCGGGCCACCCCGTGTACCCGTCGCGCAGCGGTGCTTCCAGGGTCCAGAACGCCGGCCAGTACCCGGCCGCCCCGGCCCCGGTCACGTCCGGAAGGGCGATCGACGCCTCGATCCGCAGTGCCCCGCCGGGCGGGGGAGTGAAGTCGGAGCGCCGGATCTCGATGCGCCCCGAACTTCCCGCGCCGTCCTTGCGGGTGGGGACGATCTCCAGCGCGCCCTTCCCGTCGAGGCGGACGTTGTCGGTCGAGTCCGTCATGGTCTCGACCTCGCCGGTGCCCCACTGCGGCGCCGGGCAGCCCGGATAGCAAGTTCCCACGTCATGCATCCAGTTGGCGGCCGACGGCGGACTGCCCGCCGGCCCGTCGAAGTCGTCCCGCAGCAGGCGCGTCCACCCGTCCGCCCCGCCGACCGTGCTCGCCGCTCCCGCACTGCCCGCCGCCGCTACCGCCTTGCCTGCCGGCGCTGCCGCGGGCAGGGCCCCCGCCTCCGTGAGCAGCCGCTCCAGCCGGTTGGTCAGGACGGCGGCCGCCGCATTGGTGAGGTGGGCGTCGTCGCGGTAGAGCGGGATCCGGTCGAGCACTGCCGGGCAGGTCGGCCCCTCGCCCGGGCACAGCACCTCGTTCACGCCGACGCTCCGTACGCCGGGCAGCGCGCCGGACGCGATCCGGCGCGCCGGCGGATCGGGCCGGAGCGCGTCCGCGCGGCCGAACGCACAGTCGGCGGGGGAGTCCGGGCTGCCCGAGACGCACGCCGGGACGTCCGCACCCGGTACGGGGGTGTCCTCGACGTAGACGACCGGGACGCCCAGGGCCCGCAGCGGCGCCAGGGTCTTCTCCCAGCCCTCGGCCAGGAGCTTCTCGTCCGCGGTGTACCGGTTGAGCGAGGAGACCACGACGAGGCGGGGCTTCGCCTGCTTCCCGAGCCGCTCCAGGGTGTCCGCCCGCCAGGTGTCGCACTCCCGGTAGGCGCGGCCGGCGCGCTGGATACAGCTCATGGTCCCGTCGGTGTCGAAGCACTGGGGGCTCTGGACGATGCCGACGGCGGGGTCGGACAGGTACGGGACGAGATGGCGCAGGAAGTCCGGCCTGGGTGCGAAGTCCGCGTCGAGGATGGCGATGAACTCGCCGCTGCTCAGGGTGAGCGCGTGGTTGAGGTTCCCCGCCTTCTTCAGGTGCCCGCGGTCGGGGCGCACGACGTACCTGTAGCCGTGACGGGCGGCCAGCGCGGCGACTTCGGGCCGGTCGGCGTCGTCCAGGACCCAGACGGTCAGCGCGTCGGCCGGCCAGTCGACGGCGGCCACCGCCCGGTAGGCGTTGTCCAGGACCGCCGGCGGTTCCCCGCAGGTGGGCAGGTACAGGTCGACGCCGGGCAGGGCGGCCGGCCGCCAGGCGCGGACCAGCACCTCGTGCGACTGCCGGGTGAGGCGGCGCTGGCGCAGGCTGTTGACGGAAGAGAGCGCCAGGGCCACGACGTTGAGGCCGAGGACGGCGAGGAACGCCCACAGGGCGGGTGTCCGCAGGGCGAAGGTGAACATGGTCGCCGCCGTGAACACGAAGGCGAGCGAGGTGGCGATCAGCACCCATCGGCGTTGTGGCCCGAAGTACCAGTAGAGCTCTTCGTCGGATGGTGGTTGCGGAAGATGATGAACAGTCACGAAGCCCCCACGGCTGTGCACGTACCCGTTCGACGCGACCCAGCCTGGTGTCAAAGGTATAGACCACTTGCCCGGATCCGGGGTGATGGGCGTAATGAGCCACGGGATTGGCGTGACCTCGAATGGTCCAGACCTCTTGGTCTCACCATTCGACCGGCCGCTCCGGACCGCTCCGGGAAGTCCCAGGTCACGCGGGGGTGAACAGTCCTGGAACTCCGGGCCGTCCGTCGGCACCAAGCCTCACGGAGCGCTGTCGCCCCGGTTGCGTTCCTGCCGGAGCAGCTCCGTCAGGTCCCCCAGCCGGTCGAGCCCGCGGACCGGGCCGGCGGTACGGGCACCCCGGCCCAGCAGGGTCCGGTGGCGGTGGAGGAAGGACCAGTACCCGGCGGTGTACGGGCAGGCGTCATCGCCGCTGCGGGAGCCCGGGCGATAGCGGCACGGCCCGCACAGGTCGCTCATCCGGTCGATGTAGGCGCCGCCGGACGTGTAGGGCTTCGTCGTCATCCGGCCCCCGTCCGCGTACTGCGACATGCCGACCACGTTGGGCAGCATGACCCAGTCGTAGCCGTCGACGAACGAGCGGTGGAACCAGTCCGTGAGCGCGGCCGGGTCCCAGCCCCGCTGGAGCGCGTAACCGCCGAGCACCATCAGCCGCGGAATGTGATGGGTCCACCCGGTGTCCCTGACCTGGCGCAGCACCGTCGACAGGCAGCGGGCCGTCACCGCGTCCGCGTCGAGCGAGACCCACCACGCGGGCAGCGGAGCGGTGTGCCCCAGGACGTTGGACGTCCGGTACTCCTCGCCGAAGTGCCAGTAGAGCTGCCAGACGTACTCCCTCCATCCGGCGATCTGCCGGACGAAGCCCTCGACGGAGTTGAGCGGCGCGGCGCCCGCCCGCCACGCCGCCTCGGCGCGCTCCACGCATTCCGCCGGATCCAGCAGGCCCAGGTTGAGCGAGGAGGACAGCAGGCTGTGGCTCAGCACCGGGTCGGCCGCCAGCACGGCGTCCTCGTGGGCACCGAACCCGGCGAGCCGGTGGTCGACGAAACGCCGCAGCGCGGCGAGCGCCTCGCGCCGGTCCGCGGGGAAGAGCCGCGGCCCGTCCCGGCCGACGAACGAGACGGCGCCGGTCCGCTCCCAGCGGTCGAGGTCCTCCCGGACGCCGGCATCGATGCGGTCCTCGCGGGGCCGGTAGGGCGCGGGTGCGCCGAGTGTCCGCGCGCCCCGCGGCGGCGGCTCCCGGTTGTCGTGGTCGAGGTTCCACCGCCCCCCGGCCGGCTCGCCCCCGTCCATCAGCAGATCGTGCTCCCTGCGCACATGGCGGTAGAACTTCTCCAGCCGCAGCCCTCCGTCGCCGTGGCCGGCCGCCCACGCCGCGAAATCCTCGCGGCCGACCATGAAGCCCCGAGCGGGGAGGACGGTCACGTTGTCGAGGGAGTCCACCAGGGCCGCGGCCGCCCGAGACGTCGGGTGGTACACCGTGACGGGCGAGCTGCCGACGGCTCGGCGCAGGCCCTCGCGGTAGGTGTCCGCCTTGACGTAGACCACACGGTCCCCCAGCTCGGCGGCACGATGGCGCATCGCCGAGAGCACCAGGTGCGCCTTGGCCCGGTGGAACCGCCGCCGCCGGAACACGGCCTGCGATTCGATCATCACCAGTCGGGTGTCACGGGGAATGCCGCCCTTCCCCGGGGCGGTGAAGGCAGGGCCCAGCTGATCGCCGAAGAGCCAGTGTGCGCCGGTCATGTCGCCGCCCTTCCTCACACGGTGGATGCGTCCCCGTTGCACATTCCCGGATACCGGATGTTTCGGACGCACCCCGCCCGCGGCGCATCCGTTCGCGATGCCCCGGCGGAAGAGGGGGCGCAGGGTGTCCGCGAGCGGCGGACGCCTTCCGGTCGCGGGGCGGAGGCTCGATGGGAGAACCCGGGCGGTGGCAGGTCGCGCCCGACGCGGGGCGTCCGGACGGACGCGCCTGCGCGCACCTCGACCACCTGGAGAACGGGACGGCGGCCGCGGCGGCACCGTCCGCCGGCTGCTCGGCGTGCCTGCCGCGGGGACTGCCCTGGGTGAGACTGCGGCAGTGCGTGACATGCGGGTACGTCGGCTGCTGCGACAGCTCCAGGGGCCGGCACTCCTACGCGCACCACGTGGAGAGCGGGCACCCTGTAGCGGTGTCGCTCGCACCGGACGAGGACTGGGCCTGGTGCTTCCACGACGAGGTCTTCCTGGTCCGGGCCGGGCGGAACCCTGCGGACCCGCCGCCGGCGGGCGGGACACGGTAACGGACAGGAGGTCCCCATGGGAGCGAACGGTGTGGACAGGGCGGCGACTGAATCGGTGTGGGACTACCCGCGCCCGCCCCGGATCGTCCCCGACACGCGGCACGTGGTGGTACACCACGCCGGTGTGGCGCTGGCCGACTCCCGGCGCTGTCTCCGCGTCCTGGAGACCAGCCATCCGCCGGTCTTCTACATTCCGCGGGCCGATGTGCGCATCGAACTCCTCCGGGCCTCGGAGCACCGGAGCGTGTGCGAGTGGAAGGGCACGGCCACCTACTGGCGGCTCGGCCCGGAGCTCGACGGCCCGCCCGTGCCCGACATCGCGTGGAGCTACGAGGCCCCGCGGCCCGACTTCGCGCCGATCACGGGTCATCTCGCGTTCCACGCCGACCGGGTCGAGGCGTGCACGGTGGACGGAGAGCGGGTACGGGCCCAGCCGGGCGGCTTCTACGGCGGGTGGATCACGGACGAGATCACGGGCCCGTTCAAGGGCGTGCCCGGGAGCAGGGGCTGGTGATGGGTCCTGAGGCGGTGCCATGCCCGAGAAGTCTGCCCGCACTCCCCGCATGACGACCGGAGCCGTGGCCCGGCGCCTCGGGATCTCGCCCACCACCCTCAGGTCCTGGGACCGGCGCTACGGCATGGGCCCGGCGGTACGCGACGGCGGCCGGCACCGGCGCTGGACCGTCGAGGACATCGCCGTCCTGGAGGACATGTGCCGGCTCACCACGTCGGGAGTGCCCCCCTCGGAGGCCGCCGGTGTGGCGCTGTCCCGCGCGAACCGGTCCCATGCGAACCGGTCCCATGCGAACCGGTCCCGTGCGGACAGGTCCCCAGTGGCGGACCCCGAGCCGCTGCCCGCCGCCGAAGCGCGCCGGACGCAGGGCCCCGGTCCCGGCGGCGGACTGCCCCTCGGGGACATCCGGCAGGAGTTCCGGGGCCTGGCCCGGGCAGCGGTACGGCTGGACGGCCCGGCCATGGACGAACTGCTGGCCGCTCTGGTGCACGGCCACGGGCTCGTGGCGGCCTGGGAAGAGGCCATCGCACCGACCCTGCACGCGGTGGGCCGCAAGTGGGAGTCCTCGGGCGACCGCTACGTCGAGGTGGAGCACCTCCTGTCCTGGCACGTCTCCACCGTCCTGCGGCAGGTCGTCGGCAACGCCCCGCCCGGCCCCCGGGACGCGGCGCCGGTCCTGATGGCGTGTGTTCCCGGCGAGCAGCACTCCCTGCCGCTCGAAGCACTCGCCGCAGGCCTGGCCGAGCGCGAGCTGCCCCTGCGGATGCTGGGCGCCGCGGTACCGGGCGAGGCCCTCGCGGCCTCGGTGCGCAGGACCGGGCCGTCCGCCGTGGTCCTGTGGTCCCAGTCGCGGCGCACGGCCGACCGCACCCTGGCCCGCCAGGTCGCCGCGACGGCCTTCGGTGTCCGCGGCGCCCGCACCCGTCCGCTGGTGGTCCTCGCCGGGCCGGGCTGGGGCAACCGGGCCCCCGGTCCCGGCATGCTCCGCCCGACCGGTCTGCGCGAGGCACTGGACGTCCTGGCCCGCCACTGCGCTGCCGCGGCCGGCCCGTTCACCTCCCCGACGACGGCCCACCGCTCCTGAGCGGCACGCGGTGCGGGGTCACCACCCCGCGATGCGCGCGACGAAGAAGGCGGCGACCAGGGCGGCCCCGATGACGATGAGGGTCAGGAACACCCGCGGGTGCTCCCACACCCCACCGTCGCCGCGCTCCGGATGGGCCGAGGAGATGGATCCCTCCGCCGGGGGAGTCTCCCCGGGCGGAATCCGCGGAGTGGACATGATGCCTCCGAACTCCCCGAGACCCCCACGGTCACGCGCCCGGCCACCCCGGTGCAACTCGCAGTGTTTCTGCATCGAAACGGCGGCCCGCCGCCGGGCGGGGCAGCGGGCCGCGCAGGGAACCTACCTGCGGGCGTCGACCACCGCGAGCAGCTTGCCGCTGGTCGGGCTGCGGTCCAGCGACGCGCCGTCGACCGCCTCCACCACCAGGTCCAGCAGCCCCTCCGCAACCGCCGACCGGAGCTCCGGATAGCCGGCCAGGAAGACCTCCCGCAGCCGCTCCGCATCCGTCGCCCCGGTGCGTTCCACCCGTACGGTCAGCCGCTCGCACGCGTCCGTGACGTCGAGCCGGACCTGCAGCTCGCCGCGGTGGCCGCCGTTCTCCCCGGCCAGGTCCAGGAAGCGGCGGTGGTTGAGGAAATACGTCGCCACCCGCATCACGTCGCCCGTGCGGCCCCGCAGTTCGAAGCGGGGCGCGTGCCGACCGCACGGACAGCGTCCGGGGACCTCCCGGCCGAGGTCGCCGATCACGTACCGGCCCAGCTGCTGGCCGCGCCGGGCATGCGTGCTGAAGACCAGCCGTCCCGTCTCGCCCGGCGCCACCGGCCGGTCCTCGGCCAGGTCCAGGATCTCCATGGTGTGCAGATCGGCGTGCAGGTGGTGGACGCCGCCGGTGCTCTCGGTGCACTGGTAGCCCAGCGGCCCGAGGTCGGTGCTGCCGTAGGTGATCGAGCGGATCACCTCGATGCCGAAGGTGGCCTTCAGGGTGCGCTGCTGCTCCGGCGTGAAGTGCTCACCGCCGTAGAAGACCTTGCGCAGACCGCCGTAGGCCCGCAGCGCGTCCTTCTCCGCGTGCAGCAGCTGCCACAGGTAGGAGGGCATCCCGAAGAGGGTGTCGGCCCCGAGGTCGATGAGCGCCTGAGCCGTCGCCCGGTGGTCGGGGCCGGCCGACAGCGGCAGCTGCACCCCGCCGAGGCGTTCCAGCACGGAGAAGAAGCTGATGAAACTGCCGTACATGGCGCCGCAGTAGAAGAGGTTGGCGGTGCGGTCCCCGACCGGGTCGTAGCCGGCCGCGAGCAGGCCGCGGGCCGCCGCGTGCATCTGGGTGTCGTAGTCGTCGTAGCTGAAGACCGACAGCGCGGGTGCTCCGGTGCTGCCGCCGCTGCGGAAGTACAGCTCGGCATCGGCGCGCGCCACCCGCCGGGCCGGCTCCTGCACGTCCTCCTTGCCGAGCAGCGGGCCCGCGGGCGGCGGCAGGACCACGGGCCGGGCCAGGTCGTCCAGGCAGGCGGTGGTGGCGAAGAGGGCCGCATCCGCCTGGACCGCGACGCGGCGGCTGTAGCGCTGGAGGGCGTACACGCCGTCGTGCGGCTCGCCCGCGTAGCTCTCCAGCATGGCGCCGACCGGCGTCACCCGGGTGACGCCCGCGGCCAGGGCGGTGCGGGAGAGCTCGGCGATGTCGGTCCGGCTGCCCGCGAGGCCGGCCGTCTGCAGGTAGCGGCGCATCGGGCGCAGGGTGGCGATCATCCGCTTCCGCGGCAGGGGCTTGACCCAGACGCTGCGGTGCAGCGGCGAGGCGGTCAGCGGGGACCGGGTGTCGGCCATGACCCGCCACGAGCCGTCCGGCGCGGTGAACACCCGGGTCAGACCGAGGTGTTCCTCCAGCCGGGCCATCAGTTCGGCGGTGGTCAGCTCGGCCGCCTCGGCCGGGTCGGGATCGGCCGTCGGGGCCGCGCCCACCGCCGGCGGCCGGGCCGCGAGTACGGCCGCGAAACGCTCGGCGAAGGCGAACACCTCACCCTCGTCCTCGGTGTCGAGGTAGACCACCTGGGGGCTGGAGCAGGCCTGCTGCTCGTGCAGGCACACGTCGTCCGCGAGGGCGCCGAGCGTCACGGCGTCCGACCAGGCGTCACTCGTCAGGTAGGCGAAAGAGATCCGGTGTCCCCACTCCACCAGCCGGCAACCGGCCGGAACATGGGCCGCCACACCTTCCACGGCGCCTTCGCCGCCCCACACGGCCACGGCGTCCGCGGGCGCGCACATCAGACGCAGCCACTCCTGCCGGGACGACGGGAACCGCAGCACGACGATCCGTGCGGCCAGCGCGCCACTGGGGTCCAGGGCCGCCAGCTCCGCCATCAGGTGCTGCGTGAGCAGGGTGTCGGCGCTGCTGGTCTTGAGGATGTTGACGTTGCCGGAGAGCAGGCCCTCGACGATGCTCAGCGGTGCCACCGTCGCCGCGTTGCCCGGGGCGATGTGGGCGACCAGGCCGACGGGTGCCCACGCCTCGTAGACCGTCTCACGCGGATCGGCCCGGTTCAGCCGGCCCGGGGCGGCGTCCCCCAGTTCCCGGCGCAGCTTGCGGGTCAGCTCGCGCCGGCCGAGGAGGGCGCCGAGCTCGGCCAGGACCGCCGGGTCCTCGCCCTCCGGCAGATGCGCGGCGAGCCGGCCGTGCACGGCGTGGTCCGGGTCGCACAGTGCGGTGGAGAGGGCGTCGCAGGCGGCCAGGACGGTCTCGGTCTCCAGGTCCGTCGCCAGCGCGGCCTCGACGGCGGCCGGCAGCTCGGCGAGGCGGCGCCCCGCCTCCTCGTCCCCGACGAAGGAGCCCTGCCAGTAGTGGTGGTGCACGCTCATGGTCACGCCATTCCCTTCATCAGTTCCGCCGCGGCCACGGCGCAGCTCCGGTTGCGGCTCACCCCCGCACGGCCGTGCACGGTGAACCAGGGGGTCTCCAGTTCGCACCCGCACGCCTCGCCCGGCTGCAGGGAGGCGAGGTCGCCCATGACCACGCTCTGCGCCGGCACCGAGGTGATGTACGGCGACACGAGGTGCAGGTAGCCCCGCTCCCCGTACGGCAGGGGCTCCAGGCTCCGGGTGGAGCGGATCGTCACCCGGGACCAGACGGGGGCGTGCAGCCGGTGGTGGTCGCACTCGATGTACGGGATGCAGTGCTCCACCGACCCGAAGGTGTCCCGGATCCGCTCACCGGGGATGCCGAGCTGCTCGGTGACCCGCGCGTACAGCTCCTCCTTCTCGATGCGCCGGTCGGAGTGGCCCTTCCAGCCGCCGCCGAGGACGACGAGTGAGCCCTCGGGCAGGCGCAGCGGCGCCATCCCCATGGCCCGCATCCGCTCCAGGGTGAAGAAGAGGAAGGCGGGGAAGCCCAGGATGCGCACCGGGGCGTCCTCCCGCTCGAAGCGGCGCAGCGCGGCGATGCAGCCGAAGGGGTCGAACTCGTGGTCGCCGCCGGTGTTGCGCAGCGCGTACTCGACGCTGCGGGCCGGGGCGAAGTCGCACAGGTAGTTGTCGGTGAAGGCGGTGCCCAGGTTCAGCGACGGGGCCGGCTCGTAGCTGTACAGGAGGTAGTTGACCTCCTGGTCCGGGGTGATCCAGCCGTTGCGCTCGAAGATCCGGGCGACCATCCGCTGCGCCGAGCGGATGGTCCAGTGGTCGAAGAACATCTGCGACTTCTGGCCGGTGGTGCCGGAGGAGGTCAGGTGCAGCTCGACGTCCTCGCGGGGGATGGAGAGCACCTCGTGGCGCTTGAAGAAGTTCGCGTGGACGAGCGGCGTACGGTACGGCTCGGCCGGGGGAGTCGCCTCGTACAGGGAGCGGAAGAAGGCGGAGCGTTCGGTGTGCCAGGCGTTGGTCTCCGCCATGGCGGCGGCGAACAGCTCGTCCACCGCGGGCCCGTGGGCGTAGGGGTCGGTCAGGTCGCACAGCTGCTGTACGTGTGGCAGGAGGTCCGGGTCGGGTACGGCGACCGGCGCGAGATGGGGGTTCATGCGGTTCATGGGGCAACCTCGGATGGTGTGGGCAGGTGCGCCGACGCCCAGGCCGACGCGTAGCAGTCCAGGTAGGGCTGGAGGGGCGGTTCGACGGCGACGCCGCGGAAGTCGATCCGCTCGCTGGAGCGGGACAGGACGGCGTAGTCGTGGAAGCCGTCGCCGTCCGCGCGCATCGCCGGGTAGAGGGCTCCGGCGACGAACCCCTGGGCGAGGAAGGCGGAGAGGGCCTCCTGGTGCGCGAGCGGCACCAGCGCCTCCACGTAGCCGGCGCCCGCGCGGGCCAGGGCGCGGGTGACGGGTTCGAGGTGGGCGGCAGCGGCCGTCGGGTCGGGGTGGGCGGTCAGCAGGGAGCAGTACCCGCCGGCGCGGTTGAGGTAGGCGTACACCTCGAACCGGCCGTCCTCCGGTGTGAGCAGCACGTTCGGGGTGTGGAGGGGGTAGAACCAGCCCTCCGCGCCCGGGAACCGCTCGCGGAAGCGGCGGCGTACGAACGCCGGCGCCTCGATCATCTCCAGCCGCTCGACGGCCCCTCGCGGCGCGGGGGCCGGAAGCGGGCCGGACGCGGCGCGCACCTGCGGGTAGCCGATGCCGAGGGCCTCCCCGGCCGTGCGCAGCAACGGCAGCAGCACGGCGGGCACTTCGGTGACGGGCACCCGGCGGTCGAGCACACCGGGGGAGTGACGCGCGTAGAGCGCGAGGCTCTCGCGGCTGCGGAGATCCACGGCGTTGGGCAGGATGCCCAGCGGGCGGAAGCCGTTGCGGGCGACGACCCGCTGGGGGCCGGAGCCGACGGTGCGCACGGTCGCGTACACCGAGTCCAGCCGTCCCGTGTCCAGCATCTCGGCGCAGAGCGCCTCGGTCAGGGTGGCGGCCAGTCCGGCCGAGCGGTGCTCGGGATGCACGGCGATGCCCTCCAGCCGGGCGATGCGGCTGCCGGCCTCGCCGTGGATGGCGGCGGAGCCGGTCAGGGCCCCCGTGGTGGCGCAGCGGGCGACGAGCCACAGGGAGTGCGGGTTCGCCATGAGCAGGGCCATCTCGGCCGGGTCCGTGCCGAGCGCCACGGGGTAGTGCGGGCCGTACACCGCGTAGTAGAGCTGGCGCAGTTCGGCGATGTCCGCGCCGGTGGCCGGGGTGATGACGGGATTCACCGGGCGCCTCCGACGGTCTCCGGGTCCACCGCGGGCGAGGGCGCGGGCCGGGGCTGGGGCTCGGGCGCGGGCTCGGGGGTTCCGGACCCCAGCAGGGCCAGCGCGCAGGCGGCGGGCAGCAGGCCGACACCCTGCACCAGGCACAGCGTCTGCGGGGAGAGCAGGTCGCCCGCGGACCCGAACACCAGGGACGCCACGGGCAGGGAGGCGCCCAGGACGGCCTGCATCACGGCGAAGAAGCCGGGCTTGTCGGCCGTCGGTACCAGCCGCTGGAAGAGGGCCACGAAGCGGACGCTGACGGCCCCCGCACACCAGCCGGCCACGACCAGACAGCCCGCGATGATCGGGCGGTGGGCGAACAGGCCGGGCAGCGCCAGGGCGAGGGCCATCAACCCCAGGCACCAGGCGCCGGCGACGGTGAGCCGCCCGGGCACGCGGGTACCGGTGAAGGCGCCGACGAGGGCGCCCGCGCCCAGCGAGGCCTCCAGCAGGGCGACCGTGCCGCCACCGCCGTGCAGGACCGAACGGGTGTAGAGGGGGATGACGACGAACACGGCGGCCGTGAAGAGGTTCGCCGCAGTGAAGCAGACCAGGATCCGCCGTACGTAGGGCAGTTCGCCGAGGATGCGGCGCAGCGGGCGCTGCGCCGGCGGCGCGTCCGAGCCCTGCGCGGACGTTGCCGCGTTGCGGAAGCGGGCGCTCGCGACGAGGAGGGCGGCGCCGGCGTAGGCGGCCGCGCAGCCCGCGGCGAGTCCGGCCACACCGGCCCGGTCGACCGTCAGGGCGCCGAGCAGCGCGCCGCCGAGGCCGGCGAGGGACTGGGTGGACAGCTCGAAGCCGGTCGCCGTCTCGATGTCGGCGTCGTCGACGAGTTCGGGCACCGAGGTGGTCAGACAGGGGTCGAAGAACGCCTGGCAGGTGGCCAGGGCGAGAGCGGCGGCGTACACCCCGGCAAGCGGCGGTCCGCCGCCCTGCGCCCATACCGCGAGGACGCACGCGGTGGCCGCGGCCAGGCCGGCGGCGGTCCGCAGCACCGAACGGTGGGCGAATCCGGCCACCGTCCGGGCCACCACGGGGGCCAGTACCACGGCGGGCAGCGTGCACAGGGCCATGAACAGCCCGGAGGCCAGGCCGCGGGCGCCCTGCACGGCGTAGGCGACGATCCACCAGGACACGCCGACCTGGAACATGCGCACGGCGGCCTGGGTGAGCACCTGGCCGAGCCACACGGCGGCGAAGGCGCGGTTGCGCAGGATCAGCGGGGTGCGCCGGGCCGGTGGAGCGGCCGTGGGGGTGCCGGGTGCGGCGGTCATGCCGTCGGCCTCTCGTCGAGGACCCGGACGAGCTTGCCCGAGCGCGGGTTGACGGCGAGGTCGCGGTGGCGCGCCCACTCCACGGACAGCGGGTGCACGAACCCGGCACGCACACTGTCGGGATACAGCGGCCGTACGGCCTCCAGCTCCGCGACGACGGCCCGCGCGAGGGATTCCCGCAGATGCGAATCCCGCAGATCCGAATCCCGCCCGTCCGAGTCCGGCCGGTCCGACTCCCGCCGGTCCGAGTCCCGCTCGTCGCCGGGGGCGGTGGCCAGCCGCAGGACGAGCCCGTCGCGGCCCTCCCAGCGGCGGACGACGAGCTGCATGCCGACGACCTGCCCGGCGGTGTCGGCCGCGGCCACCGCGTCCTGGGCGTCCTGCGTGTAGAGGGACACGGGCCCGACGCGTACGCCTTCCTCGGCGCGGCCGAGGATCCGGAAGTGCCCGGGTCCGGTGCCGGTCCACTCGGCCCGGTCGCCGGCGGGGTAGCGGATGATCGGCATCAGGCGGCGGAACAGGCTCGTGACGACGACCCGGCCGGGACGGCCCGGCTCGGTGACGGGCTCGTCCGTGGAGTCGTCGAGGATCTCGACGACGGAGTACGGCGTGAAGGCCCGGTGCACCCGCGCGTCGGCGCCGGGCACGGGCCGGCCGAGCAGGCCGGCGTCCACGCTGGCGTAGCCGACGGATCGGGCCTCGGCACCGGGGAACGCGGCGGCCAGCAGGCGCCGTTGGTCGTCGAAGAGCGCCTCGCCGCCGAAGAGGAGCAGTTCGACGGAATCGAGCCGGACGCCGGTGGCGAGGACCTGTTCGGCGAGCCGGCACAGGGTGGTGGGCGTGCCGGCGAGTACTTGCGCGGAGAGATCGCGCAGGGTGGGGATCGTCGACTCCAGTGGGGCGCCGCCGCCGATGGGCAGACGGACGTTGTCCACGGGCGCGTGGGCGAGCGAGTCGAGGACGAACAGGAAGCTGGCGTACAGCTCCCCGGCGTAGAAGAGGTCGGCGACGCGGTGTCCCGGACGCAGCCCCGTGTCCACGAGACCCTGCCCGAAGGAGGTGACGAAGGTGCGCCACTCGTCCCGGGTGTAGACGGAGAACTTGGGGGATCCGGTGGTGCCGCCGGTCTTGTAGACCGTGGCTTCGCTGAGCGGGCCGGTCAGTACGCGGTTGTCGTGCAGGGTGTTGGCCGCCCAGAACGCCTCCTGGTCGACCACGGGAAGGTCGGTGAGTCGGTCGGCGTGCGGCGGCAGGGACCCGTAGAGGTCCCGGTAGAAGGGAGAGTTGAGACGAGCGAAACGTATGAGGTCCGAGAGTTGCTGGGCGGACATGGGCCTTTGCCTAGGTGACGGAAGTGGGACGGGAGCCACGGTGGGGCACGGCGAGAGCAAGAACTCGCCTGCCGCATCGACCGGTACGAGCGGGGGACACCCCGGCGCCCCCGCCTCCTCGACGCACGTCGCAAGCTGACGCGCTGTCATGATGATGAAACATCAGTGCGCAAGTCACCAAATTGAGCGAAGATTCCAGGCCATTGTGGCAACATTCAACAATTCTTGCGGCATGGGCTCTTGTGTCGTCAGTCGTCCAGCAGGCGCCACGCGGTGAGGGCGAGCCCGGCGCGCATCAGGCCGGCGGGCTGGGTCAGTTCGATGCCCAGGGCCTTGGTGATCTGTTCGAGCCTGCGGGCGACGCTGCTGTGGTGCAGGTGGAGGCGGTCGGCGGCGCGGCGCAGGGAGCCGGTGGCGCAGAAGGCGTCCAGGGTCTCCAGGTCCTCCGGGTTGCGGGCCATGCGGGCGATCGCCGCCACGTCGCCGTTGGCGCGCGCCGCGTCCTCGGGAATCTCGGCCAGAAGGGCCAGCGCTCCCAGGTCGTCGTGGCGGACGACCGGTCGGCGGGCGGATGTGAAGCGGAGGGCGGTCCGGGCCTCCCGCCAGGACCGGGCGGGATCGCCGGAGGCGCCGATGCCGGCGCGCGCGTCCCCGGGGAGGCGGTCGGGGAGCCGGGCCGGGGGGAGGGCGGTGGCGGCGGTGGCGATTGCGGTGGCGGTGGTCAGGACGACGCCGACGCCGGCGAGCGGCGCCGCCTTCACCGGGCGGCCCGGGCAGAGCAGGCCGGCGACCCGGTCCAGCGGAAGCTCCGACCGCACGGCGGCGACACGGACCGGCAGGTCCGCGGCGAACCCGAGCAGTCGCAGCGCCCGGGCCCGGCCAGCCTCGTCGCAGTCGGAGCTGACGACCAACTCCACGAGGGCGGGATCGGCCATGGTCGTGCGGGCCGGGCCGTACCGTTCGACGACCGCCGCGACGGCGATGGCCAGTCGGTCCAGCAGAACCTCGTCGAGCGGGTTGGGCGGGCCGGGGCGCTCCAGCCAGACCGTACCGATCTCCTCGTCGTCGAGGGTGATGGCCGCGCTGGTGGACGCGGAGCCGGGCGGGGCGGCCGCGTCGGCTCCGTCGGGCGAGGCGCGGACCACCCGCCCCGTGCCGTGCAGCCGGACCCCGGTCGTGCACTCGGCCAGCCCCGCCGAGGACCTGGCCAGCGCCGGGAGGTCCACCCGCCGGCGCATCAGCGTGTCGTAGAACGCGACGACGCGGATCGCGCCTTCCGCGTGCGCGTCCAGTTGCGACAGCCGTGCGGCGAGTGCCTCCATGTCTGGAGGATAGGCCGCCCGGACCGCGCGGGCGGGCCGCCGATCGGCGCGCGGTCGGGGCGGATCGGGCGACGGGCGTCGCGTGGCCCCGGCCCGCCATATTCGACAACATGTTGTCTGTCTGGCATCATGGTGTCATGAATGAAATCGATGCGATCCGTCATCTGCAGGCGGCTCTGGAGCGTGGTGCCGCAGTCCGCCCGAAGGTCGGCGGCTTTCCCCACCTCGCCGAGAGCCTGCGCCGGGCCGGCGTGAGCCACTGCCGCATGGCCGTCCCCTCCAACGCCTTCCTCTACCTGACCGGGCACGGCAATGTCGTCGTCCAGGGCGAGCCCCTCGTCACCGGCTTCGCCGCCGCGCCGCCCTTCGACCGGGCCGGCCTGGTCGCGGCCCTGCGCGCGGACCAGGCGGGGGAGACGACCTTCCCCGAGTTCGTCCGGGGCTGCTGGAACGCGGGCATCGTCTGGTACGACGTCGACACCGCCGCCCGCACCTGCACGTACTACGGCGCGGACGGCGAGTCGTACACCGAGGACTACCCGTCCGTCGCGCTCGCCTGAGCGGAACGCGGAACCGGGGCGCGGGGCTCAGGACACCCCGGAAGAAGGGCGGCGCCCCCCGGGCTGTCGCCGCCGTGCGCGGCCCCGCCCGTGGCAGACTCGGTCCCCTCCGGCCCGGCCGCCGCGCAGCGGGCGGGACGTCCACCCGATGAGCAACCCACAGCCCCGCGGACCAGCCGCGCCCGCCTTCGGCCGCGCGCGATCCCGGGCCCGGTCCCGCCGGAGGCCCCGTGCTCCGCCGCCTCGCCCACCGCCATCGCCACCGCCACGCGAGGACCGTCGCACTCGCCGTGGCCGGCCTGGCCCTCGTCCTCTCCGCGGGCACCACCGGAGCTGCGGCTCCCGCCGCCCGGCACGCCGGGGCGGCACCCCGTACGGTGGCCGCGCCGACCGCGCCGACCGCGCCGACCGCGCCGACCGCGGTGCCCGCCGCGCCCGGTAGCGCCACCCCGCTCTCCGGCTACGCCGTCCAGTCCACCGCGAAGGTCGCCGACGCGGCGGAAACCGTATCCAGCCCCGGCTATCCGGCAACCGGCTGGTATCCCGCAGGCCCCCGTTCCACCGTGCTCGCCGCGCTGCTGGCGGCCGGCGTGTACCCCGACCCCTTCCACTCCACCCAGCAGAAACTGATCCCCGCCGCGGACTTCACCGTTCCCTGGTGGTACCGCTCCGACTTCACCGTCGCCGAAACGACGGCCCGCACCCACCTGGACTTCAGCGGCGTCGTTTCCGCCGCCGACGTCTTCGTCAACGGCCGCCGGATCGCCACCACGAGCACGGTCGCCGGCGCGTACACCCGGCACGAGTTCGACATCACCGCCCTCGTCAGGCGCGGAACCAATACGGTCGCCTTCCGGATCCAGCCCAACAACCCGCGCAAGCACCTCACGATGGGCTGGCTCGACTGGCTGCAGCCGCCGCCGGACGAGAACATGGGCATCGTCCGCGACGTCACCGTCCGCCGTGCCGGCCCCGTCGCCCTGCGCGACGCGCACGTGGTGACCGCCCTGGCCATGCCGTCCATGGCCTCGGCCGACCTGACCGTCAAGGCGCGGGTGCGCAACGACTCCGACGCCACCGTCACCACGACCCTGTCCGCCGCCGTGGGCGCGACGACCGTCGCCGCCAGCGTCACACTCGCCCCCCACGAGACCAGGGCCGTGGTCTTCACCCCCGCCGAACACCCGGCGCTGCGCCTGCGATCGCCCCGCGTGTGGTGGCCGGCCCACATGGGCGGACAGCCGATGTACGCGCTCGACCTCACCGCCACCGTGGACGGCACCCCCTCGGACACCGCCCACCAGGCCTTCGGCATCCGCGACGTACGAGCACCCCTCAACGCGGACGGCGCCCGCCAGTACGAGGTCAACGGCCGCCCGCTCCTCCTCAAGGGCGGCGGCTGGTCCCCCGACGAGTTCCTGCGGTGGGACCCGACCTACGTCGAGGACCGTCTCAAGTACGCGCTCGACCTCGGCCTGAACACCCTGCGCCTGGAAGGGCACATCGAGCCGGACGAGTTCTTCGACCTCGCCGACCGCCACGGCATCCTCACCCTCCCGGGCTGGGAGTGCTGCACCAAATGGGAGGGCGAGTTCAACCGCGGCGGGTCCGGAGAGCGGTGGACCGCCGCCGACCACTCCGTCGCCAGGGCCTCGATGGCCGCCGAAGCCGCCCGCCTGCGCCACCACCCCAGCGTGATCTCCTTCCTGATCGGCAGTGACGCCGCTCCGAACGAGGAGATCGAGCGCGGGTACCTCGACGCGCTGAAGGCCGCCGACTGGACCGCCCCGGTGATCCCCGCGGCTGCTGACGCCGCGTCCCCGATCACCGGCCGGTCCGGCATGAAGATGACCGGACCGTACGACTGGGTCCCGCCGGGCTACTGGTACGACAAGCGCGAAGGCGGAGCAAGCGGCTTCAACTCCGAGACCAGCGCCGGCCCGGACATCCCCACCCTCGACACGCTCCGCCGCATGATGACCCCGGCCGAGCTCGAAACCCTGTGGAAGGACCCGGCCGCCGTCCAGTACCACCGCTCCCGGTCCGCCACGTTCGACACACTGGAGCTGTACGACAGCGCCCTCGCAGCCCGCTACGGAGCCCCGGCGAGCCTGGAGGACTACGTACGCAAGGCCCAGCTCGCCCAGTACGAGAACGTGCGCGCGCAGTTCGAGGCGTACTCCCGCAATGCCAAGGACCCCGCGGATCCGTCGACGGGCGTCATCTACTGGATGTTCAACAGCGGCTGGACCTCGCTCCACTGGCAGCTCGTGGACCGCTACCTCGACCAGGGCGGTGCCTACTTCGGCGCGAAGAAGGCGAACGAGCCCCTGCACGTCCAATACGGGTACGACGACCACGCGGTGGCCGTCGTCAACAACCGGACCGCACCGGCCACCGGCCTGACGGTCCGGGTGACGCTCTTCGCCCCCGACGGGACACAGAAGTACGACCGCACGGTGACCGGCCTGACCGTCGCCGGAGGCGGAGCCAGCAGCACCGCGCTGACGGTCCCCGAGTCGGTACCCGGCCTGCCGACCACGTATCTGGCCAGGCTGCTCCTCACGGACGCCGCCGGACGGGAGGTGAGCCGCAACGTCTACTGGCTCTCCACGGAGGCGGACGTCCTCGACTACGAGCGCAGCGACTGGTACTACACGCCCACCACCTCCTACGCCGACCTCCGCGGGCTGAACTCCATGGCGCGGACGGCGGTCGCCGCCACGGCCTCGACGGCGGCGGACGCCTCGGGGACGTCGACGACGACCGTGACCCTGCGCCACCCGGGCACCGTCGGCACCCCGGCCCTGCTCACCGACGTCCACCTCGTGGGGGCGCAGGGAGCGCCGGTGCTGCCGGTGCGGTGGACCGACAACCAGGTCAGCCTCTGGCCGGGGGAGTCGGTCACGCTGACGGCGACGTACCGGACGGCGGACCTGCGCGGTGCCGCGCCGAAGCTGCGGATCTCGGGCTGGAACACACCGACCGCCATGGTCCCGGCCGCCTGACGGCAGGCCACCAGCGCGGCAGCCTTTCCTGCCGGTCCGGTCCGGGCCCGACCGGGCCCGACCCGACCGGTCCGCTCTCCGCGGACCGGTGTTCGGGCGGGGCGTCAGTTGGCGGGCGGGGTCCAGTCGGCGGGAAGGCCGGACTGGCGGAGGACGGTGGCCAGGCTGTAGTGGTCCTTGTCGGAGGTGATCCGGCAGTGGTTCGTGTCGAGGTCGAGGACGGTCGTCATCGGCACGGCGAACGGCTTGGGGGCGCCCTTGAGATGGCCGGAGTAGATCGCCTGGACGGTGACACGGTCCCCGGCGGAACGGGTGGTGCGGATGGTGACGTGGACGTTGTCGATGAGGGAGTCGGCGCGGGCCTTCCACCCGGAGATCTCCTTGCGGCCGCGGAAGGTGGCGGCCACGGCCTCGTCGGTGTAGGTGCCGTCGGCGGTGAACAGGGCGCCGAGGGCCCGGGGATCGGTGCCGTTCCAGGCGCCGGCCCAGGCCGTGACGATCCTCGGCGTACGCCGGTCGGTGTGCTGCGCGGCATGGGCGGTGGAGGCGGTGCCGCAGAGGGCAGCGGCGGCGGCCAGCACGGTGACGGTGCGCAGCGGGCGGGATGTCATGACGGACTCCTTCGTGAGTGGTGTGCAGGTGTGGCTGCCGGTCGAGCGCGTCGGCGCGCCGCCTCAGCCGTCACACACCGTCGCGTCGAGCGCTGTCCACTCTCCAGCCCCCGCGGCGCCGACGACTGACCAGCACTGTCCACAGGTGTCCACGCCGCTCCCGGTTGTTCGGATCTAGAATGCGAAGCTCGCAGTTCGCGGCCGTCGTCGACGGTCCGCACCAAGGGAGGTGAGGGTGACGGCGCACGATCCGCCCTGGCTGCACGTCATTCCGGAAGGGGGCGCGCTGCCCGTCGATCTCCTCCTCCCCGCGACGGGCACGACGCACGTGGCGCGCCTCGACGGCCGCGAGATGGCTGATACGGACGCGGTCTTCCGGAGCTTCTACGACGGACTCCGGCTGCCCGACCACTTCGGGTGGAACTGGAATGCCCTCTCCGACTGCCTGCGTGACCTGCACTGGCTGCCCGCGGACCACCGCGTCCTGATCGTCGATGCCGCCGACGCCCCCTCCCGGACGATCCCGACGACCGGACGGTGCTCTTCAGGACCCTGCTGAGCGCCGGAAGGCGCTGGTCGTACACCCGCAAGCCCGACAGCACCGCACTCGGCGGGCTCGTCCTGGTCCTGTGCTGCGACCCTGCGGCCGTGCCGTCCCTCCGGGAACGGCTGCAGTCGTGCTGGGAGGAGCTGATCACCACCCCCGCTTAGACGCTGGCGTATGCGGATGAGTGTTTCGGCTATGTTGCGTCTCGGTTCGTTCGACTTGACTGAGGTCATGACGAAGACGACGAAGAACGACACGCAGACCCCCACCGCCCGGGCCATCACCCTGGTCATCGGGGGCAACGGCAAGACCGGCCGCAAGGTCGCCGAGAAGCTCACGGTCCGGGGCCGGCCCGTCCGGGTCGGTTCCCGCAGCGGGGAGCCGGCTTTCGACTGGAACGCCCCCGGCACCTGGCTGCCGGCGCTGGAAGGCGTCGACCGGGTGTACGTGACCTACTATCCCGACCTCGCCTTCCCGGGAGCCGTCGAGCAGGTGGGGGCCTTCGCCGAGGTGGCGGTCGCCGCGGGGGCGCGCCGTCTCGTGCTGCTGTCCGGCCGGGGCGAGGAGGCCGCGCAGCTCGGCGAGGAGAAGCTGAAGGCCTCCGGGGCCGACTGGACGATCGTACGGGCGAGTTGGTTCAACCAGAACTTCGACGAGAGCTTCTTCCTGGACCCGGTGCTGGCCGGCGTGATCGCCCTGCCGACCGCGGACGGGGTCGAGGCGTTCGTCGACACCGGGGACATCGCCGACGTGGTGGTGGCCGCACTGACCGACGACCGGCACATCGGCAGGACGTACGAGCTGTCGGGTCCGCGGCTCATGAGCTTCGCCGACGTCGCCGCCGAGCTGTCGAAGGTCACCGGCCGTGAGATCGCCTACGTGCCGGTCTCGGACGAGGCCTACCGTGCCGAGCTGCGGGAGCACGGTCTCCCGGAGGACTTCGCCGAACTGTTCACGCTGATCCTGGACGGGCGCAACGCGCACCTGGTGCACGGGGTCGAGGAGGTCCTGGGCCGGGCGCCCAGGGACTTCGCGGACTTCGCCCGCGAGGCGGCGGCCACCGGCGTGTGGGACGTCCCGTCCGCCTGACCGCACGTCACCCCGGACCGGCGGGAGTGGAGAAGATGTACGCATGGACATGTTGACCGGTCTGCTCGAAGGCCCCCAGGCCCGGGGCGCCTTCCTCCTCAAGTCCGTCCTGAACCCGCCGTGGGCCATGCGGATCGAGGACCGCGCCCCGCTGTCGGTGGTGACGATGGTGCGCGGTTCCGCGTGGCTGCTGCCCGACGGGGGCGAGCCGGTGCTGATCGCCCCGGGCGACGTGGCGGTGGTGCGCGGGCCGGATCCGTACACGGTGGCAGACGCCCCGGACACCCCGGTGACGGTGGCGGTCGGACCCGACCAGCGGTGCAGCACGCCGGAAGGTGAGGACGTCACGGCGTCCATGGCGCTGGGCGTGCGGACGTGGGGAGCGGCCCACCAGCACGCGGATTCGGCGGTGATGCTCAGCGGCACCTACCAGGCGCCGAACGAGATCGGCCGCCGGCTGCTGGGCGCACTGCCGAACATC
Organism: Streptomyces sp. A0592; assembly: GCF_004795115.1. Classification (NCBI taxonomy): domain Bacteria; kingdom Bacillati; phylum Actinomycetota; class Actinomycetes; order Kitasatosporales; family Streptomycetaceae; genus Streptomyces; species Streptomyces sp. A0592. The sequence continues at coordinate 21,482 of NZ_SSBM01000017.1, forward strand.
CTGGTCAGGCCGGCGGGAGCGGCGGACGCGACCCTGATCGACCTGCTCGCCTCCGAGATCTCGAGCGAGGAGCCGGGCCAGGAGGTCGTGCTGGACCGGCTGTTGGACCTGCTGCTGATCGGGGTCCTGCGGGCGTGGCCCTCGGCGACGGATTCGAGCGCGCCCGCCTGGTTCCGGGCCCAGAGCGATCCGGTGGTCGGCCCGGCCCTGCGGCTGCTGCACGAGAGCCCGGCCCACGCGTGGACCGTGGAGGAGCTGGCCGAACGGGTGGGCGTGTCACGGGCATCGCTGGCGCGCCGGTTCAGGGAGGTGATGGGGGAGCCGCCGGTCGGCTATCTGACGGGCTGGCGGCTCGCGTTGGCGGCGGACATGCTGCGGGAGCCGGATGCCACGGTCGAGAGGGTGGCCCGCCGGGTCGGGTACGGCAGTGCGTTCGCCCTGTCGGCGGCCTTCAAACGGGTCCGGGGGATGAGCCCGCAGGCCCACCGCGCGGGCGTGGCCGGGCCCGACGCCGGCCTGGCGGCGGGGCCCGGGGGCACGGTGGTGCTCAGCGCGCCGGACGGGCGGCCTCGGTCGCCGGGTCGAGGCTGAGCACGCCGACGCGTTCCTCACCGATGAGTTCGCCGGTGGGGGTGAAACCGAGGCCGAGGTAGAAGGGTTCGGGGCTGCCGGAGCCGACGTGCCAGCTGACGTGCGCCGTCCGGTGGGTGCCGCGGCGGACGATCTCCTCGGCGACGGCGCGGACGGCGAAACGGCCGTAGCCCTTGCCCTGCCGGCCGGCGTCGATGTTCAGGCGCCAGATGCCGCTGCGCCGGTCGGTCGGATCGGCCGCCGGGTCCCAGACGATGTCGTGGAAGGCCATCACGAAGCCGACGACGTTGTTGCCGTCGACGACGGCACGGGGCCAGGCGCTGGTGGGGTGGATGTACGCCTCGGCGAGGGACTTGACCACGGGTGAGACCAGATGTGCCTGGTCGGGGCGCACTTGTACGGCGCACACCGCATCGAAGTTGTCGGCGGTGACGGGTTCCAGTCGCAGGGGCGGCCGCGGCGGGACGATCATGGCGGGCATGGCCTCACCCTAACGCCGGCGGCGCCTCCCCCGCCCGGGGGAGGCGGTTCCCCCGGGTGGGGGAGGCCGCGGACCGGGATGAGCTGGGACCTTGAAGGCAGTGGGCGAGTAACCGACTCCCCACTGTCCAGGGAGGTCTGACCATGCAGAAGTTTTCCGTCGTCGCCGCGCTCGGCACCACGACCGGGGCCCTCACGACCGCGGCCCCCGCGGTCGGCGCCGCCACCGAGACCCCTCGGGCGCCGCTTCCGCTGCTGTCAAGCCACGAACTTCCGAGACATGACCCGCGGTCCTTCCGTGATGTCTGGTGGAAGCCAGTGCCGCCGCACAGCGACACGGGAGAGGTGAGTGGCGATGACTCCTCAGGCAGAGCGGTGTCCGTCGACCCTTCGGGCGGTCAGACGCTGGGTGGCCGCCGACCGGGTTCCGGTGGAACCGGACGGCCTTGCCCTGGCCCGGTCCCTCAACAATCACGTGCGGCGTACGGGAAAGCATTTCCTGCCGAAGCCCATGCTGATCCGCCTGGGCGAAATTCGCCACCGGAATGCGCCAGGGCTCCCCTTCCTCCATGCCTTTCTCGACTGCCTGCTGGACAAGCACGAAAACCGTTTCTGGAATCGCACCTATCTGTCGCTTCCCGTTCTGGAGCTCCTCCTGGACGAACGGAATTCCGCGGCGAGCGCGGACCGGATGTCCGCCCTGCTCATGGCCGATGTCGTCCGGTTCGAGGCAGGGGCGGCGGGCGGGTCGCGAGAGGGGCCCGGGCGTGGCCGGCCGGATGCGGACACGGTGAGCACACGGCTGCGGCACGCCCTGAGGTTCGTCGCCCAGGGCATCGACGAATCCGGTCCCGGAGACCTGCCGTCACGCCTGGACGGTGGTTGCGGGTCGCGTCTGGAGGACCTCGCCGACCACCTTCCCCGGCCGCCGGCGACGGACGCCTGGGCGTGGTTCGACGTGACGGTCCAGCCGGTCTATGTGCTGCACGACGAATACTTCTTCATCCGCATTCTCCAGGCGCATGAAATGCTTTTCACCGCGATGGCGGAGCATGTGAGATCGGCCGTCGTCGCACTGCGGGAAGGGTATCCGGAGGAATGCGCCGAGCGAATAGACGACGCGGAGGCCATGTTCGAGCGAGCTGCCGGGCTGTTCCGTACGGTCGCCACGATGCGGGCGGAACACTTCTCCATCTTCCGCCACTACACCCAGGGGGCCAGCGCCATCCAGTCCGAGCAGTACAAACGCTTCGAAAGCCTGTGCGGCGTACCGCAGGCCTCGCGCCTGCACTCGACCGCCTTCACGAGCGTCCCCGCCGTACAGGCCGAGACGCAGGACCCCGGACACGACACCGTCACCCGCGCCTACCTCGACCTCCGCCGCGAGCGAGGGCCCGGCGGGGCGGCATGGAGCCGCCTGGACGCTGCGCTCGGCCGTCTGGAGAGCAGGCACCAGCGGTGGAAGTCGGCCCATCGCGGCCTCGCCGCGCGCATGCTCGGCGACGCCCACGGTTCCGGGTACACCGACGGCGTGCCGTATCTGACCGGGGCCTTGGAGAACCGGCTGTTCTGGGAACTGCCCCTGACCCACTGAACGGCGCGGTCGCCCCGCCTGCAGCCGGACAGGGCCGGCGCCTGGGTGACGTCGTCGGGGCGCCGTGCGTTGGTAGGGGCATGGATGACGTACTGGACCTGCTGGACGCACTGCTCGACGGGGTTACGGAACCCCGCCTGAAGCTGATCAGCGCGGACGAGGCGCGGGCATTGATCGTGCTGCTGGGGCTGCTGGAGGACGACGGGCAGCCCGAGGAGATCCGCCGAGCCGCCGGCGACATGCGCTCCCGCATCAGCACCCGCCTGTCCTGAGGCCGGCGGCGTGTCTGCCGTGCCCCGGTCCGGCCGCGCGGTAGGGGTGGGGGACGGACTCCCGGGATGCGGCGGGGGCCGATCCGGCGGGGCGTGCGAGAGCGGGAGCGTGGCTTGTGGCGATGGTCGGACTGTTCTGGGTCACCGCGGACGCCGTGTACGTGGGCTCGCCGCCGACCGCCGAAGGCGGCTGCGTCCGGCTGACCCCCGACGGGCTGGAGGCCGTGGACCCCGACGGCTCCCGGGCGTGGACGTGGGCGGAACTGCGCTCCACCGTCGTCGAGGACGTTCCGACCGCGGGCACGTCCGGCCGCGTCTCGCGGCTCCTGGGGTCGATGGTGTCGGCCGCGGTCGGGGCCTTCCTCGGCGAGGGCCCGCCCGAGATGCGGCTGCGGCTGGAGACGGAGGGCGGGCCTCAGGAAGTGACCGTGTTCGCGGCGGCGGCCGGCGGATACGGGGCCCGGGAGGCCGCCCTCTCCCAGGAGCTGCTCGCCCGCTTCGTCGCCGGGACCGCAGACCCGCGCGCCCTCGGGTCGTGGGGCCGCGAGCACGCCCTGGACGGCACACCCGAGCCCGCCGTCCGGGAAGCCCTGCTGGAGGCATGGGCGCGGGCACAGGACTGAGGACGAGAGCCCCCGGGTCTCTGCGAGGAGACGCATCGGGCAGACTGCCCGGGTGATCCTTCTGCAGCCGGTCCTGGAGATCCAGTCGATGCCTGAAGGCTTCGACCTCTGGCCGGTGGCAGAGGCGGAGCCGTACGGGTTCCTGCCGCTCAGCGGTGCGCTGTCCCCGGCGGAAGTCGGCACGGCGGTCATGGCGATCGCCGCGTGCAACGACTGGGCGCCCGACGGCGGGCTCCCGCCACGCCCCGCCGACCCGCTCGCAGCCTTCCTGCACGGCCTGCTCACCGTGGAGGACCTGTTCGCGTCCGGCGGGTTGCGGGTCACCGACACGGTGCACGGCAGGACGCTCGTGCCGGGATGCTGCAACGGCATCGACGAGCGGTCCGATTGGGGCGAGGTCGTCGACGGCTCCGGCCGGGCCTCCTTCGGCCACGATCCGTCACCGCTCGCCGAACGCCGTGGCGAACGTGTCCGGTTGACGGTGGACGCCGACCAGGACGACAGCCCGGTGATCGAGCTGCCGGTGACGGAACTGCGCGGCCTGCTGTCCCGCGCCGAACGCGACCTGGCGCAGTTCGTGCACCTGGTCGGGCCGTGGGCGGCCCGTCACGTCCCCGGCCACGCCGCGGCCACCACCGCGGCCGTGGCCCGCGCGCTGGCCGTACCTGCGCCCGTACAATGACAACAGGTTCCCGGACTGTCATGGTGCTGTCGGTTGCTGGAGGGGTGTGACGTGTCGGAACAGCTGGCGCTGCTGGTGGCGGACGTGTTCGAGGCCGCCGGGCTGCTCCGCAAGATGGGGGAGGGCGTCGCAGCTGCCGAGGGGCAGACCCAGGCCCGCTGGCAACTGCTCAGCGTGGTCTCCGAGGAGCCGCTGACCGTCGCCCGTGCCGCCCGCCGCCTGGGGATCGCCCGCCAGGGAGTGCAGCGGGTCGCCAACGACCTCGTCCGCGAGGACCTCGCCGGCTTCCACCCGAACCCGGACCACCGCGGTTCACCGCTCCTGACCCTCACCCCGCTCGGACGCGCCACGCTGGGGCGGATCACCGACCGTGCGAGCGCGATCCATCGGGTACTGACCGCCGACATCGCCACGGCCGACATCGCCGCCGCGCGCAGCCTCCTGCACCGCCTGATCGACGAGGTGCACCGCTACGAGGAACAGGCCTCGGACGGCTAGGACTTGTCCGGGAGCGCCTCGACCGCTCGTGCGACGAGGTCGTGGATCAGGAACTCGCCGGGCCTGAGGTTCTCCTCGAGGCGGACGAGGTCGTCCCGGCCGAACCAGCCGTAGGCGGAGTGCTTGGTCCACTCCAGCGCGGGATCGTCGAGGTCGCCTTCGACCTCGACGAGGTAGTCGGCCTCGTGACGGAGCCCACCGCCGTCGTCCCCCGTCCAGGTCGTGGTGCCGAGGAACCGCCGCACGCGGCGCAGGCGCCAGCCGGTCTCCTCCTCGACCTCGCGCGCGAGAGCCTCCAGGAGCGTTTCGCCGGCCTCGACGTGGCCGCCCACGATGTCCCACGCGCCGGGGAAGAGCCGTCGGTCCGCGCTCCGCCTCTGGGCGAAGGCCGCACCGTCCCGGTCGAGGATGACGGCGCCGACGGTCCAGACCTCGCCCGCCGCGGGAAGGGGCACCTCGACGCCGGCGTCGACGATGAATGACGGCTCGTGAGCGTCCACGCCCGACAGCCTACGCAGCACGCCCGCCCACTCCTTCACCGGCCGACGGAGGCCCGCCTGCCGATGTGAGCGATCAGCAGCTCCTGCGCCAAGCGGTGACCGTAGAGGCCGGCCTGCTCCATGGGCGTACGCCTGTTGGGGCCCACGAGCTCCGGGTCGGCGCCGAAGGCCGGCAGCACCGCCGTGGTGCGCACGGTCAGCGGCCCACCACTCTGGAGGGCGCCATCGCCCTCGGTGTCGATCGCGTGCGTCAGCAACGTCATGCCGCCGAAGACCTCATCGGGATCGGCACCTGCGGCCGGCAACCGGGCCAGGGCCTCGGCCTCCTCGAGTTCCACCGCCTGATGTGCGGGCGGCCAGTAGTCACTCATCGGTGCCTTCAACAGCCGGAACGACACATCCGCCAGTGACACCGGTCCGCTCGGCCCGCTGCTTGAGTGACCTCCCGCCGTCGGTGGTGCGTCACCTGGGACAATCTCGGCATGCACCTCCGCATCGATGCCTCCGACCTGCCGGGCCTGGCCTTCGCCCCCTCCGGGGCGCCGCCGTACCGCAACGTCCACGTGGCGGTCCAGCGCCGTGACCGCCCGGCCGAGCTGCTCGACCCGCAGCCCGGTGACGCCGCGTCGGCGACGTGGACCCTGGAATGCACGACGGCCGCCACTCCGACGGGTACCGACGTCAAGAGCCCCTACGTCCAGGGCCGTCCGGGCGGCCGGTTCGTCCACCTCTCGTGGAACGCGGTCGACGAGGCGGGCGCCTTCACCATGTTCCGGCGGGCCAAGCTGATGCTCGACGCGGTTCCCGCACCCGTACTGGACGCGGCCGTCCGCAGCGGGCTGCTCGTGGGACGGCTCGGCCTGACCGACGCCTGCGGGGCGCCCCTGTGCGCCCGGGTCGTGCCGCCCCGCATCACCTGGAGCGCCGAACCGGCCGCCTGACGGCCGGGCGGTCGGTGGAGCGGTGCTCAGGAACAGTCGAAGCGGTCCTTCACCGGACGCCCCGGGCAGCGCCGGCACTCGAAGAGGTAGACCCCACCCGCGTCACCGAGCATCAGACCGGCGCCCTCGTACCGAACGCCCTGATCCTCCAAGGGAGTCCATGTCAGCCGGGACGCGGCGTCCGCCTCCCAGCTCTCCACCGTCAGCAGGTGGTCCATCCGCTGCCCGCACCCCGAACAGTCCGGCCACTGCGGATCCTGGCACCAGCCGGGATACCCGCCCAGCTTGGTCCCCGGCGCGGTGGACAGGTGGTACTGGTAGTCCCAGCCCGTCTCCGCCTCCACCTGCTCGAACCGCGGCTCCAGCAGATCGTACAGCTCGTCGGGCAGGTCCCAGCTCGGGTACTCCTCGACCGGTTCCGGGTGGACGACGCACGGTCTCGGGATCTTCCCGTACGGGACCTCGCCGACGACCGCCGGTGCCGCGCGGACGGCACCGACGGCCGCCGCGTCCCGCCAGTGCACCTCCGGGACCACCCAGCACCCGTCGTGCCTCCGCGGGCACCACAGCACTTGCAGCAGATCACAGCCGGCCGGGAACGGTACGAGGCCCAGGGCGTCGGCGGCGCGGACCTGCACGACCGGCACCATCGGAGACCGGTGGTGGTCCGGGCACACGGGCCACGGCTCCTCCAGCGGCCACAGCAGCGGACCGCCCACCGAACTGTCCCGGCACGTCGGAGCACCGGCGCGCGGATGCAGCCGGACCGCTCGCCTCCGCAGCGGGGCGACCTCGGGGAACAACTGCTCCACGTCCAGCGGGCGGGGAGGCGTACGGCGGGTCATGGGACACAGGCTACGTGCACGGTCGCCGCAGGTGGGACGGGCTGTCCTCGCCGAGGGAAACGGGGCTGCGCCGGGCCGGAGAACCGGGCAGCACGACCGTGCGGCTGATCTGCTGTGGGACGACGTGCGGTGCTTCTTCGACCCGGACCTGATGGGTTCGTTGCCCGATCTACGGGTCCCGGATGCCTCGGTGACGGACTGGCAGGCGGTCCTCGACCTCGTCGGGGCGAGGGGCTGGAAGTGCCGGTGCTCCGAGGGCGAGGCGGTGCTTCCCGTGCTTCGGCGGAGAGCGTGCTGTCCCGCCCGGCGGACGCCGCGTGTGCGGACCTCCGGGTCTGGCCGATCGCCGAGGTTCTGGCGATCTCCCGTTTCAAGGACGACGAGGTCATCGACTTCGATGTCGTGCGGTGGTGCCGGATGCCGGAACGGACGGTCGTCGGGCCGGAGTTCCCGCAGTTCGTCCTTCCGGCTCGGAAGGCCGCCCGGTGCGCTGCGCGCGGAGGCGTACGGTTAACCTCCCGGGATGCCCATTGATCAGTACGTTTACTTCGCCCTGTCCAGCAAGCACATGTCCGCCGAGGAGATGACGGCGGTGCTGGGCCTGGAGCCCGATGAGACGCTGGTGCGCGGTAGCCGAAGGGCGGCGGAGCCCACGAGACCGGCTTGCCACAGCTGGAAGGTCGTGTGCCGAGAGCCGGGCCTGGCCGTGGACGAACAGATAGACCACGTCCTGGACCGCCTCCGGCCCCACACGGACCGCATCGCCGCGCTCGCGCGACAACTGGATGAGGAGCAGGGGGAGGACGGCTCCGCGGTGCTGGAAGTCGTGCGCTACTTCCGGGCCTCCGACGCCGACACGGCCGACGCCACGGACGACACCGATGACACGGACGCCACGCACTCGCCCAACCTCTTCGGCTGGGCCCTTGAGCGGGATGTGATGGAGTTCCTGATCGCCACCGGAGCGGTCCTCGACGTCGACGAGTACGACATGACGCGATGAGCCGCGGGTTTGATCTGGCCGAGTCGCTCACCAAGGGAGTGGAGGACCGCAGCGGAGCGTGGAGCTTCGTCGAGGCCTTCGCCGCCCATTGGGCCGAGCCGCTGCAGCGCGGTGACGGCTGGCCGGAAGAGGATCTGGCCGCGGCGGAGGACCGGCTGGGCGTCCGGCTGCCCGCGGCCCTGCGCGAGGCGTACCGGCTCTTCGGCCGTCGCCGGGAGCTCACCAGCAACCACGACGTGCTGCTCGACCCGGCCGGGCTCTACGTGGACGACGCCGAGGAGGCGCTGGTCTTCCGGCAGGAGAACCAGGGAGCCGCGTCCTGGGGCATCCTCCTCGACAGCCTCACCGATGACGATCCCGCGGTGTTCGTCCGGCCCGACCTGGCGGTCAAGTCCGCCGAGCGGTGGGAAGGCTGGCTGGACCGGCTCTCCCTCTGCTTCGTCGAGATCGTTCTCTCCGAATCCGTCCTGGCCGACCTGGAGCGCTGTGACTTCCTCGACCCCGAGGACGACAGCATCGAGTTGCTGGAGCGGCACTGCGCCCGGCTGCCGTTCCCGGCCTACCCCATCGGTGAGGAGGAGCACGGGATCCGTTGGTTCCTGGGCCCGGACGTGCTGGTGCGCGACGACGACGGCATGGCACTGCTGGCGCGGGGCCGGACGGCGCAGGACCTCGACCGGCTGCGCGCGCTCATCCCGGGCGACTGGCTCAACGCATAGCTCCGCCCTGGCAGAGGCAGCGCGCGGCGGCACACATGGCGCCCGGTTCCCACTGGGGCTACGAGGGTCCGGTTCTCCGCGCACTGGTGGCCCCTGGAGGGGCCGTGGTGCGTGCTGACCGGCTGGGACCCGAGGTCTACCGAGGCTTCGGCGCTCCGGCTCTGGTAGCCGACATTCTCGCTGACGACCTGCTGGATGCCGTGCGCCACCCGAGCCTGCCCGAGGGTTCGGGGCAACCGCGCAACGGTATGAGCGGCCGCAACGAGTCCACCCACGTATCCACCGGCCTTGACGCTCTCGGACAGAGCTGGGGGCCTGACGGGGATGTCGGCGCCTTCTGCAAGGATCGGCGGACGGCCGCCGGGGGGAACTTCGGGTACGGCCGAAGATCCCCTTCGACCATCGATCGCCGCTCGCGCACGACCGGAGAACCCGTTGTCCTCGTCATCGCTGTCGTCCCCGACGTTCCCGATCCACGACTTCGCCACCTGGGAGCCAGTGCTGCGGCTCTTGCGCGCCGCCAACGCGGAGAGCCTCGCCGCGCCGGGAGGCTACGTGGCCGGATCCGTGGCGCAGCGTGGGTGGACCCTGCCCGTTCGGCGGCTGCCCGCTGCCGGCGGAGCGGCAGGATTCGCCGAGATGCAAGCCGGGATGCGCGCGGCGCAGCCGGTGCAGGACGCGCTCGCCGAAGCCGGCATCGACCGCCTGCTGTGTGTGGCGGATATGGCGCCGGACGGGAGGACCCGGCTCCACCTGCTCGACCCGGGGCCGGCCGTGGAGGAGGGCAGCGGCCCGTACCCCGGTGCGCTCGTCATGGTCGAGGGGGCCGTCGCCGAGCCGTGGCGTCGCCTTCCGGACTCGGTGCCCGGGGCTGGGCCGGCCCCGTCCGTGGACCTGGCCCTGTTGGAGCGGACCCTGCGCGAGCGGCTCCCCGGCGCCGTCGGCGCCACCGGGGCGGAGATCGCTGCGGCGGAGGCGCGCCTGGGCGTCACCCTGCCCGACGAGCTCAAGGTGCTCTACGGGGTGACGCAGGCACGTTCGGCGGAACAGGACGACGAAGAACTGGATGACGAAGAACTGGATGACGAAGAACTGGATGACGAAGACAGGGACGGCGTCGGGCACGGCGAGCACGAGAGCGTCTCCGAGGTCCTCGGATGCGAGCTCTTCTCCCTGGACGAGCTGTACGTCGCCGACGCCCCGTCCCGCCCCTGCAGCTGGAGGTTCGCGGCCACGACCGCCGTCGTCACCACACCCGACGCCGCCGTGCAGGGTCTGGTCGGATCGCCCGGCTGGATCGCCTTCGGCGACAGCGGCTACGGCGACGTGCTCGCGATCGACCTGACACCGGGGCCGAGGGGACATGTGGGACAGGTCATCGTCCTCGACCACGAGCAGTACATCGGCGCCGAACTCGTCGCCGACTCGCTCACCGACATACTGACACAGGGGTTCGCGAGGTCCTTCCGCAGCCGCCCCTGGGACCGGCAGCCCGCCGTGGCCCGCGTCAACGTCGCGGCCCTGAAGAGCATCCGGGACGCTGTCGACCCCGCCTTGGAGGTCCTGGAGATCGGCGTATGGGACGACGAGCCCCTCAGCCTCGCCCCCCTTGCTGCCCTGCCCCGCCTGCGCACCCTCACAGCCTCCCCCGACACCCTCGCCGACCCGCTGGAGACATCCCGCCTGACAGGGCTGGAATTCCTGGAACTCGGCGCCCGCGACTGGCGCCTCCTCCTCGACGCCGGAGCGGTCCCGCGTACCCTCTCGGCCGCCGCCATCCGCGCGGGCGATCACCACCCCCTCCACATCGCGGCCCTGGCCAACGAACTCCTGGCCCTCTGGGACCGTCCCCTGATCACCGTGACCCTCCTGGAGGGCGACCTCGGCCCGGGGGAGCAGGAGACAGGACGATAGCCGGGGTGCCCGGAGTGCGGTGAGCGCGAGGAACTCCTCCACGAACTTCCGTGCCCGCCGGTCGAAGGAGGAGGCCTACCGTGGACGCCTCCTGCACTCCGAACCGTCCCTCGGGCAACTCCCTCACCACGCGATGCAGCTTGGCCCACGACCAGAACTCCTCGGCCCCACCCCCGGTATCGCCAAGCTGGAGGGTGTGCAGGAGATGGCGTGGGCGGGGGACCTGATGGAGAAGGGCCTCAACCCCGCCCGCCGCACCAAGGGCGGCGACGCCGTCCTCGACGACGGCGAATGACACCCGGCCCGCTCAATCCGCACCACCTGTGTTGAGGAGTTGAACCGCTGTGGGAGAGAGCGAGGACGCCATCGTCCGCGCCGACCGGCAGGCCTTCACCGCAGCCCCGCCCAAGCCCCTTACGGAAGGGAACAACTTCCTGCAGGATCTCAAGACGCCCCGTGAGGTTGCCGCCGAACTCGGTCTCAGCCAGCGGTCGGTCGAGTGCTACCTCAAGGGCGAAGGGTGGGACGCACACCGCTCCGGGGGCTCCATCCCTTCGCCCCGGTCTGCCGGGGGCGGGCCCGATTCCTGACACTGGACGCGTTCCGCCCTGCTGGGCGCACTTCGGTGGTAGGTGTTGCCGCGTGGTGGTGGCGTCAGGTGTCGGCCCACCCCAGAGGCTGTTCCCCGGCCTGTGTGTGCCCGCGATGAGGGCCGTGGTCGGCCCGCGCCGAAGTGTCGTGGGCGGGCGAGGCCCGGTGCCGAGCGCGCACTGGCACAAGCTGGGCCGCCCGCAGCCGCGCCCCCACCTGTGCCCCTTTGTGTACGTCGAATGCCCCGACCGGTTCCAGCAAGCCCGCAGGCGCCCCTGCACGCCGTGCGCACACACGGATGAAGCCTTCGTCCGCAGGCCATGACTTGGTCCCAGCGAGGCAGGCCCAACGAGTTGTGGGTCCGGGCGGCCGTTCCCGCAGACAGACGGCCGGCGCCGCGTTGACCCGCCACGAGCCAGGCCGCCGGGCGCGTCCGGTTCACCGACCGCGCCGGGACGACGGCCCACGCGACGGACGTGCGAGCTCTCCTGGTGCGACCACCAGGACTTGGGGGCCGGGCCGGACCTGCGGCGAGGGTCAAGCGGTCGCTTCCTCGGTGATCCGGAGGGTCTCCTTGACCGCAGCTGCGTCGTACGGGGCGAATCCGGAGAACAGCAGGGATTCCTCGTTCGCGGATCTGTAGTTCAGCACAAAGCGCCGGACGGCCGAGCGCAGCTGAAGTGGAGCCTCTCGGCTGGCGATGAACAGGGGTGTCGGCAGGTGGTCTCTGCGGGCGATCACACGCGTCCTTTCAGCGTTGGCCGGATCGTTCAGCCACACGTCTTCCTGAATGAACGTTGCGTCCGCCGCACCTGCCAGGACCGCCTCCAGCTGGCCCTCGTAGGGCGGCGTGATGACGAGTTCACTGAAGAATTCGTCGATGCGGCTTCCCAGGTCGTGAACCATCAGCATGGGCGCGAGGAAGCTCGTCGTGCAGAAGCGGTGCGCAATGGCCAGCCGCTTGCCGCGAAGGTCCCCGGCCTCGGTGACCTCACTGCCCGCGGGGACGACGAGCACACTCGGGATGCCGGTGGTGCCGTCCGCCGCGTAGACGGCGCTGGCGATCGGCTCGTACACGGGGTCGGCGCGCAGGTAGAAATAGTTGAGTACGGGGAGGTACGAGAACGTCGCCGTATGCTGTTCGAGCTGCTTGGTCAGCGGAGCCATGTCGCCGTGATAGCCGGCCACGTGAATGCCGTGGTCTCCGAGGAAACCGGACCATTCCGGGGAATCGACCTCGAGTCTCAGATTTGCGTCGTACAGGAATGTCGCGGCCATTGAACCTCCCATGAGGGGCGAGACTCACCATCCAGTCTCGCCCCTGACGGGAAGGCGTGCAGGGCGCCGCCGGGCTCAGCAGCCACCGCCTCCCCGGGTCCCGCCGGGTCCGGCCCGGGTGCGTCAGTCGGTGGACATCTCCGAGTCACTGTCGACCGTCTCCTTCTCCTTCTCCGGGGTCCAGTCGGTGCCGGTGTCCTCCTTGTAGGTCAGGACCGGGGACCACTTGGTGTCCGTCGAGCAGCAGGGTCCACTCGGCGGTCTCCCGGTGGGCGCGGGTGGCTTCGGAAAGGCCGGGGGGAGGGCCGTGGGGAATTCCCGGGGGGAAGACCGCCGCCGACCCCTTTCGCACGCCGCTCCCGGTGCGGGAGCTGAAGTCGCCGTCGGCGAAGAGCAGCAGTTCGTCGCCCCCGAGATTCACGTGCTGGTAGGGAACTTTGACGGCGAGGGGGTGGTATTCCAGCAGGCGCGGGGTGAAGGCGATCAGATCTCCGCCGGGCATGGAGAACACCTGGTGGACCGGTGGAGGCGCGTGCAGTCGGGCGGTGGCGGGCTCGCAGTGCGCGATGTTGAGGACGTACGGGTAGAGCGTCCCGGTCCAGCCGACGACGTCGAACGGGTGGTGCCGGTAGGTGATCGCCGTTCCGTGGCGGCCGTGCCGGGTCAGTACCGTCGTAGCGGCTTCGTCCACGGCCTCCGGCGCGTGCGGGTACCGCAGGTCGCGTTCGCAGTACGGGCTCGCCTCCAGGAGCAGACCGTGGGGGGAGAGGTACCGGGCCGGCGGGCCGATCCGGCCCGCTGCCTCGAACAGGGTCAGGCGCAGGGGCGGCGCCGTGTCCCCGGCGGCCGGGGGCGTGCGCCGGCCCGGATCCGCGGCAGGGGCGGCCTCGGGGCCTTTCCCGGGCGAAGGGTGCCACGCGTGCACGACGCCTGCGGGGACGACGACCAGGTCTCCGGGTCCGACGTCCAGGTGGCCCATGGAGGTGTGCAGCCGGGCCGTCCCCGACTCGACGTAGGCGCACTCGTCCGCGGTGGCGTTGCGGTACAGCGGGGAGGACGCGACGGCCACGGCCCGCCACACGCGCAGCGCTCCGCCGCCCACCAGCATGACCCGGTGGCGCACCGCGTCGGCCGTGGTCCCGTCCTCGGGCGCCGGTGGGCGGGGGAAGTGCATGGCGGCGTGGGGGGCCGCGGAGCCGGTTGCGGTGGACGGCGGCTCCCACGGGTCGATCGCCTGGACTCCCGCCGGGTCGTACGAGTGGTAGAGCAACGACGATTCGCCGTCGAAGCCGTCATCACCCAGTAGTTCCTCCACCAGCGGCAGTCCCTTCGGACCGCACCAGTGGATGTGGCGTTTCGGCGGATACCGGCCCACGCTCCTGTAGTGCGGCATGAGGGCCTCCCGTCGTCGATTCGGACCGACCACCAGCCTCACGGCCGCCCCGTTCGTCCCGCGTCCTGCGATCGGGTACGGGACGGATGAACACGGATCGTCCTGTCCCTGCCCCGCCCGGCGGCAAATCGCGGGCATAGCATGTAACGGCCTCTGGAAAAGGGATGGGGAAAGAGACTCGGAGTTACCCGTGACGGTCGAACGAATCAACCATGTGGTCCTTTGGGTGAGCGACGTGAACCGGTCCGCCGATTTCTACTGTTCCGTGCTGGGGCTCTCGGTGATCGAGCGGCACGGCGACGAAAAGGCCTTCCTGCGCTCGCCCGTCAGCCCCAACCACCACGACCTCGGGCTCTTCCGTGCCGCCCGCGCGGAAGGCGCGGTGCCGGGCGCGCCCGGCATGTACCACACGGCGTGGCAGTGCGACGCGCTGACCGATCTCGTGGGCATCCGCGAACGCCTGATCGCGGCGGACGCATTCCTCGGGGGAACGGACCACGGGGCCACCAAGTCCCTCTACGCCAAGGACCCGGACGGCCTGGAGTTCGAGGTCATGTGGCTCACCCCGAAGGAGACCTGGGTCGAGGGGCGGCAGCCGCTCGGTCCGCTGGATCTGGAGGGCGAGCTGCGCCGTGCCGACAACGGCTGCGGCGACGGGGCCCGGTAGACCGGCCCTCCGGCGGGCCGGTCCAGCTCTTCGCCGGTGCAGGAGGCGGCGGCGCCGAAGGCCGGCACATCGGCCTGGAGGGAGGCCGACGTGTGGTCGTCCGTGTCAGGCGTTCTGATCCCGGTCGTCCCGGTCGTCCCGGTCGGCCTCTGCGGCTCAGAGGGGCGGCGTTGCCACTGGGCTCTGCCAGGGTGTGCGCCGTGGATCACTGGTGGAGCGGGTCGACGATCAAGATCGTTTGCTGGGGATGGTGGTCAGCCGCCGACGGGCCGTCCGGGAGGGTCGGCTGCACCGGGTCGCCGTGACGGTGCGTCGTGATGAGCGTGGACATCGCCGTACGCGCAGCGCAGGAGGACCAGCGGCAGCGGCTCGGTCGCGCCGCCCGTGTCGAGCGCAGCCGACCGGACCCGTGGGTCGGCATGGCACAGGCACAGCGCAAGTTCGGACGCGGTCGGCGGGGCGGGCATCCCCAGGACGGGGCCGCAACGCTGGGATCGTCCGCACCCGTGGAATCGTCCCCCTCACGCCAGTAGGGGACGGTATCCCAGCCAGCGACCTCACGGTGGTCGAACCAGTCGATGCTGAAGACGTCCGCATCGAGCCGTACCGGTCCTCTGCCCGGCCGGGCGCCACCGCCGAGGACCATGCCTTGCCGTGCGGCAGTCCCGCTGCCACCTGGGGGTTTCGGCGGTGGTGGGGCCGGAAACAGGCCGCGAACGCCTACTGGCCCGCTTCCATGGCCCGCGACGAACCCGATGCGCCGTGGACGGTTTCGCGGGGCCTCGGGCTCGGGAGCCGGAGGCGCGAGCCGATCCGCTCCGGCTGCTCACGCTGCCCGACCGTCAGGGCCTCCGCTGCCGGACCGGCAACGTGCCGATGTCGGTCAACAGCCGCCTTGGGTTCACCCCGCAGGGCGGCCGGACCTGTCAGCCCCGCAGGATGCGGTCCTTCTGGACCGCGAACTCCGTGTCCGTCAGGACTCCCTGCTCACGGAGTTTGCCCAGCCGCTCCAGGGCGCTGAGCGCCTCGTCGGTCAGGCCCCCGGACGGGCCCGCGGACGGCCCCTGCGTCACAGGCGGCGCCGCGGCGACCGGTGCGTCCCGCGGCTCCGAGGTCTGTTGCGCGGCGGCCCGTTCGGCCTGGTGCCGCGAGACACGGCCGGACACGGCGGTCGCGGTACCGGCGACGACGGCGGTGCGTGCGGCGACGCCGATGACACCCGGCCGTCCGGCACGTCTCAGGGGGCGGCCCAGCATGGTCCTCACCTTGCCCTTCTCGATCGATCGCGGGCCGAACGGATCAGGCGGCGTCCTCGTACGCCCGCTCCACCACCGCCGCCGGGATGCGCTCGTGCGCCACGAGCTCACCGCCCGCCCTGCGGATGGCGCCGGTGATACCGGCGGCCCAGGTGTTCTCCCAGACCAGCATCGCCGCGGACGAGTTCGGCACGAGGTCCTCGGCGATCAGCGCGAGGTCCTCCTCGCTGAACAGGCCGCCGACCTCACCCTCGATGTCGTCGAACACCGACGCCTCCGCGGGGTCGAGGGCCTCCAGTTCGATGAACGACACCGATCCGTCCTCGTCCTTCTTGATGAAGGTCAGGTCGAGGATCCGCACCGTGCCGCCGGCCACGAGGGCCTTCAGCTCCGGGGCGATCTCGCCGCGGAACCGGTTCCCGGGGAAGGCGATGACCACGTACTCGACGGGTCCGATGTCCATGTCCGCTGTCCTTCCTCGCGACGTTCTCGTGCGCCGGCGCGCATCAGGCGTGCTTCCAGGATGCGCCCCGGACCGCACCACCGCCTCACCGCACGGCGACCGCGGCGGGCGCACCGACACGCCCGGGCCCGACGTACGCCATTGCGCCCGGGTGCCCGCCGTGAATGACTTGATCGACACACCGGACCACGACGGGGAGCGAGCGCCATGGGTCTCAAGAGGGCGGTCTACGAGCAGGAGCTGCTGCGGCTGCAGACGGAGCTGGTCAAGCTCCAGGAATGGGTGCGCACGGAGGGCGCCCGGCTCGTCGTGGTCTTCGAGGGACGCGACGCGGCGGGCAAAGGAGGAACGATCAAGCGGGTCGCCGAACACCTCAACCCGCGCGTGGCCCGCATCGCGGCCCTTCCGAAGCCGACGGAGCGCGAACGCGGCCAGTGGTACTTCCAGCGCTACGTGGAGCACCTGCCGGCCGCCGGCGAGATCGTGCTGTTCGACCGCAGCTGGTACAACCGCGCCGGAGTGGAGCACGTGATGGGCTTCTGCACCCCCGCGGAGCACCAGCGCTTCCTGCGCCAGTGCCCGGTCTTCGAGCGCATGCTGGTGGAGGACGGAATCCTGCTCCGCAAGTACTGGTTCTCCGTCAGCGACGCCGTCCAGGAGGAACGCTTCCGCCGCCGTACGGAGGACCCGCTGCGGCGCTGGAAGCTCTCTCCCATGGACCTGGAGTCCCTCACCCGCTGGGAGGCGTACTCACGGGCCAAGGACGAGATGCTCGTCCACACGGACACGGAGGACTGCCCCTGGTACGTGGTCGAGAGCGACGACAAACGCAGCGCGAGGCTCAACATGATCGCGCACCTGCTGTCCTCGGTCCCGTACGAGGACGTGGCCCTGCCGTCGCTCACCCTCCCGGCGCGGCCCCGGTCGACGGGCTACGTGCGCCCGCCCAAGGACCTGCAGAAGGCCGTCCCCGACCACGCGGCGACCCTCACCCGCTAGAGCGCCGAGGCGTCCCACCACCACTGGAGCGCGGGGATGCCCAGCGGGCGGGCCGCTTCCGGGGACGGCCGGTCGGCGAAGGCCCGTGCCAGCAGGTGAGGGCCGAGCCGGTACCCGTACCGGGGTGAGGTGAGCTCCCATTCGCCGGCGCCGCGTACGAACCGGTGGAGGGCCGCCAGGTACCGGCGGCTGCCCGGTGCCGTCGCCGCGACCCGCTCGCCGAGTTCGAGGAAGCGGCACATCACGCGGTCGTACTGGCCGACGGCCGCGGTCACCGCTTCGGTGAGGCCCGCCCCGTTGCGGCGCAGGAGGGTGACGACGTCCAGGCGGCGGCCCGGGCGGGTGCTCTCCTTGCGGTACGACAGCAGGTCGTTGGCCCAGCCGATGAGGAACGCCGCCATCTCCTTCAGGGCCGCCAGGCGTGCGTCGTGCCGTTCGGCCGGGGCGAGGGCGATGCCGTGGGCGTGTTCGAGGAACGGGAGGACGGTGTCCACCGCACCCGAGTGCAGGCGCATCAGCGCGTACTGCTCGATGCCCGGGTACTCGGGAGCCGTGCGCTGCCCCGCCTCCCACAGCAGGGACAGGAAGTACACCCGCAGGCTGTCGAGCCATGCGGCGCCGGCGTGCGGGCCGAACAACGCCTCCGTCCGCCGTCGCAGGTCGCGCACCGCGTCGGCGACCGGGTCCCTCGGCAGCAGGGTCGCGGCGGGGTGCTCGGCGGCGTACAGCAGCCGGCTCAGGCGGTCGGCGAGCCCGGCGGGCCGTACGCCCAGCGGGCCGTCCTCGCAGTCGTCGTCCACGTGGAACAGCCACATCACCAGGTCGCCGAGCAGCTGGACCGCCTCCCGGCGCGCCCCGGGCAGCACCCGGGCGGCCAGCTCGCCCGTCCGGTGGCCCAGCAGCGCCTCGTGGCCGGGCAGGCCGTCGAGCCCGGCCGCACGGGCCCACCGACGGGTGCCCTCCTCGACCTGCCGGTGCTCGGGATGGATCGCCCCGGGCAGCGGGCAGAAGAGCCGGGGCCGCGGTGGGGACATCGACGACGGTCCGGACACGACCCACCCCCTCGCACACACCGGGACCGAGCCCCGGCCGGAGCATTCCCCCGCGCCGCCCCCGGCAGCCCGGATTCACCCCCGTGCGCCACCCGCACCACCCCACGCGCGTCCCCGCCCAGCCTGTCCGCCCGCACGGCAGATGCCGCCACAGGAGGAAGTCCTGTTCGCCGACCGAAACCGTGCTTGACGTGGGGGCGGTGGGGCGCCAGCCTTGCCCGGAGTTACCGGTAGGTAGGGGCGAAGGGGTGGGCATGGACAGGGACGACGCGGACCTGATCTTCCAGGGAGTCGAGCGGCAGGCCGAGCTGGTGCGCACCGGCAAGGTCACCTCCCGGGCCCTCACCGAGGCCGCGCTGCGCCGCATCGACCGGTTCGACCCCGCCCTCGGAGCCTTCCGTGTCGTCCTCGCCGAGCAGGCCCTCGCCGAGGCCGACGCCCGGGACGCGGAGGCGGAGCGGCCGCTGGGCCCGCTCCACGGCGTGCCCATCGCCGTCAAGGACGAGCTCGACGTCGCCGGGCAGGTCACCACCTTCGGCGGTGCCGCCAACCGCACCCCCGTCGCCGCCGATGCGGAGGCCGTACGCCGTCTGCGCGCCGCCGGAGCCGTCGTCATCGGCAAGACGACGATGCCCGAATTCGGCCAGTGGCCCTTCACCGAGTCCGACACCCACGGCAGCGCCCGCAACCCCTGGGACACCACCCGTACCCCCGGCGGCTCCAGCGGCGGAAGCGCGGCGGCCGTCGCGGCCGGACTGATCGGGGCGGCGCTCGGCGGCGACGGCGGCGGATCCATCCGCATCCCGGCCGCCTGCTGCGGTCTGTTCGGCCTCAAGCCCCAGCGCGGCCGGGTCTCCACCGCCCCGAACCCCCACCTCTGGTACGCCCTCGGCACCGTGGGACCGCTGACCCGCACCGTCCGCGACGCCGCCCTCCTCTACGACGTCCTCGCCGGCACCACCCCCACCGACCGCTGGAGCGCCCGCCCCGTCACCACCGGCTGGCTGCGGGCCCTGGAGACCCCGCCCGGCCGACTGCGCATCGGCTACTGCGCCAAGCCCGCCGTGCCCGGAGTGCGCCCGCACCCCGAGCACGTCGAAGCCCTGCTGGAGACCGCACGGGCGCTGCGCGAACTGGGCCACGACGTACGGGAGGTCAACCCCCGCTACCCGGACGCGACAGCGCCGTTCGCGGCGCAGTTCTTTGGCGGGGTGCGAGCGGAGGCCGCCGCCGTCGAGCGCCCCGACCTGCTGGAGTCGCGTACCCGGAGCACCCTCGCGCTCGCCCGCCTGGTCCCTGAATCCGCCGTGGAACGCGGGATCCGGGCGGGGGAGCGGCTGGCGGAGCGCGCCGACCGGATGTTCACCTCCATGGACCTGCTGCTCACCCCGGTCGTGGCCGGCCGGCCGCGCCCGGTGGGAGCGCTGGACGGTGCCGGGCTGCTGACCGCGCTGGCGCGTTCGCGCCCGATGGTCGCCTACACCGCGCTGTGGAACGTCACCGGACACCCGGCGGCTTCCGTACCTGCGGGCCAGGGCACGGACGGCCTGCCGCTCGCCGTGCAACTGGTGGGACGCCGCGACGACGAGGTGTCCGTACTGCGGGTGGCGGCGCAACTGGAGGAGGCCCGGCCGTGGGCCGACCGCAGGCCGCCGCTGACCGGCTCCTGAAGGGCGGGCACGCCGACGCCTCCGCACGGGTACGGGTACCCGTGCGGAGGCGTCGTACGGAGCCCCGGCCGGCCGGCGCTATTTCACCGAGCCGGCCATCACGCCCTGGACGAAGTGCCGTTGGAAGGCGAAGAAGACGACCAGCGGGACCACCAGGGACAGGAAGGCCCCGGGGGCGAGGACCCCGATGTTGCTGCCGAACTGGCGCATCTGGGACTGCAGAGCGACCGTGAGCGGCTGCGATGCGGTGTCCGCGAAGAGCAGCGCCACGAGCATGTCGTTCCAGACCCAGAGGAACTGGAAGATGGCCAGGCTCGCGATGGCCGGCCGGCCGAGCGGCAGCACGAGCCGGGAGAAGATCCGCCACTCGCTGCCGCCGTCCATCCGGGCGGCCTCAAGCATCTCGCGCGGGATCTCGGCGAAGTAGTTGCGCAGCAGGAAGATCGCGAACGGCAGTCCGTAGGCGACGTGGAAGAGGACGACGCCCGCGATGGTCCCGAACAGGCCCACCGCGCCGAAGAGTTTCGCCACGGGCAGCAGCCCGATCTGCACCGGCACCACCAGCAGCCCGACGACCACGAGGAAGACGCCGTCCCGGCCGGGGAATTCCAGCCATGCGAAGGCGTATCCGGCGAGTGCCGCGATGACGACGACCAGGACGGTGGTCGGCACGGAGATCAGGACGGTGTTCCAGAAGGCCGCCCCGATGCCGGAATCCCGCAGCAGGGCGGTGTAGTTGTCCAGGGACAGCTGGGAGGGATCGGTGAGAGCCGTCCACCAGCCCTCGGTGGCGTTGTCCTGCTCGGAGCGCATCGAGGACAGGAGCAGGCCCGCCAGCGGTGTGATCCAGACGAGGGCGACCAGGATCAGCACGCCCTGGACGGCGGAGCTGCCCAGGAGGCGCGGGATCCGGCCCCCGCGACGCCGCCCGGGCGCCGACGTGCGGGACGAGGGGGACGAGGCTGAGGACGGGAGACGGGGCGGGTCGGCGGCCCGGACCGTCGCCGTCCGCCGGGACGGGCCGTGCCGCTCGACGGTGTTGTGGCCGCTCATGCCCCACTCCTTCGGAAACGCCGGACGTTGAAGATCATCGCCGGGACGACGAGCAGCAGGAGCACCATGCTGAGCGCGCTGCCGAGCCCTTGGTCGTTGCCGCCGCCGAAGGAGACCATCCACATGCGGGTGGCCAGCACGTTCGCCTCTTCCTGGACCGGACCGGGCGCGATGATCCACACGAGGTCGAAGACCTTCATCACGTTGATCACGAGGGTCACGAAGACCACGGTGAGCACCGGTGCCAGCAGCGGCACGGTGATCTTGCGGAAGATCTGGCCCTCGGTGGCGCCGTCCATGCGCGCGGCCTCCAGCGCATCGCGCGGGATGGCGGCGAGGCCGGCGCCGATCAGGACCATCGAGAATCCGGTCCAGACCCACAGGTACGCGCCGATGATGGCGGGCGTCACCAGCGCCGGACCGAGCCAGTTCACGCCCTGGTACGGGGCTTCGAAGTTGGCCGCGGGCAGCCGGAGGGCGTAGTCGCCGTCGGCCAGTCCGGTGAACCGGAAGGAGCCGTCCTCGGCCGTGGTGGCGGTGGCGGCCACCCGGCCGTCCCGTACGGCCTCGACCTTCATGCCGGGCAGGCCCTTCTCACCGGGATCGACCCGGCCCGGCGTGCCCGCCCCGCCGGGGGCGAAGTCGAGGTAGACGGTGCCCCCGATCGCGTCGGCGCCGGGTGCGGCGCCCGCCGGGGCGGCCGGGTCGGACGCGGCCGTCGCGCCGGCCGGCATCGCGTCGGGTGCGACCCCGATGAACCCGAGGCCGATCGAGCTCCCGGGCCGTACGGTCGCCGCGGTGCTGTACGGTCCGCCCGCCCCGCCCGTGAGGCCGTGGCCCTCCCGGGCCCGAGCCGTCGGGTAGGCGGCGGCGTCGTCGAAGCCGTCGTGGACGGCGACGGCGGCGGCATTGAGGACTCCCCGGTCCGGGTCCTGTTCGTAGGCGAGCCGGAAGATGATGCCCGCGGCGAGGAACGACACGGCCATCGGCAGGAAGAGCACCAGCTTGAACGCGGTCGCCCAGCGCACCTTCTCGGTGAGCACGGCGAGCATCAGCCCGAGTCCTGTGAGCAGGGTGGGGGCGACGACGACCCAGACCGCGCTGTTGCGGATGGCCTTGAGGGTGGCCGGGTCCTGCACGATCGCCGCGTAGTTGGCTGCCCCGACGAACCGGTCGCCGTCGGCGTCGAAGAGGCTGCGGCCGAAGGAGAAGAGGACGGGGTAGACGACCAGCGCGCCGAGCAGGAGCAGGGCCGGAAGGACGAAGACGACCGCGAGGCGGCGCTTCCTGCGCCGGGCCAGGCGCCGTCCGTCGGTCGCGGGCCGGCCGGTCGCGGGGCGGCCGGTCGGGGAGCCGTCGGCCGGGGAGCGGTCGGTCATGGTGTCAGCCATGGCGGTCGCCTCAGTTCCCGTAGGCCTTGGCGGCCTCGGCCTCGAGCTTCGCAGCGGTGCCCTGCGGGTCCGAGGGGTCGCGCAGGAAGTCCTGGAGGAGCTTCCACTCGCCCGCGCCCTTGGTGCCGCCGAACGCGGCCGGGGCCTGGTCCGACATGTCGAAGCGGATCGAATTGCCGGCCGCGATCAGCGAGTCGGCGGTGCTGCGCGTGGTGTCGTCGCCGTACGAGGCGAAGTCGACCTCGTTGTTCGGGGACAGGAAGCCGCCCGCGCCGGCCCAGACCTCGGCGGCCTCGGAGCCCGCCAGGAACTCGACCAGCTTCATGCCGGCCTTGCCGTTCTTGCCGTCCTTCAGGACGACCGCCGCGTCGCCGCCGCTGACCACCGGCGCCCGGCCGCCGTCGACCGAGGGGAAGGGGAAGAACTTGGCGTCCTGCCCGAGCTTCTTGCCGAACTGCCCCTTGGCGACACCGCCGACGAAGTCGCCCTCGTAGACCATGCCCGCCTTGGGCTCCGGGCCGAAGACCTGCGCGACCGACGAGGGGAAGTCGGTGCCCAGCGCCGCCTGGGCGCCGCCGGCGACGAGCTGCTTGTCCTTGAACAGCTCCCCGAGGGTGGTCAGGGCCCGCACGACGCTCTCGTCGGTCCACTTCAGCTGGTGCTGGGCGAGTTGGTCGTACTTCTCCGGTCCGGCCTGGGAGAGGTAGATGTTCTCGAACCAGTCGGTGAGGGTCCAGCCGTCCTCGCCGGCTATGGCGAAGGCCGGGCGGCCGGAGTCCGCGAGGGTGCGGCCGGCCTTCAGCATGTCGCTGTAGCTCTTGGGCTCGGTGACGCCGGCCTGGGCGAAGGCCTCCGGCGCGTACCAGACGGTCGACTTGTGGGCGGCCTTGAAGTAGAGGCCGTAGTACGTGCCGTCGACGGTGCCGTAGTTCTTCCACACCGGCGCGAGGGTGGACCCGGCCGTCTGGGAGGTCTGGTCGGACAGCGGGTGGAGCCAGCCCTTCTTCGCGAACTGCTGGAGCACGCCCACCTGGGGAACCATGACCACGTCGGGCGCGGCCCCGCCTTCGATCTTGCTTCCGACGAAGGTGGAGACGTTGTCGCCGGAGGGTACGAAGACCGTCTTGGCGCCGGTCTTCTGGGTGAAGGCGTCGAGGACCTTCTTGAAGTTCTCCTGCTCGGCGCCGGTCCACACACCCGCCACGGTGACGGTCTGGCCGCTGAGCTCGCCGCCGCTCGCGGGTCCGGTGGCGGCGCCGCCGCAGGCGGTGGTGCCGAGGGCGAGGGCGAGGGCCGCGGTGGCGGTGGCGGCACTGCGGCGGGTCGTCTTGCCGGGTCGTCGCATGAGAAGTCCTTTCGGGGAAGTCCGGGGCTGCTGGGGGAGTACGGGTGACGGGGACTGCGGGGTCACCGGGGCTGCGGGGCCACGGGCCGGGTGGGCCGAGGCTGCGGGGCCGCCGGGCCGGGAGCCGGGTACTCGCCCGCCCACCAGGCCGCGGTCGCCGCGGGCAGCAGCCCGTCGGGACAGGGGCCGCTGGAGAGCAGCGGCGTACCGGGGACCGGTGCGGGCACGGGCTCCGTGCCGAAGTTGACCGCGCAGATCAGGCCTTCGCCGCGGGCGATGGCCAGTACCTGCGCGGGCGCGTCCAGCCAGTGCAGGGTGCCGTCACCGAGTTGCGGCAGGGTGCGCCGCAGCTGGAGGCCGTCGCGGTAGAGGTGCCAGAAGGAACGGGTGTCGGCCAGGGCGCGGTCGGTGGCGTGCTCGGCGAACCACTCGGGCTGCGGCAGCCACGGCTTGACGCCGGCCGTCTCCTGGCTGAAGCCGAAGGGGGAGGCGTGCCCGGACCAGGGCAGGGGCACGCGGCAGCCGTCCCGTACGTGCTTGCGGCTGCCCGTACGGCGGAAGATCGGGTCGGTGAGGACCTCGTCGGGCAGGTCGAGGACCTCGGGCAGGCCCAGCTCCTCACCCTGGTAGACGTACGCGGCGCCGGGCAGGGCGAGCATCAGGAGGGCGGCGGCGCGGGCGCGGGCCGCTCCCAGTCCGCTGCCTTCGACCCCGGGCTCGCCGGCGTAGCGGGTGACCGTGCGGACCTGGTCGTGGTTGTTGAGGACCCAGGTGACGGTGGAGCCGGTGCCGGCGATGTCGCGGATCGCCTCGGTGATCGTCGTACGGAAGGCGTCGGCGTCCCAGGGCGCGCTGAGCAGGTCGAAGAAGAACGCCTGGTGCAGTTCGTCGGGGCGGACGTACTCGGCGTGCTCGCGTGCGGTGGGCACGGACACCTCGCCGACCAGGAGCCGCTCGTGACCGTCCCGGGCGGTGTACTCCTCGCAGACCGCGCGCCAGCGGCGCCACACGCCGTGCACCTCGGGCTGGTTCCAGGCCAGCTGGTTGACGGCGTCGCGGGCCCGCTCGTCCGCGGCGGGGTCGTCCGAGTCGGGCAGTTCCGGGTGCTTGAACAGCCCGGCGGCGACGTCGATGCGGAAGCCGTCGACGCCCCGGTCCAGCCAGAAGCGGAGCACGCGCTCGAAGTCGTCGCCCACGACGGGGTCGCGCCAGTTCAGGTCCGGCTGCTCGGGCGTGAACAGGTGCAGGTACCACTCACCGGGGGTGCCGTCGGCCGTGGTGGTCCGGCTCCAGGCCGGGCCGCCGAACATGGCGTGCCAGTTGTTGGGCGGCTCCTCGCCCTCCGGGCCGCGGCCCGGAGCGAAGTGGAAGCGGGAGCGGGCGGCGCTGCCCGGCGCTGCGGCGAGCGCTTCGCGGAACCACGGGTGCTCGCTGGAGCAGTGGTTGGGGACGATGTCGAGCAGCAGCCTGAGCCCGAGCCGGTGGGCGTCGGACACCAGCCGGTCGAATTCGGCGAGGTCGCCGTAGACCGGGTCGACACCGCAGTAGTCGGCGACGTCGTAGCCGTGGTCGTGCTGCGGCGACGGGTAGAAGGGGCTGAGCCAGATGCCGTCGACACCGAGCTTCCTGAGGTAGGGAAGCCCGGCGCGTACGCCGGCGAGGTCGCCGACGCCGTCCCCGGTGCTGTCGAGGAAGCTGCGGACGTAGACCTGGTAGATCACCGCGTCGCGCCACCAGGGGGCGGAAGGGGCGGCGCTGCGGGAGGGGTGACCGGTACCGGCCGGAAGGGTGCTGAGCATCTCGCGTCGACCTGTCTCTGAATGCGAGAGCGCCCTGGATCAGGTGCGCTGTTATGCATGCATGTTAAGTAGCAGCGACTGGAAGGTGTCAACGATGTGTCCAGAAACAGGTAAAAGCTGGGGTGGTTTGTCACCGAATGACCGGGTGCACGAAAGAGGGCTCCTACTTAACATGTAAGTAGGAGCCCTCAGGGAGGTAGCGGAAGTGCGATCAGCCTGTGCGGGAAATGGCCCCGAGCTCGCGCGCGAGCCGCGCCACCGCCTCGTCGGGCGTCTGGCGCAAGGCCATCACGTCCTGCCCCACCGCCTGCACGGCGAGGCTCACCTGGTCGTAGCGCGGACTCTTGGGGCGCGGGACCGCCGACAGCACGCTCTCGCGCAGGGTCGGCAGGTACGGATAGGCGCGCACCAGCTCGGGATCCTCGTACAGCGCGGCGCGCACCGGTGGCAGCGAGCCCTCGGTGAGGACCCGTCGCTGCACCCGTTCACTGGTGAGGTAGGCGATCAGGTCGGCCGCCGACGCCGGATGACGCGCATGAGCGCTGACGGCGAGATTGGAGCCGCCCAGCACGCTGGTGCCGGGACCGTCGGCGCCCGGCAGCGGCACGGCGCCGAACCTGCCCGCGACCTTGGACCCCGCCGCGCTCGCGTCCGCGTACACGTAGGGCCAGTTCCGCAGGAAGAGCAGCCGGCCGTCCTGGAACGCCTTGCGGGACTCCTCCTCCTTGTAGCCGAGTGCCTCGCGGGAGATCCAGCCCTCCCGCACCCCGTCCGCCAGGAACCGCAGCCCGGCGCGCGCCCCGTCGGAGTCCACGGTGACGCGGGCGCCGTCGTCGCGCAGGATCGAACCGCCCGCGGAGTGCACGGCCTCGGTGACGTTGACGGTGAGCCCCTCGTACGGGAGGAACTGGCCGGCATAGCCGTCCAGCCCGTGCCGCGGGGCGATCGTGCGCGCCTGGCGGGCCAGTTCGGACCAGGTGCGCGGTGGCTGCTCGCCCGCCAGGTCCAGGATGTCCTTGCGGTAGTAGAGCAGGCCCGCGTTCGTGACGTACGGGACCGCGTACAGACGTCCGTCGAAGGTCGCGGTGTCCACGACCGGCCGCAGGAACGCGTCCAGTGGGAACCGGTCCCGTTCGAGCGGGGAGATCCATCCGGCCGCCGCGAACTCGGACGTCCAGGCGACGTCGATGTTCAGCACGTCGAACCGGTCGCGGCCCGATCGCAGTTCGCTGATCATCTGGGCGCGGGTCTCGTCCGCCGAGTCGGGCAGCTCGACGAGACTCACGCGCTCGCCGGGACGGCTCTCGTTCCAGTCGTCGAGGAGCGGACCGAGGTAGTCCGTCAGGTCGCCCGCCGTCACGAGCGTCAGGGGGCCGCGGGCGTCGGAGGCGGCGGCGCCCGCGTCGGGACGCACGCCGAGACCGGAGTACCCCGCCAGCACGACCGCCACCACCAGGAGAGCTCTACCCGCGGCACGCATCCACCGCATAGATTCCTCCCAGAGCGCGATCCGGCTGCACTGCCGACCATCGTGGCCTATATATACCCGTTAGGCATGGGCGATACTAGACGTCCAGGCAGACAGGACGGACGTCGGCGACATCCGACCGTGCGCCAGTGAACGGTTGACTACGGAGCGGGAAGGAGGGGGAGCGAGTGCGGCTGGCGCTCCTTGCGCTCCTCACCCGTAGCCCTGCGCACGGTTACGAGCTCAAGCAGGACCTTGAGAAGCTCCTGGGCGCCGCGTACCCTCAGCCGAACGTCGGCCAGATCTACGTCACCCTCGGCCGGCTCGAGAAGAGCGGCCTGATCGAGGGCGAGGACGTCGAACAGTCGGGCCGCCCCAACAAACGCACGTACAAGCTGACGGACGCAGGGCGCGAAGCCGTACTGGCGTGGTTCGAGGAGACCGCCGAGGAACCCCGGGTACGGGACGAGTTCTTCATGAAACTGGCGCTCGCACCGCAGTCGGGTCTGGCCGATCCGATCGCCCTGATCAACAAGCAGCGGCGCCAGTACCTCAACACCATGCGGGACCTGTCGAAGCTGGCCGCCGCCGAGGACCGCGACAACAAGATCTCCCAACTGCTGATCGAGGGCGCCATGCTGCACCTGCAGGCCGACCTCGACTGGCTGGAACGCTGTCAGGAGGAGCTGGAATGAGCGACGACGCCACCGCCGCTCCAGCCGTGCCGCCCACCGTCCGCCCCGCCGTGCCCATCGTCCGCGCCGAGGGGCTGACCAAGACGCACCACGGCGAAGGCGCCCCGGTGCCCGCCGTCCGCGGCGTGGACCTGTCCGTCCAGCCCGGCGAGTTCGTCGCGGTGACCGGACCCTCCGGAGCCGGGAAGTCCACGCTGCTGCACCTGATCGGCGGCCTCCAGCGGCCCGACGGCGGCAAGCTCTGGCTCGACGGGGAACGGGTCGACGCATACCGCGAGGCTCGCTGGGCCGTGCTGCGGCGCCGCAGCATCGGCGTCGTCTTCCAGTTCTTCAACCTCGTCTCCAACCTCACCGTCGCCGACAACGTCGAACTGCCCGCCCTGCTCGCCGGAGTCTCCCCGAAGGCCGCCCGCGACTCCCGCGCCGAACTGCTCGCCGAACTCGGCCTCGAAGGCCGCGAGCGGTCTATGCCCGGCGAGCTGTCCGGCGGCGAACAACAGCGGGTCGCGCTCGCCCGCGCCCTGGTCAACCACCCCCGGCTGCTGCTCGCCGACGAACCGGCCGGCAGCCTCGACAGCAAGGGCACCCGAGAGGTGCTGCGGCTGCTCACGCGGTTCCACCAGCGCGGTCAGACGATCATGATGGTTACCCACGACGCCCGGATGGCCAGCGCCGCCGACCGCGTCATCAGCTTCTTCGACGGCCGAATAGCCGACGACGCACAGCTCGGCGGAGGCCGTCCCGGCCCGGCCGGCGGCGTCTCCGGCGTACTCGAACTGAAGGAGTGACCGTGCGGGCCACCCTGCGCTGGGCGCAGGCCGACTTCCGCGCACACCGCGGCGAAGCCCTCTTCGTCGTCCTGGCCAGCGCCGGGGTCATCGCCTCGCTCCTGCTGGCCGGCGCGCTGTTCGGCTACGCCGCGAACCCCTGGCAGCGGGTCTTCAACCAGTCCCACGGCGCCCACATCTGGCTGCACACCCGCGCCGGCGCGGACACGGACGCCCTGTCCGGCGTGGACGGGGTCGCGGCACTGTCGGGGCCCTACCGCACGACGGCGACCACGGTCGAGTCCCGAGGCGCCCGCGCCGGGGTCACCCTCCGCGCGGCCCCGGTGGAGCCCCCGCAGACCGGTCGGCCGCTCGTCGGCGCGGGCAGCTGGCTCACCGCGCCGGACGAAGGCTCCGGCCCGGGCTCGGGTCCCGGCTCAGGTCCCGGCTCCGTCGTGCTGGAGACCTCGGTCGCACGGGCCCTCTGGGCGGAGCCCGGCGACACCGTACGCGTCACCGGGCCGGACGGCGCACCGCACCTCCTGCGGGTGAGCGGGACGGCCGACGCGGCCGAGCCCCGCTACCAGCCGGGCGGCGCCGCGGGCATCGGCTGGGTGCTGCCCGCCACCCTCGAGGAGATCGCCCGGGGCGACACCGGACAGAGCGTGGGGCTGCGCCTGGAGGACCCCGGCGACACGGACTTCATCGTCCAACGCGCGGTCACCGTACTCGGCGCCGACCGGGTGGCCGAGGTCACCAAGTGGCAGCAGGCACGCGCCGACGCGGGTGGCGACGACCGGCTCCTGGGCGCGATGTTCGCCGTCTTCGGCCTCGGTGCCCTGCTCGCGGCCGCCCTGGCCGCGTCCGGGGCGATCGGCGCGCGCGTCCGGGCCCAGCTGCGGGACATCGCCGTCCTCAAGGCGATCGGCTTCACTCCCGGCCAGGTCGCCCGCGGCTTCCTCGTGCAGCACCTGGCCTTCGCCCTCCTCGGCGTGGCCCTCGGCACCACGGCGATCGCCCTGCTCGGCGCCCGGATACCCGGGCGGATCGGGGAGGCCGCCGCCGTGTGGCAGGACCTGCCCGGCCACACCGCCCTGATGATCGGCATCCCCGTCGGCGCGGTGCTGCTCATCGCGGCCTCCACCGGACTCTCGGCTTGGCGGGCCGGACGGGTGCCCCCGGTGCCCGTGGCCCGGGCCGCGCTGCCGACCGCCGCGCCGATGACCGCTCTGGGGAAGCGGGCGCTCGGCGTACGGGTGCCGCCCGCCCTCGTCCTGGGGTGGCGGGCAGCCTTCCCCCGACGCGGCCGGACGCTGGTGACGGTGGCCCGGCTCGCGCTGCCGCTGGTCCTCATCACGGTCGCCCTCGTCGCCTGGTCGACCCTGGACCAGTTCCGCAGCCGCCCCGCGCAGATGGGGCTGGCCGCGGCACTGACCGTACGGGCCGAGCAGCCCGCCGGACCCTCGGACGCGGAGCTGGAGAAGACCCTCGCTGCGGTCCCGGACATCGAGGCCGTCCATCCGGGCGCGGAGATGGCGGCGCTCGTCCCCGGACAGACCGGCACCATCACGCTGCGCGGACTGGGCACGGCCCGGCAGCCCTACCCCTCCGCAGTGGTGGAGGGGCGCGCGGTCGCCGGCCCCGACGAGGCGGTGGCAGGCCAGGGACTGCTGGACCTCCTCGGCGTACGGGTCGGCGACTGGGTAAGGATGACGGTCGGCGGACGGCCGCAGATCCTGCACCTCGTCGGCCGCACCATCGAGCCCGAATCCGGCGGCCGGGTGATCACCACCACCCTGGACGCACTGCGTGAGCGCGACCCGCAGCTGAGGCCCGCCTACCACGCACTGGTACTGCGCGAGGGGACCGACCCCCGGGCCGTGAGCGGCGCCCTCGCCACGGCCGCCGGCGCAACCCTGGAGATCCGCGAGACGCCCAACCCGGCCGACCGGCTGGAACCGGCCCGCGGAGTGATCGGCGCGCTGATCGCCGTACTGGCCCTCATCGGGCTGATCGAACTGCTGACCCTGATCGGCACCGGCGTACGCGACCGGGGCCGCGACCTGCTCGCCCTGAAGGCGATCGGACTCACGCCCCGGCAGATCGGCGCCATGATCGTGACGGCCGCAGGCCTGACCGCGTTCGCCGCCGCACTGGTGGGCACGACGGTGGGGCTCCTGTCCGGCACCTGGCTGGTGGACACCCAGGGCGCGTCGAGCGGCATCGGCGCGGGCATCGCCCAACTGCCACCGCTGCCGGTGCTGTTGACGGTGACCGCCGGGGCGGTGCTGGGCGCGGTGGGGGCGGCGGCACTACCGGCGACCCGGACGGCCCGCCGCCGCCTCGCCGATTCCCTCAGCGAGACGCTCTGAGGTGTTCGGGCGAGCACCGTCCGGCCGGCGCAGCGGCAGCCACGCCGACCGGATTGGCGACCCGGGGTACTACAACCGCCCTCCGGTCGTCCAGAGGCGTGACATCGCATCGGCCAGGGCGGGGTACCGGGCGGCCTCGCAGAGCATTTCCGAGAGCACGAGCATTCCGTAGGCGGTGCTCCGCGGATCGCTGTTCCGGTGCAGCCGGATGACGGCGAGGCTCAGGTGACTGCGCCCCAGCATGATCCCGGCGCGCCGGACGGCGGCGGCCGTCTCGAGGTCGGCGCGGTCTCCGCCGAACGGCAGGGTTTCCGTCCGGTCGACGCCCTGCGGCGCGACCGCGTCCCGCACGCGGTGCACGGACGCTTCCGGCGGGGCCTGGCCGTTCTCGACGAGGTTGCGGAAACCGGCGATGCGCAGGCTCGTGTTGCGGGGGCGGAGTTCGATGAAGAGCTCGATGAACAGACCCCTGAGTTTGATGTGGAGGGGAAGATGCGGCATCTCGCCCTCCCTGCGTCCGGCTCCACCGAAGAATCCCTGCGCATCTTCCGCCTTCGCGCGAATGGTCGACGTCAGGGACCGGTACTCGTGGGCCGAGGCCTGCGCCGGGGAGAACAGGATGGGCATCAGCATGGCCGGCCTGCCGGGGGAGAGGTCAAGGACCCGGACCTGTCGTAAGTGGTCCGACCGCAATCGCTTGGGCTGGACTCACGCATACGCTCACCACCTTCGCCATCATTCCGACCACCGACGGGCTCCTTACCCTCACCGGGGGTCGGGTTCGATCCGATGCGATCCTTTCTAGTCGTCCGGATATGGGCCGCGAGAATTGTTGGCTGCTAGTGCCAAAAAATCAGCGCGCGGAACGCACCGCCGGATACTGACGGCTTCTCATGAATGCCGGTGATAAGCCTTGTTGGCGATGCGCCAGCCGTCGTCGACGAGGACCAGCAGGAAGATGTCGGTGAACGTGTCCGGGCCGTGCGAAAGCGTCATGGTCGCGGTCGCGACGGTGCCGTGGACAGCGACGGCGTCGATCCGGCGGGACCGGGTCGGCTCGTCGGGAGCCGGCCGTCCCCGGAAGAGGGCGCAGTACTCGTCCAGAGGCCACGAGACGAACGCGCCGTCCCGGATTCCCTCGACGTGGGCGGTGGGCAGGAACGCGTCCCGGAAATGAGCAGGGTCGCCGGTGGCGTGTCCGCGGACGTAGGCGCGCAGCGGTTCGAGCGCTGCCTCGGGCGCGCCGGGGGTGTCGGGGGTGTCGGGGGTGCCGGCCGTAACGACTGCGCCGTGCATGGGGGTTCGGTCCGGGACGTGGGGCTGCGGTGAGGTCATGCCCGCCACACTGGTGCACGGCGAGGGCTGCGACAAGCGCAGATGTCGCAGGTCAGCCCTGCGTGATGCGCATACCGTCCGGTCGCATCGCATCGCATCGCATCGCACGTCCCGTTCCGGACGGGCGGTTCAGCCGCTCTTCAGGCGACGGAGGAACTCGTCACCCAAGCGGCGCTGGAGCTCCGCCAGCTGCTCGTCCGTCAGGCCCTTGAGATCGCCCGGTGCGCCTCCGCCGCCTCCCGCGCCCTTCGCGGCCTCGTCCTGTTGCTTCTGCTGCTCCCTGCGTTTGAGCTCCTGGTCCTCGGGCGAGCCCGGCGCCGCGTACGCGCACCGGATGAGGGCGCCGTCGGCGGCCTTGAGGCAGGTGGCCTCGCGTCCCTCGACCGGCCCCCTTCCCTCCACGCGGTAGCGGATGTTCTGCTCGCTGCCGATGGTGGCCGTCCAGGTGCTGCCTCCGGTGGGGACGACCTCGAACACCTGGTCGTCGTTGTAGCAGCAGACGTCCCGGTACTCGGCCTTGATGAGCGCCACCAGAGCCTTCGGCGACGACCAGGCCGGATCGAGCCGGTGGACGGTCATCGGCGCGAGAGCGCCGCCCTGGTGACGGGTGGGCACCCGGGAGACCGCCACCACCGAGCTGGCCTCGCCCTGCGGAGTGAGGGGGGTGACGTACGCGCTGCCCGCGGCGCCCGCGGCAGCGCCGCCGTACCGCAGGGTGAACTCGGACTCGTTGCCCTCGTTGGCGCCGTCCTCGGAGGCGTCCCAGCCGCTCCGCTCGAACCACCAGTCGCTGAAGCTGCCGACGGCCGCTGTGCCTTCCCGCTGGCGGGCGGCGAGACTCAGCGGGTAGGAGGGGCCGGGGACCGCGGCCGTGTCGGTGGTGACCGTCAGCTTCCCGGTCCTGCCGTCGTAGAGGGCCACGCCGGCGGGGCGTTCGGTCACGACGAGGACGCCGGTCTGGCGCTTGAGGGGGACCACCACGACCGGTGTGCCGTTCGAGCAGGTCACGTAGGCGTCGTCGGCCTCGAAGCGGACCCACCGCTTCACGGCAGAGATCTTCCGGCCGAGGTTGTGGCCGAACCAGCCGCTGATGCGGGCGTCGGCCTTCTCCACGTCGAACGGACAGCGCTCCTGGCTTCGACCGCTGCCGCCCAGCGGAACCTCCTGTACGAGGCCCACCTCGTACCCGGCGAGCCAGCCGCGCCGCTCGACGAGCGTGCCGAAGCGGTCGGAGTCGGGCAGGTAGGTGATGTCGGCGATCTCACCGGTGACATCGCCGAGGTGCGGGGCGGCCTGTGCCTCGCCGACCAGGTACGGGGAGCGGGCGGAGAGGGTGGGGACCGGGTCGGTCACGATCTGCGCGGTGGCCATGTACGCGCGGTCCTGGAGGTAGGCCCCGTACACCAGCCAGCCGACGGCGAGCACCAGTCCGAAGACACCTCCGAGCCACACCAGGACGGCGGTCGTGTGCGCCCCGCCGAGGGAACGCCCCGTGCGCCGCCGGATCTGCCGCACCACCAGGCCGGTCGCGACGCAGCACGCCACGGCCAGCAGGGGCAGGGCGAACCACGCGAGGAGCTTGCGCAGCTCCCAGACCACGACCGTGGTGCAGTAGGAGGCGTACCACAGCAGGAATCCGGCCACCAGCAGGGTCAGTCCCCAACGCCAAACCCGGCCCATCGGTACACCCCCGCCCCGGACCGGGCCCCCGCCCGGTGTCGCAGGCTCGATTCTGCACCCGAGGGCGGGGCGGTGTCACCGTCCCCGGCATACAGGCTCTGCCGACCGGCTCCGCCCGCGAGCTGCACGCAAGCCCGGCCGGGATCAGGGGCGTGCCTCACCCCGCGCGGCGAAGTGCCCGCCCGGTGCCGGTCCCATGCTCACGGTGTCGCGTGGGCCACGGCGATCGCGGGGCAGTCATGTCGGTGGGGCGGGGGGCCCACGACGTTGAGGACGGGCTCCTCCCCGTCCGGGATCTCGAAGACGAAGACGACACCGGAGGACGTTGCCCGGATCGAGCACTGGTTGCCGAAGGTCAGGGGCTCGTGGGGCTGCCACGCGCAGCCGGCGCGGTCGAGAGCCCCGATCACGTCGGCGTACGTGGGCCTGCCCGGGACGGTGTCGCCGCCGATCGGGCCGACAGGGAGTTCGACGACCTCGCGCCAGGTCTGGAGGCAGATCAGAACGATCTTCCGGCAGCGGCAGACACTGACCTCGAGGTCGCCGTAGGCGAACAGGCGCGGCCACGACCTGCGCTCCCCGATGGTCACTTCCCAGGGCTCGCCGAACACCGCGGTGACCGTTTCCCAGGCTGCGCCGTTCGCGACCGGGCCCAGCCGTCCCGATCGTGCGAGTTCTGTCAGGACGTCGAGTGGCTCCATGGTGCGCGAGCCTGTCATCTGCCGGGGCGGGCTGTCCAACGGCTCGGGCCGGGCCCGGGCGGCCGGCGACGTGACGGACCTGGACGTCAGCGGCCTGCCGGGCTCAGCAGCGCGGCGGCCGCGGCGATGAAGGCGACGGACGCTTCCTTGGCCGCATGCCGCCGTGCGTCCAGCTCGGTCCGGTCGGCTGCCTTGCGCAGCGCGTACGTGGCGTCGGCGGCCTGCTGGGCGGCGACGGCCAGTTCGGGGACCAGGACCTGAAGGCGGATGTGGGGCGCGGTGACTGCCGCCCGGGTGTCGTGGGACCTCGTCTGGGCCTCCAGCTGGTGCTCGGCGCCGGTGGTCCCGGTCAGCGTCAGGCGCTCCCGATGGAACATCGCCGAGCGGTGCGCGTCCAAGGCGGCCGCGAACTCGGTGACGGCGCCGAGCTGGTCCTGACGGTGGCCGGTGGCGCGCTCCTCGGCGCGTGCGCTGCGCGCCGAACGGTGCTGGAGGAGTCCGGCGGTCAGGGCACCGGCGAGGGTACCGAGTACGGCAACGATCGAAGGCCATATGGACATCGGGTGTCGGGTCCTCTCGGGCAGGGAGCACACTCCATGAGCATTCTCCCCGAGGGGCCGACCGCAGAAGGCCCCGCATCGCGGGGCCTTCTGTCCACCCGCGGAGCCTTCGCGGCACAACGGGTTGCGGCGGGATTCAGCGTGCCAGGGCGTAGGCGGTCGGTTCGGGCTTGTAGGGCGCGAATCCGACGTTCTCCTTGCAGCCGAGCTGTGCCCAGGTCTTCTCGTTGGTGACCGGGTCGGTGCCGGTCAGCCGGTACTTGCACGCGCCCTTGATGAAGTGGCCCTCGACGCCGCCGGGGAAGTCGATCTCCTTGTTCCACAGGTACGGCGACTGGTAGTTGTTCACCCGCGCCGTCGCGTTCACGTCGATGCCGCCGGGCGCGTGGATCTCGTACACCCAGCCGGTCTGCTCCGCACCGTACGTGGCGAACCTCTTCGCCACCGATACGTCGCAGCTGGTGCTGAGGTGGGCACTGAGCTGGCCCCCGCCCTTGACGATGTACTCCGCCAACGGGGTGAGCTGGTCACCGCGGGGGGTGAAGCCGGTCCGGAAGATCTCCTCCACGGTTTCCCGGGTGTCGCCGCGCCACAGGGTGTTGACGTCGTTGCGCCACTGCCAGCGCTCGCTGGCGGCCCTGGCCGCGACCGGGCGGGCGATCTGCGGAATCGTGGTGGTGCGCCACCAGTCGATGGCACGGTATTCGACGACCGGTCCGCAGGGGGCGGTGGTCTCGTCCTCTGCCGCGGGTGCCGCGGGTGCCGCTGATGCGGACGGTGTGATGGCGGCGGAGAGCAGGAACGTGGCGGCGAGGACTCGCAGAGCGACCTTCAGCATGGCATGACGACCCATCAGTCAAACGGTGGGGTGAGCGACATCCCCTGTATATAGAGGGGGCGTGGGCCGTCGGGCATGGTCGGGCGGATGATCCACTCGCATGGGTGGATCAGTCATATCGGGAGTGCCGGCAGCGCCACGAGCAGGCCGGACGCGGCGTCCGAGGGCCCGGTCCACTCTCTCGGCCGACACCGACGTGGGGCAGGGGCCCGAAGCCGGGTAGGCGCCATCCATGAACACGAAAACGCTCGACCCCGCGAAGGTCGCCCCCGCCCTGAACGCCGCTTCCGGGTGGTGGCTGACGACCCTGGGCCGCATCGAGCGGACCACACTGGCCGACCCGGCGATCCGCGTCCTGCAGCGGGGGATCCGCTCGCTCCCGTTGGGCGACGTCAGGGACCTGCTGAGGGGCAGACCGCTGGGCCATCCCCTCCACCCCGTCCTCGTGCAGGTGCCGATCGGCTGCTGGCTCTCCGCCGCCGTACTGGACGTCGTACCCGGCGAGCGCCGTGGGGCCACGGCCCTGACGGCCGTCGGCCTGGCAGGTGTGGCCCCCGCCGCTATCGCCGGCTGGGCGGACTGGGCCGACCAGCCGCCCGAGCAGGCCAGGGTCGGCCTCGCCCACGCCGCCTCCAACGCGGTGGCCGTCAGCTGCTACGCGGTCTCCCTCGCGGCACGGCTGGCCGGACGGCCGATGAAGGGCAGGATGTGGGGATGGGCCGGGCTGGCGGCGGTGGCCGTCACCGGGGCTCTGGGCGGCCACATCGCCCATCGGCAGGACGCTCCCTAGCACCTGGAGGCGGTCAGCGGCCCCAGCGCAGGGCCGGGGTCTGTACCGGCGCGTCCCACAGGCGCAGGAGTTCCTCGTCGGCCCGGCACAGGGTCACCGAGCACCCCGCCATGTCCAGCGAGGTGACGTAGTTCCCGACGAGGGTCCGCGCCACCGGTACGCCGCGGTCCGCGAGCACCCGCGCCACCTCCGCGTGGAACCCGTACAACTCCAGCAGCGGCGTCGCACCCATGCCGTTGACCAGGGCCAGGACCGGCCCGTCGGCCGGGGCCGCGTCCGCCAGGTCGTCCAGTACGGCGCCCACCGCGAACTCCGCGATCTCGCGGGCCGACATCATCGGGCGGCGCTCGCGGCCGGGCTCGCCGTGGATGCCGATGCCGAGTTCGAGCTCGCCGTCGGGCAGGTCGAAGGTGGGGCTGCCCTTGGCGGGCGTGGTGCAGGCACTGAGGGCCACGCCGAAGCTGCGGGAGGCCTCGTTGACCCGCTTGGCCACCGCCGCGACCCGCTCCAGCGGAGCGCCCTCCTCGGCGGCGGCCCCGGCGATCTTCTCGACGAAGAGAGTCGCACCGGTGCCGCGCCGACCGGCGGTGTAGAGGCTGTCGGTGACGGCCACGTCGTCGTCGACGAGCACGCGCTCGACCCGGATGCCGTCCTCCTCGGCGAGTTCGGCGGCCATGTCGAAGTTCAGTACGTCGCCGGTGTAGTTCTTGACGATGAACAGCACCCCCCGGCCGGAGTCCACGGCCTTGGCCGCCCGCACGACCTGGTCGGGCACGGGGGAGGTGAACACCTCGCCCGGACAGGCGGCGGACAGCATGCCGGGGCCGACGAAGCCGGCGTGCAGGGGCTCATGGCCGGAGCCGCCGCCGGACACCAGGCCGACCCGCCCGCCGTCGCGCGCGCCCTTGCGTACGACGACCCGGGCCTCCGCATCCACGTCCAGCTCCGGGTGGGCGGCGGCCAGCCCGCGCAGGGCATCGGCGACCACGGTCTGGGGACTGTTGATCAGCATTCTCACGCGTATCTCCCGGTGGAGTTGCAGCTTCCGGCGGTGCTGGTGCCGACTTCCTGCTCCGACTTCGACGACGGCCCGCCGGTCGGCGCGCGCCGACCGCGTGCCGCGCCCTCCGACGGTAGGGGAGTCCGCCCCGCAGATGCAGGCAGACGAGGATCCGGGCGTGGCACGCGCCTCGCACGGTACCGCCGACCCCGGCCGAAGGCAGGACACGCCGGTGGCCGGCACCCCGTGGGGCGCCGGCCACCGGCCTGCTCGTTCGGGTCAGGCGTCGGCGTCGTGGGCGGTCCCGACGAGCTCCTCGAGCAGGTCCTCCATGGTGACGAAGCCGAGGACGGTGCCCTTGGCGCCGGTGACGGCGGCCAGGTGGGTTCCGGCCGCGCGCATGGCGGTCATGGTGTCGTCGAGCGGGGTGTCGACGGCGACTTCGGTGACCTTGTGCAGGGCGCCGCGCGGGAACGGAGCGGTGCGGTCGGAGGCGCCGAGGGCGTCCTTGATGTGGAGGTAGCCCAGGATCTCGTCGCCGGGTCCGGTGACCGGCAGGCGGGAGAAGCCGTGGGCGGCGGCCGCCCGTTCCAGGCCCTGGGGGGTGATGTCGTGGGCCACGGTGACCACCCGGTCGAGGGGGGTCATGATGTCGCCGACGGGCCGGGTCCCGAGCTCCAGGGCGTCCTGAAGGCGTTCGCCGTCCTCGGGGGCGAGGAGGCCGGCGGCGCTGGAGTCCTTGATCAGGCGGGCGAGTTCGTCGTCCGTGAACACGGATCCGACTTCGTCCTTCGGCTCGACCTTCATCAGCCGCAGCAGGGCGTTGGCGAAGGCGTTGATGGCGAAGACGAACGGGCGCAGCGCGCGGGTGAGGGCCACCAGGGGCGGGCCGAGGAGCAGTGCGGTCGGCGCCGGGGCGGCGAGCGCGATGTTCTTCGGCACCATCTCGCCGACCAGCATGTGCAGGTACGTCGCCAGGGTGAGCGCGATGACGAACGCGATCGGGTGGATCAGCGCCTCGGGGACGCCGATGGCCTGGAACGGGGGTTCCAGCAGGTGCGCGATGGCCGGCTCGGCGACCGCGCCGAGGACGAGGGAGGACACGGTGATGCCGAGCTGGGCGGTCGCCATCATCGCGGAGAGGTGCTCCAGCCCCCACAGGGTGGTCCTCGCCCGCCGGTCGCCCTTGCGCGCGGCCGGTTCGATCTGGCTGCGCCGTACGGAGATCAGGGCGAACTCGGCACCGACGAAGAAGGCATTGGTGAGCAGGGTGAGGGCGCCGATCAGCAACTGGATCGCGGTCATCGGCCCTGCTCCTCGGTGAGGGTGGAATCGGCGGGTCCGGTGATCGACACCCGGTCGGCGCGGTGGTGCTCTATGTCGAGCACGGACAGCTCCCAGCCGTCCACGCTCACGGTGTCGCCCTCGACGGGGATGCGCTCCAGCCGGGTGGCGATCAGGCCGGCCAGGGTCTCGTACGGGCCCTCGGGCGCCGCCAGGCCGATCTCCGCCAGCTCGTCGACGCGGACGCTTCCCTCCGCCTCCCAGACCTTCCGGCCGTCCTGGTCGGGGCCCTCGACGAGGTCGGGGACCTCCATCGGGTCGTGTTCGTCGCGTACCTCGCCGACGACCTCTTCGATGATGTCCTCGACGGTGGCTACTCCCGCGGTGCCGCCGTACTCGTCGATGACCACGGCCATGGTGCGGGCCCTGCGCAGCCGTCCGAGCAGGCGGTCCACGGTCAGGGAGTGCGGCACGAGCAGGGGCTCGGTGATCAGGTCCGTGACGGGGGTGCCGGCGCGCTCCGCCTCTTCAAGGGCGAGCACGTCGCGGATGTGGAGGGTGCCGATCACCTCGTCCAGGGAGTCGCGGTAGACCGGGAAGCGGGAGATGCCGGTGGCCAGGGTCAGCTTCGCGGCGTCGGCCGCGGTGGCGTGGGCCTCCAGGGCGTGGACGTCCACCCGCGGGGTCATCACGTTCTCCGCCGTCAGCTCCGCCAGACGGACGGTCCTGACGAACAGCTCGGCCGAGTCCGCCTCGATGGCGCCCTGGCGGGCGGAGTGCTGGACGAGCGCGACCAGCTCCTCCGGCGTACGGGCGGAGGCCAGCTCCTCGGCGGGCTCCAGCCCGAACCGGCGCACCAGTCGGTTCGCGGTGTTGTTCAGGTGCCGGATCAGCGGCGCGAAAGCGGCGGTGAAGCCGCGCTGCGGGCCCGCGACGACTTTCGCGACGGCCAGCGGGTGCGAGATGGCCCAGTTCTTCGGAACCAGCTCGCCGACCACCATCAGGACGATCGTGGACAGGGCCACGCCCAGCAGGGTCGCGGTGACGGGGACGGCCCCGGCGGGCAGTCCGGCGGCCTCCAGCGGGCCTCGGAGGAGGGCTGAGACGGACGGCTCGGACAGCATGCCGATCACCAGCGAGGTCAGCGTGATGCCCAGCTGGGCACCGGACAACTGGAACGTGAGGCGCTTGGCGGCCTTCAGCGCGCCCTCGGCGCCCCGCTCGCCGGCCGCGGCGGCGCGTTCGAGCTCGCTGCGCTCGACCGTGGTGAGAGAGAACTCGGCGGCGACGAACACCGCGCACGCCAGCGTCAGGCCCAGCGCGAGAAGCAGCAGTAGGACTTCGGTCACCGTGCCACCCCCGCTTCCCGGCTCGGAATCTGCGGGCAGGGCGTGACACGGCTCGTACTGGGAGGTTCACCCATTGCGGGTCTGCTGCTCCTTCTTCAATCGGCGGACCCAGCCGGGTCCGGTCTGCTGCGCGTGGGCGGGAAAGTATCCGCCGGACCATAGTAAAGGATGGGTAAAGCCCCTGGTCGGTCTCGGTGGCTGCTCGCGGGCTTCCCCGCCGCTCCTGTGCTTCTACATGCGCGGTCTTCTCCGTCTCCGGCGATCTCGTCCAGCAGGCCCCTCAGCACGCGCTCGTCGCCGGGCGGCAGGGCGGTGACGAAGCTGGCCAGTACCGCCTCCCGGTCCGCCTCGGCGTCCAGTACCTTCCGCATCCGCAGCGCGGCCAGTCCCGACTCGTCCGCGACCGGCGTCCATTCGAAGGAGCGGCCCGAGCGCCGGCGGGCGACGGCGCCCTTGGCGTGCAGTCGCGTCAGGATGGTCATCACGGTGGTGTACGCGAGCCCGCCGCCGAGGTGCTCCTGCACCCGGGCCGCGTTGGCCGGCCCGGGCGCAGCATGGAGGGCAGCCAGTACCTGTGCCTCCAACTCGCCCTGGCCCCGGCGGCGCGAATGCCGGGCGCTGCCGCCTTCGACCTGGTCCGTCATGCCGTCACCCTCCCCGTCCGCGGCTGTCAGCGTGGGTCTCCCACAATATTTCTACACCAATGTAGATTTCAGGCTCCGGCACCTGGCGCCCCGGGACCACCGCGTTCCGGCGCCCGGACACGAGAGGGATGCGACATGGGTGTGAGCCTTTCCAAGGGTGGCAATGTCTCGCTGAGCAAGGAGGCCCCGGGTCTGACCGCCGTACTGGTCGGCCTGGGCTGGGACGTCCGCACGACCACCGGCACCGACTACGACCTCGACGCCAGTGCGCTGCTCGTGGGGGAGTCGGGGAAGGTCGCCTCCAGCGGCAACTTCGTCTTCTACAACAACCTCAAGAGCCCCGACGGGTCGGTCGAGCACACCGGTGACAACCTCACCGGCGAGGGCGAGGGCGACGACGAGGTCATCAAGGTCGACCTCGCCGCCGTCCCCGCCGATGTCACGAAGATCGTCTTCCCGGTCTCCATCCACGAGGCCGAAAGCCGCGGTCACAGCTTCGGCCAGGTCCGCAACGCCTTCATCCGCGTCGTCAACCAGGCGGGCGGCACCGAACTCGCCCGCTACGACCTCTCCGAGGACGCCGCGACCGAGACCGCGATGATCTTCGGTGAGCTCTACCGGAACGGCGCGGAGTGGAAGTTCCGCGCGGTCGGCCAGGGTTACGCGTCCGGTCTGGCCGGCATCACTGCCGACTTCGGCGTGTAAGTCGTGTAAGGCGTGCAAGGTGACGGGCGGCTGGGGCGGGTCGGTATGCACCCGCTCCCGGTTGCCCGTCGCCTTTGCGGCGTCCGTCAGCCCGGATGCCGTCGACGTCGACCAGGACGTGCCGCGGTCCGCGGAAGATCTGGTTGCGCCGGTACGGCGGCGGGTCCTCGACGAGCCGGGGGTTCTCCACCCGGCGGACGAACTCGCCGACCGCGTTCTGGACTTCGAGCCGCGCCGGCGGAGCGCCGAAGCAGAAGTGGATGCCCTGACCCAACCCGAGGTGCTGGTTGTCGCGGCGTTCGAGGTCCAACGCGTCCGGGTCGGTGAACTGTTCAGGGTCGCGGTTCGCCGCGCCGTACGCCAGGTAGATCGGCGCTCCCTTCGGGATGGTGGTGCCGGCGATGTCGATGTCTTCCGCGGTGGAGCGGGTGGGCCAGAACTGCACCGACGACTCGAAGCGCAGCAGCCCCTCCACTCCGGGCACGATCAACTCGGGTCGGCGGCGCAGCTGTTCGAGCGCATCGGGGTGCCGCAGCAGGGTGAGCACGTTGTGGGCGAGGAGATTGACCGTGGTCTCGGGCCCGGCGAAGATCAGGAGCGGGGCATTGCTCGTGAGCAGGCCCTTGGACATCGGTCCCTCGGGGCCGTCCTCGTTCACCAACGCCGAGAGCATGCCCGGACCTGGCTGCTCGGCGTACCGGTCGTACAGCCCGGCTGTGAACCGTCCGAAATCCTGCACGGCCCGATCGCCCGCTGCCAGCTTGCCCGGGAAGCCCTCGGAGGCGGTTTCGGGTCCGAACTCCCAAGCGTCCAGGGCGGTCTGGGTCCACTGGTGGAAGCGCGGCTCGTCCTCCAGCGGCACGCCCAGGACCCTGGGCAGACTCCTTCCGCTCTGCCTTCCCTCCCTGCCTGCTCCGGCCCCCGGGGTCCTCGGGACCTCGGGGCTTGAAGAAATACTCGTCCCGCCCCGGGACGATCGCGATCCCGCCGAGGGCTCGCGAAGCCCCGTCCGCAGCCTGTTCCTCGCTCCATACAGGAATACGCCCCGAGCCGAGCCTTCCGTTCCGGCCTTTAGCCGAAGTTGCTCAACCGGCTCCGTTCCGAGGTCGGCAGCACTATCGTCCACATCCCGTCATGACCTCGAGACGATCGATTTCCGGGCGGCGGTGCCGCCGCTGACGACCGCCACTTCGGAGACTGACTGTTCATGCACCTTGGATCGCCTCCCGCGAGGACCTCCCTGACGGTCCTGGCGCTGGTCGCCGCCGTACTCGCCCTGCTCCTCGGCGGCGCGGGATCGGCCTCCGCGCACGCCGGCCTCAGAGGGTCCGACCCTGCGGAGGGCTCCGTCCTCGCGACGGCTCCGCAGCAGGTCACGCTCACTTTCACGGAGTCGGTCGGCTTCTCCGACGACTCGCTGAGAGTGCTGTCCCCCGAGAACGAGCGGGTGAACCCACGACCGGCCCAGCACGCGGACGGCAAGGACAACACCGCACGGGTGGAGCTGTCGGACCAGCTCGCCCAGG
The DNA here is from genome assembly GCF_004795115.1 of Streptomyces sp. A0592. NCBI lineage: Bacteria > Bacillati > Actinomycetota > Actinomycetes > Kitasatosporales > Streptomycetaceae > Streptomyces > Streptomyces sp. A0592. Next base: position 64,815 of record NZ_SSBM01000017.1, read on the forward strand.
GCACCTACACGGTGGCCTGGCGCGTCGTCTCCGCCGACGGCCACCCGATCTCGGGCGCGTTCATCTTCTCCATCGGCAAACCGTCCGGCACCGCCGCCGTGGTGGCCACGGACTCCCTCGAGGACACGGCGGCCGCGCGCCTCTACGGCTTCCTCCGCCATGTCGCCTACAGCGGACTGGCCCTGCTGGTCGGAGCCGTCTCCTTCGTCCTCCTGTGCTGGCCCACCGCCGCGGCGGTCCGCCCGGTCCGCTGGCTGCTGAAGGTCGGCTGGGCGGCACTGGCGGCGTCCACCGCGGCCCTCTTGCTGCTGCGCGGCCCGTACGAGACGGCCGGATCGCTGACCTCGGCGTTCGATCTGTCCCAGCTGGGTCGAACCGTCACCGGGCGGCCCGGGATCGCACTGGTCGTACGGCTGGTCCTGCTCGCGGCGGCCGCGGTGTTGCTGAGACGGTCAGCCCTCCGACTCGACGGTCACAAGCGACCCGACCGTCCCGACCGTCCCGGCCTTCCCGACGAGGGAACGATACCGGGCGGGCTCGGCACCCGTGCCCGTGTCGTCGGGGTGCTGCTCGCCCTGGCCCTGGCGTTCACCTGGGCCGGTGCGGAGCATGCCTCCGCGGGCATCCAGGTACCGCTGGCCGTTCCTGTCGCCGTGCTGCACCTGCTGGCGATGGGAGTCTGGCTGGGCGGCCTGATCACGCTCGCGGTCGTCCTGCGGCGGCGGGCCCCCGGCAGCGGTGACGTCCCCGCGTCAGCGATCGGGCGCTTCTCCACGGTCGCCTTCACGGCCATGGCCGTTCTGGTCGGCACGGGGATGTACCAGTCCTGGCGGCAGGTCGGTTCGTGGGGGGCCTTGTCCACCACGCCGTACGGCAGGATCCTCGCCGTGAAGCTCGCCGCAGTCGTCCTCGTGCTGGTGGTGGCGTTCTTCTCGCGCCGGTGGACGGCCCGCCTCGACCACGAGGCGCTGCCGGCCGCTGAACGGCCGACGGTTCCCGAGCCTGAGCGGGCGAGGGTCGTGGAAACGGTCGGTGCGCCGCCGCCACCCGTCCCATCGGTCACAGGCGGTACGCCGGACGTACCCGCCGGGGCCGAGCCGGGGGACGACACCGAGCCGCCGGCCCCCGAGACCGAACGGCACCGGCGCAGGCTGCGCCGCACAGTGGCCGTCGAAGCCGTACTCGGCGCCGTGGTCCTGGCGATCACGACCCTGCTCACCGGAACCCAGCCCAGCCGCGCCGCCGACGGGGCGGAGACGGCCGCGGCCACCGCCCCGGTGCCACAGGCGAAGGTGGTCACGGTGCCGTTCGACATGGGGACGGCCAACCAGAAGGGCTCCGTGCAGATCACCCTGGAGCCGGGACGCGTCGGCGAGAACACGGTCGAAGCCGTCGTGTACACCGCGGACGGCGGCTTCGCCACCGTCCCCGAACTCCGCCTCACCCTCACCCAGGAGGACCTGGGAATCGGCCCGCTGGACGCCAAGCTCAAGAATCAGAAGGGGTACTGGGCCACCTACGACCTGCAGCTGCCCATGGCCGGTGCCTGGACCCTGAACATCACCGTGCGCACCACCGACATCGATCAGGTCACCGTGCGCGAGACCATCCGCATCACGTAGTCCTGCCCGCACCACCGATGCGCGGCCGGGGGCGCCGCACCGCACATGGCGTGCGGTGCGGCGCCCCCGGCCGTTCCTGTCAGGCCCGGCCACGGCTGCGGCGCGCCCACCAGAAGCCGGCGGTGAGGAGCACCACCACAGCCGCGATCACGCCGACGGTGGCGCCGGTGCTGCTGCCGGCTTCCTCCGCGCTCGTCGCCTGCGCGCTCGTGGACGCGACGGGGCCCGACGGGGCCGCCGACTGCTCGGGAGGTGGGGCGCTGCTCGAAGTCGGAGACGGAGAGGGGCTCGGGGCGAGGGGCTTGGCTCCGGGCGCCGCCGCCTTCAGTTCGAGCACGGGGGCAGGGTTGTCGACCTTCTCGCCGTCGGTGGGCACTTCGATCCAACGGGAGATCTTTCCGTCGCTGTAGGTCTCCAACGTCTTGAACGCCAGGGACTTCTCATCGGGCAACTGGCGCACGGTGATGCTGTACTCGGCGTCCGTGCCGGTGGCCAGCGCCGGGCCACCGATCGCGTAGCCGTCCGGCGTGGCCGACAGCTTCCACTCCTTGGGCGCGTCCTTGAGCGCCACGGCGTCCGGAGCGATGCCCTTCGGGAGGACGACGCGCAACTCCGCGATGCCCGCGGTGTCCGACTCCGCCTCGGATGTGAAGGACAGCGTGACGTTCTCGGCGAGCGCGCGCGGATCGGAGGCGGTGACCCCGGCGTGCGCGGCGGCCGGCCCGGCAGCCACGCCCACGACCACCACGGCGCACACTGCCGTGAGGGCCGTCCTCGAGAGCCGGAGACGGGTGTGTGACCTGTTCATGATGGAGGAACCCTCTCGGTACGCGGGCCCGACCTCACCCTGCAGGTGAAGCGGCCGCCAGGATCAGGGGAACGTTTCCTGCACGTCCGGCAGGAGGCCCCCGGCGCACCACGGCGTGGCAGAGCATCGCCGTCACCGTCGGCCCTGCGCCCAACGCCCCACCGTCCCCAGGAGTCGGCTCAACGCCCGATCCGCCCGGTGCATGTGCCGAGCGGGCAGGGACGGCCGGGCCGCCGGCCATGAGAGGGCGAAGACGGCAGCCCGCAGGCATCGTCCGCTCCGCCGCGCGGGCTGCGGACGCGAGCGCATCCCTGCAGGGGCTCCGGCCATGTCGGGGCCATCATCCATCGCACGCCGGTTCGGCCAGACCCCAACTGTCAATTGCGGAGCACTTTTCCAGGTCCCGCGTGGTCCGGCCCCGGTACTCCGCCCGTCGGCCGGCAGGGCGCCTGCGCCACCGCCCTCAGGCCGGTCGGCGCACCCGATAGCGCAGGTGCAGCACCCGGTTGCCCTGAATCACCACGTCCGGATCCTCCAACAGGTGCTGCGCGTGTACCGATCCGAAGTAGCGCTTGCCGGACCCGAACACGACGGGCACGACGTCCATGCGCACCTCGTCGACCAGGCCCGCGGCCAGCACCTGGCCACCGACGTCGCCGGCGGCGACCTCGACGATGCGGTCACCCGCAAGCTCCTGCGCCCTGGCCATGGCCGCCTCGACGCCGTCGACGAAGTGGAACGGCGCCCCGGGGTCCCAGCCCTCGGGCTCCGGCCGGTGCGTCACGACGACCACGTGGTCGATCCCGCCCGGCGGCTTCCCGTCCCAGCCGTCCGTCAGGTCGAAGACGTGGCGGCCGACGATCGTGACTCCGATCGCGTCCCAGTACGGCCGGGTGTAGTCGTAGGACGTCTGCGACACCTTCAGGCCGCCGCCCTCGTCCAGCAGGACGTCACCGCCGAACAACCAGTCGAACAGCGGTCCGGGCTGGTCGTTCTCGTCCGCGACGAAGCCGTCCACCGACACCGAGCTGTACATGACCACCATGCCCACGGGACTCTCCTCTGCTCTGAGGTGCCCCAAATGAGCGGCGCCTCGTTCCGCCGCGCGATGCGCTCACCGCAGCGGCGCGCCCACGCGGCTTGGTGTGTCGGTCCTACTGTCCCATCCGCCCCGGTCTAGGGTGACGCCAACGCCCGATGCCGTGGCACTACGACGGACCACGCGGTCTGCGCCACTACCGAGCCGTGGAAGCAATCGACCTTGACCGCACCGCACTCCGCCGCCAACACGGTCCACGCCGAGAGCCGCTGGCCGATGGCCGCAGCGGTCATCGCTTCCGCCGTGCTCACCCTGCTCCTCCCCGACGACTTGAGGCTCGGGCCGCGCTGGGCGCTGCCCCTTGCCGAGGGACTCCTCCTGGTGGCGCTGATCGCGGGCGATCCCGGGCGGATCAGCCGCCGCTCCACCGTCCTGCGGGCGGTGTCGATCGCACTGGTCGTCGTCCTGGCGGGCAGTGCCATCTGGTCGACCGTCCAGCTGATCGACGATCTCATCCACGGCGGGACCGAGACCAACTCCGCCAGCGCCCTCCTGATGGCCGGCGGCAGCGTCTGGGCCTCCACCGTCCTCGCCTTCTCCCTCCTGTACTTCGAACTCGACAGCGGAGGATCGGCCGCCCGGGCCCACCACATGCCCCACTCTCCTGCGCTCGCCTTTCCCCAACAGCTCAACCCCGAAGTGAGCCCCCCGAACTGGCGTCCCCGCTACGTCGACTACCTCTACCTCGGATTCACCAACTCCACCGCGCTGAGCCCGACCGACGTGATGCCGCTCGCGCCCTGGGCCAAATGCGTCATGACCCTCCAGTCCATCGTCTCGCTCATCATCCTGGGACTCGTCGTCGCCCGGGCCGTGAACGTCCTGGCCTGACCAGATACCGACCGGGCGGGCGCCCAGGCCCGGCGCTCCACGCTGTGGAGGCATGCGGCGGCAGAGACTAGGCTGAGGTGGGAAGGCTGTGGGAGAGCCAGGAGCCGTGATGCGCGGACGCCGTCCCGATCCGCCCGACAGCGTGCAGGAACTTCTGGCCGCTCTCGGGCAGCTCGTCGATCAGGCCCTGGACCGGGTCGAGTACCAGCGGGCCAGGGTCGAGCTGGCCGTGGCACTGCAGCGGCACATGCTCCCACCCGGGCTGCCGGACCTGCCCGGGCTGCACCTTGCCGCCAGGTACGCACCCTCACGCGGCGGCCTGGAGGTGGGCGGGGACTGGTACGACGCCTTCGTCATGCACGACGGGTCACTGGGCCTCACGGTCGGCGATGTGCAGGGCCATGACGTGGAGGCCATCGCCTTCATGGGACAGGTGCGTACGAGCCTGCGCGCCCTCGCGCAGACGACGAGCGACACCCGGGAGGTCCTGGGCCGAGCCAACGATCTGCTGATCGCCATGGGGTGCGGCCGCTTCGCGACGTGCTGCTTCCTCCGCTTCGACCCCGTCAGCCGCGATCTCACGGCCTCCAGGGCCGGCCACGTCCCGATGGTGTGGGCCACGGCAGGAGGCCGTCACGGCGTGGCACTCGACCGGGGCGGGCCGCCGCTCGGTGTGGTGTCGGGCGAGCGGTATCCGGTGACCCACCGACGTCTGACCGAGGCAGGGGTGCTCCTGCTGCTCACCGACGGAGTGGTGGAGGGCCCGCACTACCCGATGGAGGCCGGACTGGCCGAGGTGGCCAAACTGGTGCGCGCCGGGTTCGACGCCGACCCCGACGTGCTGGCCTCCGCCGTGGTGAAGGTGGCCGACCTGACCGGCCATCGCGACGACGCGGCAGTCCTGGTCGCCCGCTACGACGGACCGTAGGGGGCCGTGGGGCAGTGGGGCAGGCGGGCGCCGCTGGGGTCGCCGGTGGCGGGATCTGGGCGCACACTGCTGTCGTGCGCAGCGCAGAGACGGGACCTCTCGGGTCCGCCGCGCTGCGCATCCTCGCCGTCGCCGCCGTCTACTACGCGGCCGCGCAGGTCGGCCTCCTCCACCAGCTGGTACGTGACCAGGTCACCCCCCTGTGGCCGCCGACCGGCGTGGCGCTGGCCGCGCTGCCCATCATGGGGCTGCGCGTCTGGCCGGGCATCGCGCTGGGCGCGTTCCTGGTCAACGTCTTCCTCGGCCCGTCGCTGACCTCCGTACTGGTCATCACCGCGGGCAACACCCTCGCGCCGGTCTGTGCCTGTCTGATGCTGCGCCGAGCCGGGTTCCGCAACGAGCTGGACCGCCTGCGGGACGTACTGGCGCTGGTCTTCCTCGGCGCGCTCGCGGGGATGCTGATCAGTTCGACCATCGGCAGCGGCGTGCTGGTCCTCTCCGGAGCAGTGGACGCCGGCGACTTCTGGCCGACATGGTCGGTGTGGTGGACCGGCGACGCGATGGGGATCCTTGTCGTCACACCGTTCCTGCTCGTGCTGCGCAGGGCGCGGTGGCCGTCGCGGGCGGGGCCCGGCCGGTGGCTCGAAGCGGTGGCGCTGGCGTTCGGCACGGTCTTCGTCACGCTCGTGGCGACGCGTCCGCCCGAGTCGAACCTGCTCTTCCTCGTGTCGCCGCTCCTGGTCTGGGCGGCGTTCCGCTTCCGGCTGGCGGGCGCGGCGCCGTGCGCACTGGTGGTGTCGACGCTGGCGATCATGGCTGCGGCTGCCGCAAGAGGCCCGTTCGCCAGTGACGACGTCTTCGCGAACATGGTCACGCTGCAGGCCGTCAACGGCACGACGGCGCTGACGGCACTCCTCCTCGCGGCCGTCATCACCGAACGCGACACGACGCACGAGGAGATCAAACGCGTCTGCGCGCGGCTCGCGGAGATGGTGTCCCGCATGGAGCCGGGACCCGAGTCCCACGACTACCCGCCCGAGGACCACCCCCCGCCGTGACCCCCGGCGGGGCGTCAGCCCGTGCCGGTGAGTGCGCCCGCGAGGCCCGCGGCTGTGAAGGCGGCCGCCGTCAGGAGGGAGACCGACGGGGAGAAGCCGGGCGGGGTGTGGGCAGGAGGGGGGTCGGGGCTCGGCTGCGGGGGGCGGTCCGGTGTGGCGACGTGGTGCGGGAGGATGCCGCGGTGCCAGAAGAGGCACAGGCGCTCCCAGTGCACTCGCTCGTCCTCGCCGTCGCCGACGGGGCGCCCCACCGCCTCCAGCAGGTGCCCGCGGTACAGGTCGAAGGCCACGCGCAGGTGTTGTCCGTAGACGACGGCCCTGAGCAGGGCGCCGCGGTAGCAGAGCCACGCCGCCAGTCCGCCGCCCCACAGGCACAGCAGGAACAGCGGCGTCGGGGCGCGTACGGCCCACAGGTATCCGGCGCCGCCGACTGCGAGGACGACGGACAGGAACGCCGAGGCGAGCAGCGCGGTCAGACCCGTCCGGGCCGCACCGAGCACGGTCAGGAAGGTGTCCGGGAGCAGTGGGTGCAGCCGGGGCCACACCAGGGCCGCGTCGATGCCGTAGCGGAGGCGGGGATAGAGCTCGGCGGCCTTGAGCGCGTTGCCGAGCCGGGTCGGCATGATGTCGTCCGGGCGGGTGCGCGGGGGATAGCGGTCGTGTGCGCAGGCATCGTCCGCACGCCGGACCGCGCGCCGGTGGTGGCTCCGGCCCAGTCGGCCGATCGTCCGGCGTACCGGCGGGCTCCAGTAGCCCTCCGCCAGCCGGATCAGTGCCGTCTGGGCGCTGCCGAGCGCCGTGGACACGCAGACCAGGGCGAGGACGAACCCGGCGACCACGAGCACCTTGGACTCCCACGAGCCCTGGCGCCACGCGTGCAGCGCGTCGTGCGCGGAGCCTCGGCCGGTCGCGACGACGAGCAGTGCCAGGCAGCAGAACACGAGACTCGGCAGCAGCACGCCGCGGACGGAACGCCGCCCGGCCACGCCCGCGAGTTCACCGAGGGTGGCGCTGAACATCCCTCACCGTTCCTGGGGATCGAGGGGATGGCCGTCGTCGCCCGGGCACGTCGGCGGGTAGTCGGGGTCGTACAGCGTGACCTGGTTCAACTGCCCGCAGCGGCACAGGACCCTGGCGACGGGGACGCCGACCACGCCGGCGAGGACCGCGTCCTCGGGGTGCGCGGGGTCCGACCGGGTACGGCCCGCGGGTACGTCCGCGCCGGTGGCGTGGCGTGCGATTGTCGGGTGCTCCAGGACGCCCAGAATGCCGGACGCGTCGATCACCACGGCCCCGAAGGGGTTGAGCGCGAGCAGGGTGACCGCTTCGCCCGTCAGCAGCTCGTGCAGGTGGAGGCCGGCGGGCAGGAGGACGGCCGGGTGCAGGCCCCCACCCGTGCCCGGGGGAGTGGCGAGGCCCAGGCCGGTCGGCACTCCGGCGGCGTCCAGCGCCACGACGTAGCCGTCCGTCGCCTCGCCGGGACGGGTGCTCACGGGGGCGAGCGGCAGCTCTTCGAGGGTCATCGCCAATCTCCTACCAAGGTGAACGGAGCCCAGTAGTACGGGTGATCGAAGGCGGGCAGGTGGTGGTCGCGGCGCGGGGACGCGTAGCGCGCCCGGTTCCGCAGCATGAGCATCCGGTGCCGATGGGGGGATCCGGCGGATGCCTCGGCGAGGCGGGCGTCGATCTCTGCCAGGGCGCCGGTGACATCGCCGGCTCGCAGCCGCAGGCGGGCGATGTCGTGGCCCAGGGAGTGCTCGGAGTCGCGATCGGCAGTGCGCCGCCGTTCCCGTTCGCAGTGCTCCAGCGCCTGTTCGAGGCTCATGGTCCGCAGCCGGTGCCTGGCGGCGGACAGCGCCGTCGCGAGGGGGCTGCCGTGCTTGAGCCGCTCGTAGAAGTCCTCCATCAACAGCGCACCGGCGACATCGTCCACCCGCCACCGGGTCACGAGCACGGACCGCGCTCCCGCGTGCAGGAACTGCCGTGTCAGCCCCATGAGTTCATTGCCCCTGCGCTGTTCCTGGACGCCCGTGTCACAGCCGCTGAGCACGACGAGGCGGACGTCGAGCCGTACCGTGAGCAGGACCTCGGCGGTCAGCTCCCCGTCGGCGAGGAGGATGCCCGACCTGGACGGCCGTTCCCTGTCGAGGCGGCAGTGACAGGCCAGGTGCACCACGTCGTAACGGGCCTGCGAGAGGCGCTCCCGCAGGGTCGCCAGGGTGGCCGACGCGCCCAGGTGGACCTCGGTGGCGGGGAGGACCGCCCGGATGGCCCGGGCCTCGGCCCGGGCGTGCGCCAGGTCCCCCCGGGAATCGGCCAGGACCAGCGCGGCCCGTGTCCCGCTCGCCGCTGCTGCGGGGGGCCCGAGCCGGTACCGCATGAGCGACGCGCTGGGCGTACAGCTCATCGGGTTGCGCTCACCCCAGGGGACCCCCGCGACGGTGACGGCGTGGAGCGGCAGGTCGTGCAGCGGGCCCTCGGGCACCAGCCACAGCACTTCACCGGGCCGGGTGTGCTCGGCGAGGGCGCGGGCCAGCGGCTCCAGTCCTGTGATCCAGGAAGGTGCCTGCCGCCCGACGTCCGGCTTCTGCGGCAGGAGGGATTCCGCCGTCAGCCGCAGATCCACGACCACCGGCTCGCGCCGGTCCCGGCGCACCAGCAGGACGATCGTACGGGCGCCGGCGTGGACGAACTCGCACAGGACCTCTCCCGGTTCGAGCATGTCCCGCAGCTGCGCGTACTGCGCCGGCGCGCCCCGCCGGCCGCTCACGTACGTGGCGCCGGCCGCTCCGGTCGTCTCCATGGCGCGCCAGATCTCCTCGAGCCTCGCGCGTTCCACCTCGCCCCAGTAGGGGTTGAGCACCGAGAAGCCGTACGGGCCGCGGGAGTCGATCCGGTCGCTGCTGCGGACGCTCTTCAGCAGGCCCTTCTCCTTCTGCTGCAACTCCCGCAGTTCGGCGGGCAGCTCGGCGTGGTGGGCGCCGCCCAGCGTCTGGAGCATGAGGCGGGCCCGGCCCCGCTCCGCCACGTCCAGTGCCGTCGTCAGCGGCACGCCGGGTACGCGGCGGTCGACGATGAGGGCGACGAGTTCGGCACAGGGCGCCGCGAGATCGAGATCGATGCGCAGATCGGCGTCGGCGACGCGGTCGCGCGCGGTCTCGACCGCGGCGACGAGGGCGATCAGGTGGGCGTACTGCTCGGGCCAGTCGCCGGAGCGGGCCGCGGTCCGGGCCAGTAACCGGAGGGCGGCCGTCTGCTGGGCCAGGTCGTTCGCCGACCGGGCGACCTCCAGCACGTCCGCGGCCGCGCGCCGGGCGACGTCGAGGGATCCGTCCGCGTAGGACCGCTGCGCGTCCGCCATGGTCTGCCGGAGGTCGTCGCCGAGGGGCAGGCGGTACGTGCCGGCCGGGCCCCGGTAGGCGCTGGGGAACGTCACGTCGGGCCGTCGGCCGAGCAGGTGCGCGGCGTTGTCGACGCGCTGCTCGACGTGCCGCACGAAGGCGATCTCACGGTGGTGGACGGAGAGGAAGGGCAGCCAACTGGGCAGTTCCCCGATCAGGGCGGTCGCCGCTCCCGGCGGTAGGGCGGACCGCGGCCGGCGGTCCCCGCCCGAGCCGTGGTGGGCCCGGCCCGCGACGCCCTCCACGAGCTCCGCGAGCCGTTGCAGGGCCGGCGGCAGGGCGGTGCGGTCGCCCATCTCGTCCACCTCGGCCAGTGCCTCGTCGGGGCGGGCCAGGTCGAAGGCCAGGATGTCGGCGGTGAGGCACCGGGCGGCGGCCGCGTTCAACGGGAGACCGGCGGCGGCGAACAGCTGGGCCGCGTACCTGCGGTTGCGCACGGCATTGTCCGACAGCCCGGTCGTCGCGCTCACTTCGGCTCGCGCCATGGCCGTCATGGCGGCGACGGTCTGCCACGTCGTGAACAGCCGGCGGCGCTCGGGCTCCGGGATCTCCGTTCCCGCCCGGTGCTGGAAGAGGGCCTTCAGGGAGTCCGCGTACGCCTCCGCCGTGCTGACCCACGGCTCGGCCTGCGCGGTGGGCGTGGTCGCGTTCGCCTGCCAGGTCCTGACCACGACGTCGTAGCCGATGGAGCCCGCCAGGACCTCGTCATGGCGCAGCGTCAGTTCCCAGGGCGCCAGATCGGGCCGCCGAGGGCGGCGGATCACCGAGTCGTACGCCCATGGTCCGATGGCGCTGCCCTGTACCCAGGGCACGCGGAACGAGGCCCGGAGCGGGAGGCGCAGTGCGTCGACCACCCGGAGCTGCCAGTCACCGGTACGGGCCGCGTACCCGGAGAAGGCAACCTCGGCCGCCGTGACCGCGATGGCGGGCAGCAGCAATCCCCGTGCGCCGGGGTGGGTGACCGCCAGCAGCGCCGGGCCCCAGCCGCATCCCAGCAGCCGGCGCAGCACCCAGAAGGGCTGCAGCCGGGGTGACGGGACACCGCGGACGTCCGGCCACATGCGCCACTCCTGGAGGCAGCCGAGCGCTGTGACGAGGAGCAGGGCCGACGCCCAGCCCACCGAGCTCGGGGAGAACGCACCTCCTGCCGACCCGCCGCCGAGCCGGTCCGCGGGCCACAGGGCCAATGCGCCGCCGGACAGCAGGAGGATCAGAACCCGCTTCAGGCGCTCCCGTCCCCGCAACAGCCGGATGAACACGCGCAGCCGCAGGTCGTAGAGACCGATCCGCCCGAAGAGCAGCAGGGCCAGGACCAGCCCGGCGACTCCCGGGGCGGACGGATCGCGGGACCAGAGGAGCAACGGGAACGCGCCGACTGCGAGGTGGAGCAGCCGGCACAGGTGATCGCTGAGGTACGGCGGCTGGATCACGCCCGCGCGGGTCTGCCAGACCCCTCGCCCCCCGAGCTGCAAAGCCTCACTCCCTGTGCGCGACCGTGAACGGAAAGTGCGGTAGTGAGCCTAGCGGCCCTCGCGCGCTGCGACCGACCCCGTGGACCGAATTCACCCCTGGTCGATGCCGGCGGTGTGCAGGACCTGGCGGCATGGTCGACGGCGGGGAGGGCAGGTGCAGGTCATCCGGTGCACCGATCCACGGGCGGCGACATGCGAAGCGTAGGCGTGGAAGAAGAACTGCTGCTGGTGGATCGCAGCAGTGGCGCTCCCCTGGCCGTCTCGGGGGCGGTGCTGGCCGCCGCGGACCGCCTGGCGTGGCAGCGGCCCGGTGCCGGTGGCGCAAGGGCGCACGAATTCGAGAAGGAACTGCAGAAGGAGCAGCTGGAGTTCGCCACCAAGCCGGTGACGGAGATGGGTGAACTCCAGGAGGAGATCGTTCGTATCCGCGGCGAGGCGGCCCGCCACGCGGCGAGCGCCGGCGCCGTGGTGGTGGCGGTCGCGACATCGCCGCTGCCCGTGCAGCCGTCGCTCAGCGTCGGCCGGCGCTACCGGTGGATGGGTGAGCAGTTCGGACTGACCGCGCAGGAACAGTTGACCTGCGGATGCCACGTTCACGTGTCGGTCGCATCCGACGAGGAGGGCGTCGCGGTCCTGGACCGCATCAGGCCCTGGCTGGCCGTCCTCATGGCGATCAGCGCGAACTCGCCGTTCTGGCAGGGCGAGGACAGCGGCTACGCCGGCTACCGCAGCCGGGTGTGGAACCGGTGGCCGTCCGCCGGACCGGTCGACATCTTCGGCTCCGCCGACCGCTACCACGAGCAGGTCCGCGCGATGATCGACACCGGGGTGCTGCGCGACGAGGGCATGATCTACTTCGACGCCCGCCTGTCGGCCGCCTACCCCACGGTGGAGGTCCGGGTCGCCGACGTCTGCCTGGACGCCTCCACGCCCGTCCTGCTCGCCGCCCTCGTCCGCGGCCTGGCGGAGACCGCGTCCCGCGCCTGGCAGGACGGGCGGCCTCCGGCCAGGATCGGTACGAGCCTGCTGCGACTGGCCTCCTGGAGGGCCGGACGGTCGGGCCTGGACGGACCTCTGCTGCACCCCGAGACCATGCGTGAGACGTCCGCCGAGGCCGCAGTCGAAGCCCTGTACCGGCACGTGCGCGAGGCCCTGCGGGATCACGACGACGACGAGCGCGTCCGCGAAGCCATCGCGCACGTGCAGGAACGGGGGAACGGGGCCCGTACGCAGCGACGCCTGCTCGCCGAGGGGCGGACCCTCGCGTCCGTCGTCACCCGCTGCGCGGAGATGACGACCCGACCGTGAGACGCCGACCCGGAACGCGCCCGGAGCGAGCCCGGAACGCGCCCCGGGGCGGCCCGTCGGCGCCGATGCCCGGGACGCAGAGGTCAGCGCCCGCTGCGGAGGCGCCTGAGCATTCCGCGGGCCTGGTCCCGCTTGCGCGGGTCGGAAGCCGCGCGCCGCAGCGAGGAGATCGTCCGCTGCCCCTGCGGGCTACGGCTGAACTGCTTGAGCTTTGCGAATAGTCCGGACACGAGCCCTCCCAGAGTGGTCCATCGGATGCTTCGCCGTGTGCCCTGAGACTCCCCCTTCAAACGGCGGGGGGGGGGGTCCGCGTCCGGGACGGGCCCTGCATGTCGACGCCCGCGGTCAGGGTGGCCGACGCCGGACGCTCAGTGCGGCTCGACCCAACCGTGTCGGACGGCGTGCGCGCCGAGCTGCATCCGGCTGCGGACTCCGGCCATGTCCATGAGATGACGCAGGCGTCGGTGCAACGTGCGTGCCGACAGGCCGAGCTGTGCCGCGGCCGTCAGGTCCGTCAGGCCGGCCAGCAGCAGCCCGAGGATCCTGCGGTCGAGCTCGGTCGGGCCTTGCGCACCGACCTCGACCGTGGTTTCGGCCTTCGCGCCGGTGGCCGACAGCGCGAGCGGGTGGGCGGTCCGCCATACCGTCTCGAACAGGGCGTCCAGCGCGTCCAGCAGGCCGCTGCGGTGCAGCAGCACGGCGCCCGGTTCCCCGTCCGGTGTGACCGCGAGGGGGACGAGGCCGAGGTCGGCGTCGGCCAGCACGAGTTTCATCGGCAGCTCGTCCGCGACACGGAGCTGCACGCCCCTGCCCAGCGAATCGATCGCGTCGTCGACGATGCCCGGCTCTGCCAGGACGGCCCGGTCCAGTACCGCCCGGAACTGCACGCCACGGCCGAGGGCCACCGGCTCGGCCGTGTTCTCGTCGGGCGGCAGGGCGACGAACGGTGCGGTGATGAAGGAGCGGACCTGCGTGCGGGCCGCCTGCTGCACCTGGAGGAAGCGGTGGCGGATGGCGTCGGCGCCCGTGACGACCTCGATCAGATCGTTGATGCTGCTCCCGGTCATCGCCGCCCGGTGCTCCTCGGCGAAGGCCACCAGGGCGTGCTCGGCCATGCGCAGCCCGTCCCGCCGCTCGCTGATGAGAGCGCCGAGAGCCATGGCCGGCGGAGCGGCCGTGAAGCGGTCGTCCGCCGACCTCGTGACCAGCCCCCACCCGACGAGACGGGACAAGGCCGTGGCGACGTGGGCATGCGGGACGACGAGCTCGTCGCCCAGCAGGGGCGCGGTGGAGTTCGGCCGTCCGAGCAGCGCCCGGTAGACCCTTTCGTCGTCGGGGTCGAGGCCCAACACATCCAGCATCGGCGACCGACTCTCTTCCGCTTGCCGCAGCGGGGAGAGTATGCGCCATGGCGGCAAACCCTGAACAGTCCCAGGTGGGAGCAGGTGCGAGAGGGAGGGCCCCAGGGCGTCGCCGCCCCGGGGCCCGACAGCGCGGTTCATCGCAGGCCGTATGCCCGGATGATCTCGTTCTTGACGCTGAAGCCGCTGTCCGTCCGGGCGCTCGCGCGGACCGAGACGAAGCCGCCGGACTTCTTGGCCGTCCTGAAGGAGCCCGTCCAGCGGCCGTCGGCCCCCTTGGACACGGTCACCTTCTGCCAGGTGGCGCCGTCGTCGTGGGAGACGTCCAGTGCCACGGTGGTGACGGTGCCGGGTACGGTGCCGGTGCCCATCGACACCGGCTTGAGCGTGATCTTCTGGGTAGCGTCGGCCTTGACGTCACCGTGCAGGTCCGACTCCAGCCCGTAGTCCAGGTTCAGCACCGGGAACGGCTCGAAGAAGTCCGAGTCGACGGTGTCGGACAGGAACGTCCACTCGGTGTGGGTGCGCGTCGACAGCCGGAAGAGGTCACCGGGCCGCTCGGCGTCGAGGACCGCCCGGTAGGGCAGGTTGCCCGCCGGGACCTCCACCCATTGCATGTCCGTGCTGTGCGGATTGTCGTGGATCAGTCGTTCGCCCTGGAAGACCTGCAGACGGGTCGGCGTCCCGCCCCACGGCAGGAAACCTCCCAGCCGCATGGTGTCGCTGGCTGAAGCCCACGCCTGCACGTTCCAGGTCATGTGGTTCTGCCAGCGGGAGTTGTACACACCGAAGGACTCGCTCTGGCCGGGACGGGTCGCCGGAGCGAACCAGTCCAGCCGGGTGGTGCTGCCCTTGGCGTACGTGTTGTCGCCCGACACCATCACCCACGGCAGGGCCGTGTCGACGCCCTGCGCGTGGAACTCCCTCCAGACCTGGCCCGGGGTCACCCACTCGGTGCGGGTGCCCGGGTGCCACTCGCGCTCGGGGAAGTTGACCGACGGGCTGAGGGTGAAGTCGGACCGGTAGCCCTCTGCCGAGCGGCCGTTCGTGGCCGAGTAGTAGCGGGCATCGATGCGGGCGAGGTCGTCCTTGGCCGGCCTGTAGACCAGGGCCCGGTCCGGAACCCGGCCGGGGTACTCCCGGGTGAGGTCGTACACGAACGGCGTGTGCTCGGTCTGCTCCACGGTGAGTCTGGCGCTGCCGGTCCTGGCCATCGCGACCAGGGCCTTGCCCGCGTCGCGGTGCACGGAGGCGACCGGGATATCCGATTCGCCGACGTACTCCATCAGCCCGCCGACACGGTCGTTGACCACGACCAGCGCCTTCGCACCGGCCGCTGCCGCGGCTTCGGTGCGCTCCTGCGGCGAGACCTCGTCGCTGCGGTCGATGACGACGACCTTGCCCTTGGCCTTGACCGTCTTGTACGCAGTCGCCGCGCCGTTGCCCGCGTGGACGGCGTCCAGCGTGTCCCGGGCGGTGCCCAGTGCGCTGCCCGCCTGCACCAGTGCCTCGAACCGGAGCCGGCCGCCCGGTGTGCTCAGGCTGAGCTGCGGTTCGCCCTTGCGCCACCGGGTGGTCAGTATGAACTCGCCCTGCTCCATGGGCTGCGTCGGCGCGACGTAGACGTCGTCGTACGTCGGCGGCACCACGTACGCGCTGCGGTAGTCCATGAACGGGTCGAGGCCCTTGTAGTGGACGTTGAAGTCGACCTTGCGCTGGCGGTCCTCAGTGCGCTGCGGTGCCTCGGTCTGCAGGAGGCGTGCCGTGCTCGCGTCCAGGACCACGTCCGCGGAGCGGTCCTTGAGTACGGTCTCCGGGTCGACGAGCACGGCCAGACCCGAGCGGTCGGCCCTCTCGCCCGCCACGTCGAGGTACGCCGCCGCGGTGTACGCACCGGGTGCCATGCGCAGGGTGGTCGAGCCGTCGACGTAGAGCGACCAGGGCCAGAAGTCGCCGGCCAGGTTGACCGTGACCCACCCGGCGGCGGGCTTGCCGTCCCGGCCGACCAGCTTGATGTTCAGGTCGTAGCGCTCCTCCTCCTTGAGCAGCGCCACGGACGTGCGGGTCACCGGCTGCCCGGTGGCGGCGTCGGTGGCCGTCACGTAGCCGGTGTGCCGGCCGGGCGCTGCGGCTTTCGGGTCACCGGTCACCGGGACGGCGGCCGTGCCGTGCGCCGGGACGGTCACCCTCGTCGCTCCCAGAGCGAACGGGCTTCCGACGGTCTGCGCCAGGTGCAGGGTGACATCGGCGGCACCGGTGTTGGTGAAGGCCAGGTCCTTGGTGACGGCGGCGTCGCTCGACTCGTGCGGCCATGTGTGGTTGCCGAAGAAGAGCGATCCCGTCGCGCGGACCGTGGTGCGCACGGCGGCGGCCACGTCGAGGCGGCCGGTGCCGACCTCGTACGGCGAGTACCCGCCGTCCAGGCCCTTCGCGGTGCTCGTCAGGTGTTCCTTGAGCTGCGCGCCCGTCCAGTCCGGGTGCTGCTGGGCCAGGACCGCCGCCGCGCCGGCCACGTGCGGGGTGGCCATCGAGGTGCCGCTGAGGGTGCGGTAGGGGCCCTCACCACCGTCGGTCATCTCCTGCGAACGGGCCGCGGTGATGTCCACGCCGGGCGCCGCGATGTCCGGCTTCATACCGCCGGAGTGGGCCAGCGGGCCGGTGCTGGAGAAGGATGCGAGCCGGTCCTGCTTGTCCGTGGCGGCCACGGTCAGGGCCGAGGCGGCCGCGCCCGGCGCGGAGATGCTCTCCGGGCCGGAGTTGCCGGCGGCTATGACGAACAGCGTGCCGTACCGCGCGGACAGTGCGTCCACCGTCTGCGACATGGGGTCGCTGCCGTCCGTCGGGTAGGAGTCGCCGAGGCTCATGTTGACGACGTCCGCACCGGACTCGGCGGCCCATTGCATGCCGGCCATGACCCAGGAGTCCTGGCCGGAGCCCTCCGGACCGCCGAGGACCTTGCCGACGAACAGGTCGGCGCCGGGGGCGACTCCCTTGTCGGCGCCCCCGGAGGCGGCGCCCGAACCGACGATCGTGCCGGCGACATGCGTGCCGTGCCCGTTGACGTCGGTGACGGCTTCGCCCGGCACGAAGCTCTCCGTGCCGTCGATCAGGCCGGCGAAGTCGGGGTGGTTGACGTCGATGCCGGTGTCGAGCACCGCGACCTTGACGCCCTTGCCGTCGTACCCGGCCGCCCAGGCCTGGGGCGCGCCGATCAGCGGCACGCTCTCCTTCAGACTGGCCTTCACGCGACCGTCGAGCCACAGCTTCGCCACGCCCATGCCCAGCGACGGGCTGCCCTGCGGTGCGACGGTGGTCCAGAAGGTGCGGGCCTGCCGCTTCTCGGTGCTGAGCGCGGCACCGTCGATGCCGCCCAGACGGCGGGTCAGCTTGCTGCCCCGGGGAGCCGTCGGCTCGCCGGCCGCGCGGGACTTCGACCGGGTGTACGTCGCGATCAGGGGTACCGAGGCCGACTTCGCGTCGTCGTAGCCCATCTCGATCAGGTCGGTGACGTTGAACAGCCGTCGATCCAGCTGGCCCGTGCCCAGCAGCGGCGCCGCCTCGTCCGGGACGACGAACAGGTCTCCCTTGACCTGCTGGATCTTCACGCCGCCGACGGCGCTGTCGGGCCGGTCGACCTCGGCGGTCTGCTTGCCGTCGGCCATCGTGGTGACCGTGACGACGTCGCCGGTTACCAGAGTGACCTTGTGGGTCGCCGAAGACTTGGCGGGAACGGTGGGCTTGCTCGGAGCGGCTTGAGCCGGCGCTTGCAGGACCGCGAGCGCCGACGCCAGCAGCGGCACCGCGGCGGCGGCCGAGAGCAGTTGCCGGCGCCAGCGCCGGAGGGCGGAAGCGTGAGAGGGGGAGGACATGCCATGGGTCTATAGGCCCGGTCGCGCCGAGGTGAAGGCCTGCCGACGGCAAGACCTCGCCATGGCAAGGACTCGCCAAACCGATGGCCGAACGGGCCCGGGCCCGCTGCCGACCGGGCCGAGTCCTGCTCGACTCCGATCGGAGGGTGCATAGGGTGACGCCATGTCTGCCATTCTGAGTTCCGCAAAGGCCGCTGCCGCGCTCCGTACATCGGCGCGCGTTTCCGCCGAATTGCTGGTGGTCCTGGTCATGGCGGCGGCGGCCCTGTGGCTCCTGAGCCGGATGTGGTCGGTCGTCTGGCCCCTCATAGTCGCCCTGTTCCTCACCACCCTGACCTGGCCCCTGGCCGAATTCCTGCGTCGACGGGGGTGGCCGCCCGCGCTGGCGGCCTCCGTGGTGACCGTGCTGTCCCTGCTGGTGGCCGCGGGCATCGTGGCGCTGATCGCCGTACCCGTGGCCTCCCAGTCGGGCGAACTGGCCGACGGCGTCACCGCGGGCATCCAACGGCTGCGGGAGTGGGCGGCAGGGCCGCCGCTGAACATCGGCGACGACCAGATCAGCGGTGCCTCCAAAGCCGCGATGGACCGCCTCCAGAACAGCGTCGGCAGCGCGGTCTCCACCGTCGTCACGGGGGTGAGCACCATCTTCAACGGCCTGATCACCGCCGTCCTGGCGCTCTTCCTGATGTTCTTCTTCCTCAAGGACGGCCCCCGCTTCCTGCCGTGGCTCACCCGCCAACTCCCGGGCCGCCTCGCGACCGACGTCCCGGTCGTGGCCACGCGCGGCTGGCAGACCCTCGGTTCGTTCGTCCGCTCCCAGGCCTTCGTCGGCCTCCTCGACGCCGTCTTCATCGGCCTGGGCCTGTGGATCGTCGGCGTACCCCTGGTGCTGCCGTTGGCAGTTCTGACCTTCGTCTCGGCGTTCGTGCCGATCGTGGGCGCCTTGTTCGCCGGCCTGGTGGCGGTGCTCATCGCGCTGGTCTCGAACGGCCTGACGGACGCGCTGATCGTCCTGGCCATCATCGTCGCGGTGCAGCAGCTCGAGGGGAACGTGTTCCAGCCCATGATCCAGAGCCGCAGTCTCGGTCTCCACGCGGCGGTGGTCCTGCTGGCGGTCACCCTGGGCAGCAGCCTGGCCGGCGTCGTGGGCGCCCTGCTCGCCGTACCGGTGGCCGCACTCATCGCCGTCGTCTGGAACTACCTGCGCGACCAGCTCAGCGAACCACCGCACGAGCCGGAAGCCGGTGAACGGCTTCCCGCGGCTCCCGCCCCGTCCTAGGACCGCAGCGCGGCGGGGCACGGCTGGGGGCCGTGCCCCCGGCCACCGCGGTGCGGTCCCCCGATCGAGGGAAACGAGGCTCGCTGGGGTGACGTCTAACCGCCCGGCCGCATGGCCTTCCGTCGCGAAGTAGCCGGTCAGAGGCGCCTGTACGGCTGTGCGGCTCAGCAGGGCGGCCCGTTCCGGTAGCCTGCCGAGGTAACCCGGCAGGTGCGGGCGGAGAGCCCGGTGGGATGGAGAACGGCCATGGCCCTTCGATACGACTGCTCCACGGATGCGACCAGGGCCGACGGCCTGGGCGCGGCTGCCCAGGCGGTCCGGCGGGGCGAGCTGGTGGTGCTCCCGACCGACACCGTCTACGGCATCGGTGCCGACGCCTTCAACCCCGACGCGGTGGACAGGCTGCTGGGCGCCAAGGGCCGCGACCGTGCGATGCCCTCGCCGGTCCTTGTGGCCTCCCCGGACGCGCTGCACGACCTGGTCGCCGATTTCCCCAAGCAGGGGTGGGCCCTGGTGGAGGCGTTCTGGCCGGGCGGGCTGACCCTGGTCGCCCGCCACCTGCCCGCGCTGACCTGGGATCTCGGGGAGACCAACGGCACGGTCGCCGTCAGGATGCCCTCCCATCCCGTGGCCCTCGCACTGCTCTCCGAGACCGGACCGATGGCCGTCTCCAGCGCAAACCTGACCGGCCGGCCCTCCCCGCAGGACTGCGACGCCGCACAGGGCATGCTGGGCGACTCCGTCTCCGTCTACCTCGACGGCGGTCCCACCGAGGCCGCCGTCGCCTCCTCGATCGTGGACCTCACCGGCCCGGTACCGGTCCTCAAACGAGCCGGCGCCATCGGCGCCCGGGCCTTGCGCGGCGTCGTGCCCGACCTGCTGGAGGCGTGACCCTCAGCAGGTGGCGGCCCGGGCGGCGTCGTAGCCTGCGGTCATGAGTACCCCGATGTCACCCACCCCGTCCGAAGCGTTCGAGCTGCTGCTGGCCGGCAACCGCCGTTTCACCGCCGGCGCACCCGAGCACCCCAACCAGGACGCGGCGCGCCGTACCGAGACGGCTCCGGCGCAGAGTCCCTTCGCCGTCCTCTTCGGCTGCTCCGATTCGAGGCTGGCCGCCGAGATCATCTTCGACCGCGGCATCGGCGACCTGTTCGTCGTCCGCACCGCAGGCCACGTCGCGGGCGCGGAGGTCCTGGGCAGCATCGAGTACGGGGTGAGCGTGCTGGACTGCCCGCTGGTCGTCGTGCTGGGCCACGACACCTGCGGTGCGGTCGCCGCGACCCGCGCCGCCCTGACCGACGGCGTCAGTGCCACCGGATACGTGCGCGACGTCATCGAACGCGTCACCCCCAGCGTGCTGGCCGCCCGCGCCGCCGGACTCACCGACGAGGACGACATCATCGCCGAGCACATACGACACACCGTCGACCTGCTCCTGGACCGCTCCCGCGTCCTGGCCGACCAGGTCGCGGCGGGGCGCGCCGCCGTGGTGGGCCTGTCCTACCGCCTGGCCGACGGCAGCGCCCGGGTCGTCACCACCCGCGGCCTCGCGCACGGGGTGCCGGCCTGACCCCGGCCGTCACCCGCACGTCCGAACGCCATCGGCAGGGAGTGGTACCCCGCCGTGCCCCGCGCCCACCGGTCCGCGGGCCGCGCGGGGGCCCGGCCGACCCGTTCGGGTGAACCGGCGGGAGGCAGGCCGACGACCGGCGAAACCGGTCACCATGCGACGACCGGCGCCCCGGCCTCGTGGTGCGCCCAGGCCGCGCCGAGGCGAGCGATCCGGGGGGCCGCGGCCATGCCGCGCAGGGAGGCGATCTTCCCGTCGCTGACCTCGAACGCGACGGCGCCCACGACCCGCTCACCGACCACGGCGAGGACGGCCGGGGAGCCGTTGAGCCGCGTGATGTGGAAGGCGGGGGAGCCGCCGGCCATCCGCCGCTTCGCCGCGGTGGGCCTGAAGCCTGCCCGTACGGACGAGGCGATGCGCTCGGGCGTCCGGTGCCGCAGCAGCCGCCTGGCCAGTCCGGCGCCGTCCGAGACCGCGGTCGCGTCGGCGGTGAGCAGCGCCACCAGCCGTTCGGTGCGCCCCGACACCGCGGCCGTCAAAAACTCCTCGACGATCCGGCGCGCCGCCGCGGGGTCCACCTCGCCGCCCCCGCGACGCTCGGCGGCGACCCGGCGCCGGGCCCGGTGGACGTGCTGCTGGCTGGCGGACTCGGTGATGTCGAGGATCCCGGCGATCTCCGCGTGGGGATACGAGAAGGCCTCGCGCAGCACGTAGGCGGCCCGTTCGACCGGCGAGAGGCGTTCCATGAGGGTCAGCACCGCCAGGGACACCGATTCGCGCTGCTCGAAGGTGTCGGCGGGGCCGAGCATCGGGTCGCCGTCGAGGAGCGGCTCGGGCAGCCAGTCCCCGACGGCCCGCTCGTGGCGGGCCTGGGCCGAGCGGAGCCGGTCGAGGCAGAGGTTGGTGACGACCTTCGTCAGCCATGCCTCCGGCACGTCGATACGCTCCCGGTCGGCAGCCTGCCAGCGCAGGAACGCGTCCTGCACGGCGTCCTCGGCATCGGTCGCCGAGCCGAGCAGACGGTACGCGAGCGAGGCCAGCCGGCCCCGGCCGGCCTCGAACCGATCGATCGCTGCCATGTCCATGCAGATCAGCCTAGTGTCGAGACGTCCTAGACGGCGGCCCGCGTGCCGATCCGGTCGGGAGTGCCGGCCGCGGCAGCCAGGCGGTGCTTGCGCTTCGGCATGCCGTAGGTCGGGTGGGCGATGCCGAAACCGGCCCCCTTGAGCACGCCCGCCTTGAGCCGGGCGGCGGTCCGGCCGCCCAGGTACCAGGGCTTGGACCGGACGTCCCCGTCCACCATCTGGAAGATCGCGTCCCGCCGCCCCAGGCTGATGTGGTTGCCGTAGTACTTCAGGCCGACGGTCGGGACCTCGGCGCCCGTGAGCCGCGCGATGATCGCGGCGGTCGCCTGCATGGTGGTGAAGCCGGCCGAGGCGCAGGACATCGGCAGCGGCCGGCCGTTGTCGCCGATCGCGTAGGCGCAGTCACCGGCGGCGTACACCTCCGGGTGCGAGACCGAGCGCATGGTGCGGTCGACGACGATCTGTCCGGTTCCGGAGACCGCCAGGCCGCCGGCGGCGGCGATGGGGTGCACCGCGAACCCGGCGGACCACACGGTCACATCGGCGGGAACGGCCGCACCGTCGGCGGCGATCGCCCGCGTCGGTTCGACGGCTTCGATGCCGGTGTGTTCGTGGACGGTGACCCCGAGCCGGTCGAAGGCCCGGCGCAGGTGCAGGCGCGCCTTCGGGGAGAGCCAGGCGCCCAGCTCGCCGCGGGCGGCGAGCGCGACCGAGAGGTCGGGTCGGGACTCGGCGAGCTCGGTGGCGGTTTCGATGCCGGTCAGTCCCTCCCCGACGACCAGCACGGTGCCGCCCTCGCCGAGTCGGGCCAGGCGGTCGCGCAGCCGCAGCGCCGACGACAGGCCGGCCACGTCGAAGGCGTACTCGGCGACGCCCGGCACGGCGTGGCGGGCTGCGGAACTGCCGAGCGCGTACAGGAGGGTGTCGTAGGCGAGCTCGCGGTCGCCGTCGTCCCCGCTCACGGCGACCGTCCTGCACACGGGATCGACACCGGTGACCCGGGCCAGGCACAGCCGGACCCCGGTGCCGGCGAACACATCGGCGAGCCCGCGCACCGCGAAGTCCTGGCCGGTCGCGAGCTGGTGCAGCCGCATCCGCTCGACGAAGTCGGGCACGGCGTTGACGACGGTGATCTCGACGTCGGCGGAGGAGAGCCTGCGGGCCAGGCTCCCGGCGGCGAAGGCCCCGGCGTATCCGGCGCCGAGTACGACGATGCGGTGCTTCATGGCGTTGCTCCTGTCTCGTTCGCGTGCCCCTTGAACGGGACGCCGCCCCGATTGCTGACAGGAACCGGACGTGACGTGGCTCACGGACTCAGTCGTCCTTCTCCCCGGTACCGGTGAGTGAGGCGACGAGGAGGCCTGCGAGTGCGGCCCAGAGCGCGGCGGTGGGACCGGCCGTGGCCCATCCGAAGGCGCCGAGCACGAGGGCCGTGCCGGCTCCGATGGCCCATGCGCGCCGGTCGGTCAGGAAGGCCCACTGCCGGCGCGCGCTCCCGGGGGCGCGGAGTTCCGCGACCGCGGTCCTGATGACCAGGGCGGCCACGATGAACGCGACGGTGAGCAGGGTGACCGCCATACCGCCTCCGGAAAGAAGAGCGCCGGGAGTCCGTTGGCACTCCAGTGTCCCACGGACAGGTGCGCACGAGCCGCTTCCCTGCCGCCCTGCGCGCCTGCCGCAGGGGCCCCGCAGTCGACTGCGGCCGCTCGCAGTCCTCGCGCAGACGGCAGGTGCCGCGCCGGGGCCGGGGGCCGTGGCGGGCGGCGAGAGGTGTGACCGGGCAGCAGGAGACCGCGGGCGTCCGAGTCCAACTGCCCAGTGCCAGCTGGATCGTTGCGCCAACGCCGCGACCAGTAGCATCGACTGGTCCTGCCTCCCGCACCACCGCTCTGGAGTCCCCCCATGAACCACCCTTCAGGCTTCCCCCTTTCCCGCCGCAGCCTCATACGCGCCGGTGCCGGTGCCTCGTTCGCCGCGCTCGGGCTCGGCATCGGCGCGCAGACCGCCTCCGCCGCCACCGTGGCCACCACGAAGCGGTTCGATCTCACACAGCCGTCGCACGATCTGTTCCGCTCCAAGGACACGCACGGTGCTCGGGTCCAGCAGAGCTTCGCCTTCGACTGGGTCAACAAGTTCCTGTTCGTCGCGACCAAGCGGAGCGGCAGCACGGAGGCCGACGGCGACCTGTGCATCAACAAGATGGACTTCGACGGGAACTACATCTCGTACATGCACCTCAACGGATTCGGCCACGGCGTCGCCTTCGCCGCCCTGCCGGACGGTTCCGGCACCGAGCTGTGGATCGAGTGCGCCACGAACACCAAGGGGTTCGGCACCGCGCTCGCTCCCATTCCCTACACGGCGAACACCACCCTGGGCTCTCCGGCCGCGTCAGCCGCCTACCAGCCGATCGCCGGAGCCACCGAGTACACCTGTTCCGTCGACCCGGTCCACCAGCGCATGATCGTGCGCTACCAGACCGACGCCGGCAAGCGCATCGCCGTGTACCCCCTCTCCGCTTTCCAGGCGCGCAACTTCGGTGCGCCGCTCGTCGACTTCGAGCAGCCGGCGATCCCCGGAACCGCGCAGGGCTACGCCCTCTACGGCTCGTACATGTACTACCTGACGGGTGACGCCTACCCGAAGCCCGGCGTTCCGGTCGGCGACGGCAACACCTACATCACCAGCATCGACATCAACACGGGCACGGTGAAGCAGGGCCCCGTCCTCACCAAGGCCGGCTCCACCCTGCACCACCGTGAGCCCGAAGGTCTGGCTGTCTACCGCACCGATGCCGGCGAGAGCCGCCTCTTCCTCGGCTTCGCCACCGGCCTGGAGGGCGACCGGCGCTCCAGCATCTTCTACAAGAACGTGCTGGTCTGAGAGGTCCGCGTCCGGCGGCCGGTCGACCGCCGGTCAGAATCCGGCCGGCTCCTCCGAGTGGTCGGCGGGCTCCACCTGGATCGTGGGGTGCGTGACGCCGTACCGCTCGGCCAGGATCCGGCGGCTCTGGTCGAGGACGGCGTGCCAGTCGGCGCCGTCCTTGATCATCACGTGGGCCGATGCCGCTTCCATGCCACTGGTGATGGTCCAGATGTGCAGGTCGTGCACCTGCTGGACGCCCGGGACGGCGGCGAGGTCCCGTTCCGCCGCCTCGACGTCGATGTCGGGTGGTGCCACTTCCATGATGATCCGCAGGGCCTGGCGCATCAGCTTCCAGGTGCGCGGCAGGATGAACAGGCCGATGGCGGCGCCGATGATCGGGTCGGCGTACTCGAAGCCGGTCGTCCAGATGACGAGTGCTCCGATGATCACGCCGACGGAACCGAGCATGTCGGCGAGGACTTCGAAGTAGGCGCCCTTGACGTTGAGGCTCTCCTTGGCGCCGGCGGTGAGCAGGCGGAAGGAGATGAGGTTGATGACGAGGCCGATGACGGCGACGACCAGTACGGGGAGTCCGGGGACCTCGGACGGGTCGCGGAAGCGTTGCACGGCCTCGTAGAGGACGTAGAAGGCCACCCCGAACAGCAGGAGGCCGTTGATGATCGCGGCCAGCACCTCGAGACGGTAGGTGCCGTACGTGCGCCGGCCCGATGCCGGCCGCGTCGCTGATCAGGGCCAGGGAGCCGGTGATGACGCCGGCCACGACCTCCACCAGGGCGTACGCCGCGGTGATGGAGAAGGCGATGGCCAGCGGCTTCTGGTGGCGTTCGCCGGCGCTGCCGATCCGCGGGCCGTGGGCGTGCCCGTCGCCACCGTCGTCCCCGGGCGGGGAGCCGTGTCTGTGGCCGTGTCCCATGGTGCTGTTCCTCCTGGTCTGTGGCGCCGGCCGGTCCCGTGGCCAGCCTGGCAGCGGTGAGCCCGAAGCCCGGGACGCCACGGGCACGAGTCGTGCGTGTCGGAGCCCGGGATCTGGCTCCCGATCAGGCCCCGGCGGCGCAGGCGCGTCGGCCGACGCCGGGGAGGAACCGGCCCGCCCGCGCGGCGTAGTCGGCGTAGGCGGGACCGTGCACCCGCATCAGGTACGGCTCCTCCACCACACGGACCTGGAGCTGGATGGCGAGGACGAGCACGAGGCACGCGAGGACTGCGAGGGCGTTCGGCACCATCAGGGCGAGCCCCGCGGCGGTCACGGTCATTGTGGTGAAGACCGGGTTGCGGACGTACGCGAAGAGTCCGGAGGTCACGAGTTCCGTGCGCTCGGCGGCGTCCACGCCGACGCGCCAGGAGTCGCCCATCCCGCTCTGCGCGAGCAGCGTGGCCGCCATTCCCGCCAGGGCCGCGGCCAATCCCGTCCAACGAAGGGCCGTACCGTCACCCGCGCCGGGCAGCGTGGGCATTCCCGCCAGTGCGGCGGCGGGAGCCGCGGCTCCGCCCAGGAGGGAGAGGGTGAACAGGACGCCGGCCCACCACGCGGCGGATGCGGGCCGGCCCGAGATGCCCCGGAAGCCGCTGTCTCCGGTGCGGCGCCGCTGCAGGACGGCTCGAATGCCGAACGCCGTCACCGCCCAGGCGGCGAACAACGCCATTGCAGTCCAAGCCCAGTTGTTCACTGCTTCTCCTGCTTCTTCCCGGTGGTGCCGGTGGTGCGGCACGCGTCGGCGGGCCGCCGGGGTACGCAGCAGCCCTTGCCCCGCCACGCGTGGCGGCCTTCCTTGACGGCGATGGCGGCGATCACGAGCGCGGCGATCGGGTCCGCCCAGGTCCAGCCGAAGGTGGCGTTGAGGGCGAGGCCGGCGAGGACGGCGGCGGACAGGTAGGTGCACAGGAGGGTCTGCCGGGAGTCGGCCACGGCCGACGCGGAGCCCAGCTCCCGCCCGGCCCGGCGCTGGGCGGCGGACAGGAACGGCATCACCGCGAGCGACAGGGCGGCCAGGACGATGCCCGGCGCGGAGGGCGACGCCCCGCCCGAGCCGGTCAGGGACCGTGCCGCGTCGACGGCGACGTAGGCGGCGAGGGCGAAGAAGGAGATGGCGATGATCCTCAGTGCCCTGTGCTCACGTGCCTCCCGCAGGGCGTGGTCCTTGGCGGAGAACTGCCAGGCGACCGCCGCGGCGGAGGAGACCTCGATGATCGAGTCGAGGCCGAATCCGATCAGCGCGGTCGAGGAGGCCAGAGCGCCCGCCGTGAGGGCGACGGCCGCCTCGACGGCGTTGTACGTGATGGTGGCGGCCACGAGGATGCGTATGCGGCGGGTCAGCACATCGCGCCGGGCGGGCGACGGGCCCAGCACCAGGGTGGCCATCAGCAGCACCCCTTGTCGTCCGCCTCGGCGCAGGTCCGGTCGGCGGCGACGGTGACGACCGCGGAGCGGAGGTCGTCGAGGGCGTGCCCGAGGCGCGCGTCGGCCAGCTCGTAGCGGGTCCGGCGGCCTTCGGGGACGGCGACCACGAGGCCGCAGTCGCGCAGGCAGGCGAGGTGGTTGGACAGCCGGGTGCGGGAGATGCCCAGCCTGTCGGCGAGGTCGGAAGGGTGCGCCGGGGCCTCACGGATCTCGAGGAGCAGGCGGCAGCGGATCGGATCGGCCAGCGCGCGCCCGAAGCGCGCCAGGACCTCGATGTCTTCGGCGGTGTTCAGCACGCTTCGACAGTACATTGAATCGTGAATTCAGGGAACCCTGAACTGTTGGGGTGGTGTCATCCCCGGATCTCCAGGACGTCGGCGACGGGGCGACGCGGTGTTTCGGGCCCCTGGGGGCCGTAGCCCAGGCGCAGGACCATCTGGACGTGGCCCATGGCATCGAGCGGGTCGCGAGCCGTCCAACGCAGTTCCGGCCGTCGGCGGTGGCCTGGAGGAGGACGCGCTCCAGTGCCTGACCGGCCCGCATCCGGTCGACCCGCGTATCCGTCGGGGTACCGAGCAGGGCGAGCTGGGGCCGCTGCTCGAACACGGCCCGGCCGCGGTCCGACGCGGGAGTGTCCCGGCCGAAGTCCCGTACGGGGGAGGAGCCTCGTGAGCTGCGCGGGCCGAACGCGTCGGCGGGAACGCCGTCGCGGCGTGCACCGGACGAGGCGTGCGCGGGGGAGGCCCAAGCGGAGGTCTCCGCCCGGACGAGCGGGTCGATGTCCTCCCGGTGTTCGGCGTCGCGGACCAGCCCGAGCACGGTCTCAAGGTGCCAGCCGCCCGGGACCGTCAGCCGGCAGCCCTCCCAGCGGGCGGCGCTCCTCAGGCCGTCCAGGAGAGCGTCCGGGACCGGTTCGCCGCTGAACGGGAAGCGGCTCGTGTGCCGGCGCCGCAGAGAAGTGCGCAGGGCGGCCGGCTCCTGGTCCTCGGCCGACGGTTCGCCGATCGTCGCCGCTGCCAGCAGCCACGGCTGCGACGCGTCGGGCAGCAGGTGCACGCGCGCCCCCCAGCCCGTGCCTGGCGGTGGAGACCCGCAGGTTGAACAGGGCCGCTGCGCAACCGAGGTGCAGAGCCCGGTGATGCGGATCCGTGCGGGGCATGGCACGTTGCGCGTCGCCGTGCAGCTCCATGACGTCGTCAGCCCGGCGGAATACGAACTTCCACGGCTGGGCGTTGTGCATGGAAGGGGCGGTCACGGCGTCGCCGACGAGCCGGGCGACGCTGTCGGGGTCGAGGGGTGCTGTGGTCATGGCGCAGTCCCGTGGGTGTGCGTGCTCGTAGGGTCCGCTCTTCCGGGTCCGGCACCGGCGTCACCACATCGGCGTGTGGCGGACGCGTCCGGTGCGAGCGGTCGGCGTGTCGTCGGTCCGGGCCGTGACGTGGGACGCCACGGCGACGACCCCGTCGAGCTGTTCGACGAGGCGCAGGAGCACCGGGAGCCGGCTGCGGCACTCGATGCTGCCTTCCAGCGTGACGATGCCGTCCACCACGTGGACGTCGATGTCGCCGGGCGGTACGTCCAATACCTCCGCGAGGACCTCGTCGGCGACCCGCCGGCGTATCTCGGAGTCGGGGCGCACGAACAGGCGCAGCAGGTCCCTGCGGGTGACGATGCCGACCAGCCGGTCCTCCTCGTCCACGACGGGCAGCCGCTCGATGCCCCGGCGGGTCATCAGCCGGGCCGCGTCACCGGCCGTCTCGTCGGCGCGGACGGTGACCGCGGGGGCGGACATGGCGTCGCGGGCCGTGGGCGGCTCTGCCGGTGCGTCGTCCTCCTGAAACGGATGCGAGGCCGGTGCCATGCGGGCCAGCAGGTCCGTCTGCGAGACGACACCCACGACGCGGTCTTCGTCGTCGAGGACGGGCAGTCCGGAGACGCCGTACTGGGCGAGGAGCTTGGCGACATCCTTGAAGGCGGTCTCCGGGGCCACCGAGACGACCTCGTCGGTCATCAGATCCGCCACCTTGATGTGCTTCATGACGTCCTCCTGCTCCTTCGTGCCACGCGGGGAACGTGCGTCCGAGTCGGGGTGTCCCCCACCATCCGCCCGCACGCGCCGGTGGACGAGGGCCGAACGGTCCCCACCGGGGGCCGTAGGGGCCATCAGGGCCGGACGGCGGAGGACCGTGCCCGCACGACGGGACCTTTGGTCCCGATCGGAGCCCCGGGCGGCCCTCCGCAGGCGGCTCCGCCGATGCCAGCGTGAGGGGTGTCCTCATCGGGTTCTCGGTCGGGAGGAATCGTGGAAAGCACCTTCAGCACCCCGGACACCAGCACGGTGGTCGTGGGCGTCGACGGCTCGGACCCCGCCCGTACGGCGGCCATGTGGGCGGCCGGGGAGGCCGTACGCCGGGCCCGACCCCTGCACATCGTCCACGGCGCCGACACCGACGGCCGGGCCCTGTATGTGCCGACGGAGACCCTCGAACAGGTCCGCGCCAACGGCCGCCGGCTCCTCGACGACACGGCGAAGGCCGTGACGGACGAGTATCCCGGTCTGCGCGTGAGCACCGAGTACAGCCCGGCGGACGCCGTCAGCAGCCTGCGACGGGCCGGCGCCCTGCACGGCACCGTCGTGGTCGGCAACCGGGGCCGGGGCGGATTCAAGTCCCTCATGCTCGGCTCGGTCGGCCTGGACGTCGCGGCCGCCGCCACGACTCCCGTCATCGTCGTCCGCGGCACCGAAGGGGTGGAGGAGACCGGCACCGTCCTCGCCGCCGTCCGTGACGGGCACGACCTGCCGTACGCCCGGTACGCCGCGCGCGAGGCCGAACTGCGCAAGGGATCCCTCCGGCTCCTGCACGTGTGGAACGTGCTGGAGTCCGTCGGCGAGGTGGTCGGCATGCTCGACGGCGTCGACGCGATCGCGGGTGCGCACGCGGAGGCCCTGAGGGCGGTCACGGACGCGGTGTGCGAGGAGTTCCCCGGTCTCGAAGTGCGGGCCGACGCCGAGAAGAGCATCTCCGTGGCCGGCGTCCTGGTCGAGGCGTCCCGCCACGCCGACCTGCTCGTCATGGGCGGCCGCCGGGCCCCGGGAGCCCTCGGCATCACCCGCAGCCTGGGCCGGGCCACGCACAGCCTCCTGCACCACGCGCACTGCCCCGTCCTCCTCATCCCCCGGACCGGCAGCGACTTCGGCAGCACGTGAGGCTCCGGGTCGGCGGGCTCAGGGCCTGTGCCGGCACTACCGTGGAGTGATGTGGCCCTCCACCCTTCCGCCGGCCGGAGGTGGGACATGAGCGCGGACGGCCGGCCCGCCACCGGTGGTACGCCGCGGCTGCGGCTGGACGAGCTCCTCGACGAACTCCAGGTGCGCATCGAGGAGGTCAGGGGCACCCGGGACCGGCTGAACGGGCTCCTCGAGGCCGTCATGTCGGTCGGCCGCGAGCTCGACCTGCCCCAGGTCCTGAACGGCATCGTCGAGGCCGCCGTCGTCCTCGTGGACGCCGAATACGGCGCCCTGGGCGTCATCGGCGACGACCGCAAACTGGCCGAGTTCCTGCCCGTCGGCATCACGGACGATCTCCGTGCCCGGATCGGCGACCTGCCCTCCGGCCACGGCATCCTCGGCGAACTGATCCGCCACCCGGAACCCCTGCGGCTGTCCGAGCTGGCCGAGCACCCCGCCTCGTACGGTTTCCCGCCCCACCACCCCCCGATGCACTCCTTCCTCGGCGTCCCCATCCGCGTGCGCGAGGACGTCTTCGGCAACCTCTACCTCACCGAGAAGCGCGGCGGGGCCGACTTCGACGCCGAGGACGAGGCCGTCCTGTCCACGCTCGCGGTCGCCGCGGGCATCGCCATCGAGAACGCCCGCCTGTTCGAAGAGGTCCGCCTGCGCGAGCGCTGGCTGGAAGCGAGCTCGGACATCACCAGCGCCCTCCTCTCCGGCGCCCCCGAGGACGACGTCCTCGCGGTCATGCTGGAGCAGGCCGAGGAAATCACCAGCGCCGACCTGGGCGTCATCTACCTCGTCGGCCCCGCCGGGGAGCTGCGCGGCTCGATCGCCCTGGGGCACGGGGCCGAGGCGCACCGCGGCATCGTCCTGCCGAGCACGCGCGGCACCCTGGCCGAGGCCGCCCTGGCAGGAGCAGGCCTGATCACGGTCGCCGACGTGTCGACCGACCGGCGCGTCACCGTACAGCCGGAGCGGTGGACGGGCTTCGGCCCGGCCGTGGGCGTCACCCTCGGAACCAGGGAAAGGCTCAGCGGCATTCTGATCCTGGCCCGGCGCCACGGCCGCCCGGCCTTCACCACGGCCGAAGTCGCCTCCCTGCCGGGATTCGCCGATCAGGCCGCCCTCGCGCTCGAACTGGCCGACCGGCGCCGCGACGCCGAACAGCTGAGCCTGCTCGAAGACCGCGACCGCATCGCCCGCGACCTGCACGACCTTGCCATCCAGCGGCTCTTCGCCACCGGTATGACCCTGCAGAGCGCCCAGCGGTTCGTCGACCACCCCGAGGCGTCCGAACGCCTCGCCCGTGCCGTGGACGACCTCGATGCCACCATCAAGATCATCCGGTCCACGATCTTCGGGCTGCGTGACCGGCAGACCCCCACAGCGGTGCCCGCGCTGCGCTCCCGCACCGTGCGGGCCGTGGACGAGGCCGCCGAGAGCCTCGGGTTCCCGCCCGCCCTGCGGATGGAGGGGCTGATCGACACCGACGTGCCGCCCGCCGTCGCCGACGAGGTCCTCGCGGTACTCGGCGAGGCCCTGGCCAACGTCGCCCGGCACGCCCGGGCCACATGTGCGGAAGCCTCGGTCGTCGCGGAGGACGGCGTCCTGACCGTCACCGTGACGGACAACGGCGTCGGCGTGCCCGAGGGCGGCCGGCGCAGCGGACTGCGCAATCTCGCCGAGCGTGCCGAAAGGCTCGGTGGCCGCATGGAGGTCACCCCGCGGGAGGCGGGCGGGGCCGGCACCCGCCTGGAGTGGTCAGTGCCGCTCACCCCACCGCCGAGCTGACCGCCCGTCGCCACCCCCTCACAGGTAGCTGCCGCTGCCGTACGGTGCGTACAGGTCGAGCAGGCGGACCCGAGCGGCCTGCAGCCGATGGGCGAGTACCTGTCCGACCCAGTGGCCGAGGGCCGCGCCGAACGCGGTGTCGGCCTCCATCAGCTCGCGGACGCGCTCGGCGTCGAACTCGTGGGCCCGGACCGGTGTCATGGCTTCTGCGCCCAGGCGCCAGGTGTACGGGGCGAACAGCCACGAACAGCCGACCAGCTCGCCGGCGCCGAGCCTCTCGATGACGGCTGCACGCCGGCCCGGCACGTGGACGTCCAGGGTCACCGTGCCCGAACGGACGATCCAGAACCGGTCGGCGCGACCGCCCTCCCGGAAGAGGTGCGCCCCCTCGTCGAAGTTGACCTCACCGGCCATCTCCATGAGGCGGGTACGACAGTCGGCCGGCAGTGCCGCGTTGAAGCGGATGGAAGAGGTGGAGTTCATCGGAAGAGGCCTCCTGGTTCACGTCCGGGTCGGCTCCGGACCGGCAGGTCGGTGTCCCGGCGCGGCTTCGCCGTCGCGCCTCTGGGCGTGGACCTGCGCGGCGACGACGGCTGCCTGGACCCGACGTTCGACTCCCAGCTTTGCCAGCAGCCGCGAGATGTGGTTCTTGACGGTCTTCTCGGAGAGGTAGAGCCGCTTCGCGATCCGGCGGTTGGTGAGGCCGTGGTCGATCAGTTCGAGTACGGCCCGCTCCCGCTCGGAGAGGGCGGCGAGGCGGGTGTCCTCGGGCTCCTCGGCCGCTTCGGGGGCGCGGAGGGAACGCATCAGGCGGGCGGTCGTTGCCGGGTCGAGCATGGACTGCCCACCGGCGACCGTACGCACCGCGGAGACCAGGTCGGTCCCCTTGATCTGCTTCAGCACGTACCCGGCCGCCCCCGCCATGATCGCGTCCAGCAAGGCGTCCTCGTCGTCGAACGACGTCAGCATCAGGCAGGCCAGTTCCGGCATGCGGGAGCGCAGCTCGCGGCAGACCGCGATCCCGTCGCCGTCGGGCAGCCGGACGTCGAGGACGGCGACGTCCGGGCGGCGCGCCGGCCCCCGGGCCAGGGCCTGGTCCGCCGTGCCCGCCTCGCCCACCACGGTGATGTCGGCCTCGGCGTCGAGCAGGTCCCGCAGCCCCCGCCGCACCACCTCGTGGTCGTCGAGGAGGAAAACCTTGATGGGAGCCTCCACGAAGGCACCCGGTACGTCGGACATGTTCGCCGCCTGCTCCGCGTGACGCCGTACCTGCTTCCACCCGAATTGTCTCAGGAGGTGGCCGAGCCCACCCGCCGGCCCGGGACGTCCGCCGACGGAGGTGATGCCGACACCCTGCGCCCCTGCGCGGGGCGGCCGGCAGGGGAGGACCGTCCCTCTGGGAGGGCCGGTCGGCCCCTTTCCGCGGCTGCCCGGCCCGGGGAAGGTGAATGCCGGTGGCGACCGGTCCTTCCCCCGGCCGGCGCCACCCATCCCTGCCGGCGACCCCGACGCATCGCGCGTCAGTACGGAGGACAGACCTGTGAAGCGCACCCTCGTCGTCGGAGTGGACGGCTCCGCGGAGAGCAGGGCCGCGGCCGACTGGGCCGCGCGGGAGGCCGAGCGCCGCAACCTGCACGTGCACGTGGTCCACGCCTGGCGGTGGCAGCCGCTCGCCGTCCCGGTCGTCCAGGACCGCGCGGTCGAGGCCCGCGCGGTCGAGGCGCGCCGGGCCCGGGAGGTCCTGGAGGAGACCGAGGCCGAGCTCACCCGCCGCCACCCGCGGCTCGGGCTCACCGCGGAAGTGGTGCCCGACGTCCCCGTACCGGCCCTGCTGCGCGCCGCGAAGGAGGCGGAGATGCTGGTGCTCGGCTCCCGCGGGTACGGCGCCCTCGCCGGCTTCCTGCTCGGCTCGTACGGGCAGCAGCTGATCGCCGCCGCCGAGTGCCCCGTCGTCTCCGTCCGCGCCGGGCGGTGCAGGCCCGTGTCCGCGGCCGACGGGGGAGAGGTGGTCGTCGGCCAGCAGGGCGGAGTGGAGGAGTCCGCCGGGGTACTGCGCTTTGCCTTCGAGGAAGCCGCGGCGCGCAGGGCTGCGCTCCGCGTGGTCCGGGCCTGGAGCCTGCCGCCGGTCCACGGCCGCAGCCCCGGCTCGCTGTGGATCGCCGACCGGATCGGCGGGCTGCAGCCGTACGAGAAGGGCGCGCTGGAGCAGGCCCTGCAGCCGTGGCGGTCAAGGTACCCCGAGGTGGAGGTCGTTGCGCACGTCGTGCAGGGGAGCGCCGGCCACGCGCTGCTGTCCGCGACGTCGGACGCCGGGCTGCTCGTCGTCGGCCGGCGCGTCCGCGATGCGGTGCTGGGCTCGCGCATCGGGTCCGTGGCCCATGCCGTCCTGCACCACGCGGCCTGCCCCGTGGCCGTCGTCCCGCACTGCTGAACCTCCGCGGACGGCCCTCCTCCGTCCGTCCTACCCGGGAGTGGGTACCGGGTGCTGTCCGGGCGGCGTCAGCGCGTGACTGGCGATGACCGCGGCCTGGACGCGTCGCTCCACACCGAGCTTGACGAAGAGCCGCGAGATGTTGTTCTTGACGGTCTTCTCCGCGAGGAACAGCCGCTTGCCGATCTCCCGGTTGGTGAGACCCTCGCTGACCATCAGGAGGATCTCCTTCTCCCGGTCCGTGAAGCCGGGAAGCCCGGGGACCTGCTCCTCTTTCGGCGTTTCGCCGCGCAGGCGGGCCATCAGCCGCGCCGTGGCCCCGGGGTCGAGCATCGACTGGCCGGCGGCCACCGTCCGTACCGCGGTCACCAGGTCGGTACCGGTGATCTGCTTCAGGACGTAGCCGGAGGCCCCGGCCATCACGGCGTCCAGCAGCGCCTCCTCGTCGTCGAACGACGTCAGCATCAGGCAGGCCAGTTCGGGCATGCGGGAGCGCAGCTCACGGCACACGCTCACCCCGTCGCCGTCCTGGAGCCGTACGTCGAGGATCGCGACCTGGGGGCGCAGCGCGGGGATGCGGACCAGGGCCTGTTCCGCCGTGCCCGCTTCACCGACCACGGCCAGGTCGGGTTCGGCGTCCAGCAGGTCGTGCACCCCTCGGCGTACGACCTCGTGGTCGTCGAGCAGGAAGACGCTGATGGACTCGGTTGCGCCGCCCGCGCTCGTCGCGGGGGAGGGGACACCGCTGCCGGTCATGACACAACTCCTTGGCCTGGGTCCGTGCCCGGACGCACGAACACCGGCATCCTGCCTCCCGTACGGTCGAACGGACAGGGCCGATCGGCCCTCATCGGCGCTGCCGTTCCCACGGCAGATACCGGCCGGTCCCCCGGGGAGGGACCTTCGGCCCTGTCCGGAGGGCCTGCCGGGCCCTCCCGGTGGCCCGCGGCACGGTATGGACTGAGGGCACACGGGGAACCGCGCGACTCCACGGAGCCGCACGCAGCGCGGAGGACGCCATGAGGACCGCCCTGATCGACCTGAAGACCGTGGCCCGGGACGACCGGGGCCTGAGAATCGCCCTGGCCGGGGAGCTCGACTTCTTCACGGTGGAGCACGTGGGGCCGCGCCTGCGCGAACTCGCCGGGTCCGGCCACCGGAACCTGATCCTGGACCTGCGCGGCCTCTCCTTCTGCGACAGCGCGGGCATAGACCTCTTCACCCGCCTCGACCGCCACGCCCGTGCGGCGGGAACCCGGCTGCTCCTGTGCGACGTGCCGCCCCAGGTGATCAAGTCCATGCGGGTGCTCGCCGCCGACCGCGCCCTGCGGTTCGTCGTCTCGTGATCGCGCAGCCGTCCCGGTCCGCAGCCCCACGGCACATGCGGGAACTGGACCGGGCCGAGGCCCTGGAGCTCCTCGCGACGGTGTCGCTGGGACGCATCGTCTTCACCCGGCACGCGCTGCCCGCCGTCCGTCCGGTGAACCACTTCGTCGACGGCGAGGACATCGTCGTCCGGATCCACGAAGGCGGAGCCCTGGGCTCCCTGGCGGCCCCGGCCGAGGCCCCCGGGGTGGTCGTGGCCTACGAAGCGGACGTCATCGACCCCGACACGCACCTCGGCTGGAGCGTCGTCGTCACCGGCTACGCCCGCCCGGTGGCCGATGCCGACGACGCCGGCCGGTACGCGGACCTGCTGCGCCCCTGGGTCGGACCGCCGACGACCGGCGCGTTGCGGATCCGCCCGGACCTCGTCACCGGATTCCGGCTGGAGGCGGAGGCGGAGTCGTCCCACCCCGCACCGCAGGGCTGACACCGACGGCTCGCAACCGCAGGCCTGAAACCGGCACGAGCCCCCGGCTCAGCCGCCGCCGGGCAGCGGCGCCCGCCACACGAGCCTGCTGCCACCCTCCGGCGGGCTCCCGACGGTGAACGAGCCGCCCACCTCCCGCGCCCGCTCGTCGAGGTTGCGCAGACCGCTCCTGCGCCCCTGGACCGGAATGCCCCTGCCGTTGTCCGAGACGGTCAGCACGACTTCGCCGCCCGCCGCCCTGAGGCTCACCCCGACCCGGGTCGCCCGGGCGTGGCGGGCGGCATTGCTGAGGAGTTCACCCAGGACCGCCATGACGTGGTCGGCGATCCGCACCGGTACGTCGGTGTCGAGCAGTCCCTCCATGCTCAGACGCGGCGGACGGCCCAGCGTGGTGGCCGCCTCACCGACCGCGCGGGCCGCCCGTGCCCGCAGGCCGGGGCCGTTCTCACGGTCCCTGGTGCGCAGCCCGAAGATCGTCGATCGGATGATCCTGATGGTCTCGTCCAGGTCGTCGACCGCCCGGCCGACCCGCTCGGCGGCTCCTTCGTGCTCCACGAGCCGGGCGGCGCTCTGCAAGGTCATCCCGGTGGCGAAGAGCCGCTGAATGGCCAGGTCGTGCAGGTCGCGGGCGATCCGGTCGCGCTCTTCCAGCAGCGCTATCTGCTCGGCGTCCCGGCGCCGCTCCGCCAACTCCAGGGCCAGCGCCGCCTGACCCGCGAAGGCGACCAGCGGCTCCAGCTCGCCCTCGCCGAATGCGGGTTCCCCCGCTGCGCGCGCGAGCAGCAGGACGCCTCGGCTCTCCCCGCCGGCCGTACCCAGCGGGACCGCCACGGCCGGCCCCAGACCGTCCCGCTCCCGGACCTGGGCCTCGGCCGGGTAGCGCCCGTCCTGCGCGGCAGGCCCGGCGGAGACCGGCGTTCCGGCCCGGTGCGCGGCTCCCGAGAGCGTACCGGCGAAGGGCACGACGAGGCCCTGCCGCGCGGATGCCTCCGCGCCGGCCGCGAACTCCACGACCAGGCCGTCGACTCCGGCCACCGGCATGGCGACGTCCGCGAGCCGCGCCCCGGTGATCTCCTGGGCGCGGGCGGGCGATGAGCTCCAGCACCGCCGGCCGCGAACTCCCGGACAGCAGGCTCTCGGTGATCTCCGCATTGGCCCTGAGCCAGCGCTGCTGGCGCTGCGAGCCCTCGTAGAGCCGTGCGTTGTCGATCGCGACACCCGCGGCC
The DNA here is from genome assembly GCF_004795115.1 of Streptomyces sp. A0592. Taxonomy (NCBI): domain Bacteria; kingdom Bacillati; phylum Actinomycetota; class Actinomycetes; order Kitasatosporales; family Streptomycetaceae; genus Streptomyces; species Streptomyces sp. A0592. The sequence continues at coordinate 102,286 of NZ_SSBM01000017.1, forward strand.
ACCGACAGGGTGGAGATCACGGCCTCGTCCTCGGTGTCGAAGTCCACCCCGCCCCGCTTGTCCGTGAGGTAGAGGTTGCCGAACACCTCGTCGCGCACCCGGATCGGCACGCCCAGGAACGTGCGCATGGGCGGGTGGTGGGCCGGAAAGCCGTATGACGAGGAGTGCGCGCCGAGGTCCGTGAGGCGCAGCGGCTCAGGGTGGTGGATGACCTCCCCGAGCAGGCCGTGGCCGGCCGGCAGCGGCCCGATCCCGGCGATCTCCTCATCGGTGAGTCCGACGGTCAGGAACCGGGCGAGCGTGCGGCCGTCGGGGCCGATCACGCCCAACGCCCCGTACTCGGCGTCCACCAGCAGCGCGGCCGCCTCCACGATCCGCCGGAGCACCTGGGCGAGATCGAGCTCCCGCCCCACCGAGACCACGGCTTCGAGGAGGCTGTGCACCCGGTCGCGGGTACCGCGTACGGCGTCGATGCGCACCTGGAGCTCTTCCAGCAGCTCGTCCAGCCGCATCCGCGGCACCTGCGTCAACGGATTCCCCGCCCCCACGTGCTTCCCCTCCGCCCACCGCCCGACCCCGGCCCGCGGCAAGCGTATCGACCCGTCCGCGCCCGAAGGGCATCAGGCGGCGGCCCCGAGGCGGGCGGCCAGCCAGTCGAAGACCCGCTGCTCGAACAGGGCCCGGCCCAGGGGTTCGCAGTGCAGGTCCGCGCCCTCCGCCGCCGTGAACTCCACGAACGCCTTCTCGCCCGGCAGTGCCTCGTAGAGCCGCAGCGACTGGCCGGGCCAGAACTGCTCGCCCTCCGGCGAGGTCACCAGCAGCGGCACCGTGATCCGGTCCAGTACCCCCGTCAGGTCGTACCGGCCGATCTCGGTGAGCAGATCGAACGGGGAGTCGATGCCGTACGGCTTGGCCCGCCACCTCCAGTAGGCGGCGAACTCCCCGTCCTCCGCGAGCCCTTCGCGCATGGACCCGTCGAACGCGTCGCGGTCGCCGGAGTCGAACAGCTCGCGCAGCTCCGGCGGGAAGTGGTTCCACCAGCTGTCCACCACGGACACCACCCCCGGGTCCGCGACGCCGGCCGCGATCCGGTGCTCGAAGGCGAGCGCCCGGGGTACCCAGTAGCCGGCCTGGCTGATCCCGGCCAGCACCAGCCGTCCGGGCGCGATGTCGTCGCGGCCCAACAGGAAGTCCACCACCGGCGTGATGACGTTCTCCCAGTCCGGGCGGAACGGCATCCGGTGCTCGAAGAGCATCGACTGCTGCCCCGGGCCGTCGAAGAGGAAGGCGTTCCAGCCGCGTGCCACGGCCGGGGCGCCGAGCATCGTCCACGCGGTGCTCACCGGACCGTCGCTGCCGTTGTTCACGATCACCGTCGGTGCGTCCGCGCCGCCCGCGGCGGGCCGGAAGAGATAGCCCGGCAGCTCGGTTCCCTCGTACGGCACCGCCACCCGCTCCGCAGCCGGCTCCCACGCGTCCGCGAACCGGTCGAAGCACTCCCGGTGCTGCCGGAACACCGGGAGGAGCCGGGTGTCGTCGTCCAGGGCGTCGGCGGCGACCAGCCCCGTCCCGAAGTAGCCCGCGGCCCGCAGCCACGCGTCCCGAGCGCTCGTCCGCCGACCTGCCGCGGCCGCGCGTTCGCCGTCCGACCGGACGCGCCGGGCCAGCTCCGCCCAGCCCTCGAACCACCCCCGGCCGTCCGCATCGCGCAGCGCCGAGGCCGTGGCCAGCACCTCGCCGGGATCGGAACCCTTCTGCCAGCCCGCCCCGAGGAGCACCAGCACTTCGAAGTCGAACTGCTCGTTCTCGCAGAACCGGTACACCACGATGCCTCCCGGAGCACACCGGAATACACGACCACCGTACGAGGGCCTCCGGGCGCCCGCACGCCGCGCAGGTCAGTGCAGGCCGCGGCGCGCCCACACCTCCGACAGCAGGCGGTAGGAGCGGACCCGGTCCGCGTGGCCGTGCGTGATCGTGGTGATCAGCAGCTCGTCCGCGCCGGTGGCCTCCTGGAGCCGTTCCAGGTGGTCGGCGACGGTCTGCGGGCAGCCGACGAACTGCGTCTCCACCCGGTCGGCGACCAGCTCCCGGTCCGCGTCCGTCCAGGGCAGGGCGCGGGCCTCGGCGGGCGTGGGGTAGGGGATGGCGCCCTCGGCCGTGCGGATGCTGCGCACCCACGGCGCGTAGCCGGCGGCCAGTTCGCGGGCCGTCGCGTCATCCTCCGCCACGACCACGTCGGCGGACACCGTCACGTACGGCCGGTCCAGCTCCGCGGACGGCTTGAAAGCGGCCCGGTACCCTTCGGCGGCCTCCAACACGGTGGCCGGGCTGACGTGGTAATTCGCGGCGAACCGCAGCCCGTTGCGCCCGGCGGTCTCCGCGCTGACCCCGCCGCTGCTGCCCAGGATCCAGACCTGTACGTCGGCCCCCTCACCGGGGAGGGCGTGTGCCTCCACGCCCTCCGGGGTGCGGTACTCACCGCGCAGCAGGGCGAGGACGTCGTCGATCTGCCCGGCGTAGTCCTGGGGTACGGACCCGGGCAGGTTCAGCAGCTTCTGCTGGAGCGCCACCCGCGGATGACCCAGCAGGTGGGCGAAGGAGAACCGGGCCGGTATGCGCAGCCCGCCCGGGGTGTACCCGTCCACGACCGGGGTGACGGGCGGCGCGGGCTCGCCGGACCGCGCCGGCGGCGCGCCGGCCGAGCGGCCCAGGCCCAGATCCAGCCGCCCCGGGTGCAGGGCGTCGATCAGGCCGAACTCCTCGACCGTCGACAGTGCGGTGCGGTGGCCCAGCTGGACGGCGCCGGAGCCGATCCGGATGCTGCTCGTCGCCGCGGCGGTCAGGGCCAGCACCACGGCGGGTGAGGTCCCGGCGACCCCCGGGTTCAGGTGGTGCTCTGCGAACCAGTAGCGGGCGTAGCCGAAGGCCTCCGTCTGCCGGGCGAGGTCGATGCTGTGGTGGAGGGCCTCGGCGGCGGTGGAACCGGACGGGACCGGGACGAGGTCGAGGACCCCGAGGGGGATGCCGGACATGGCCTGGCTCCTTAGAAGTCGGGAAAGGAAGGGTCGGGGATCGCGCGGCGCAGCACCGGGGCGATCTGCGACTGGAAGAGTTCGAGCGAGGCGCGGTGTTCCGCCGGGGCGAGCCCGCCGGCCTCGGCCTGGAGGTGCAGGGCGGTGTGGCCGAACTCCTCGTGGTAGCGGTGGACCTTCTCGATCACCTGCTGCGGGCTGCCGATCAGCGCGGAGCTCCGCTCGACGAAGTCCTCCAGCGTCGGGAAGACGGGCTCCAGACCCTGCTGCTCGTGGAGGGCGAGATAGCGCGCGAACGCCGGTCGGTACGCCCGGACCGCCTGCTGCGAGGTGGGGGCCGCGTGGTAGCCGGCCGTGCCCGCGCCGACGACCGCGTGTGCCGGATCGTGCCCGTAGTGCTCCCAGCGCTCCCGGTAGTGTCGGATCAACTCGGCGTAGGGGCCGATGGGATGGGTGACGTTCGCCGAGAACAGCGGGTCCCCGTGGCGCGCCGCGAGATCGACGGACTCCCGGCTCGTGGCACTTCCGTGCCAGACCCGCAGGTTCCGCTGGAACGGCCTGGGCAGCACTTCCGCCCCGGCCAGGGCGGGGCGGAACCTCGGCTCGGCGGTCACCTTGTCCTCGCGCCAGATGCGCCGGAACAGCTCGTAGCCCTCGGAGTTGCGCTCCCACTGGTCCTCGGGCGTCACGTGGAAGAGGTCGCGCTGCGCGGTGCCGTTGCCCTTGCCGATCATCAGCTCCAGGCGACCGTCGCAGAGGTGGTCGAGCGTCGCGTAGTCCTCGTACGCACGCACCGGATCGAGCAGGCTCAGGGTGGTGACGGCGGTAAACAGCCGGATCCGGCGGGTCAGCGCGGCGATGTGCCCTAGCACCACGGGCGGCGAGGACGACAGGAACGGCCGCTCGTGGCGCTCGCCCACGGCGAACCCGTCGAAGCCGAGCTCCTCCGCCAGCTGTGCGGCGGCGACGACCTCGCGGAACCGCTCGCGCGTCGGCGTGGGGGCCCCGGTCACCGGGTCCCGGGAATCCGTGATCAGGGTGATGGCCAGGAACTTCACGAGGCCGCGGCCTCTCGGGCCGACTCCGTGCCCGGATCGGCCTGCCCGAGGTGGTCGCGCAGGGTGGAGCCCTGGTAGTCGGTGCGGAAGACACCCCGCTCCTGGAGCAGCGGGACCACGGTGTCGGCGAAGACGTCGAGGCCGCCCGGGGTGATGTGGGGGACCAGGATGAACCCGTCGGCGGCGTCCGCCTGCACCAGGGTGTCGATCGCCGTGGCGACGGTGGCGGGGGAGCCGATGAAGGTCTGCTCGGAGGTGGTGGAGATGACGAGTTCGCGGATCGACAGGTTCTTGGCCTCGGCGAGCGCGCGCCAGCGGCGGGCGGTCTCCGGCGGGTCGCGGAACTGGCGGACGCTGGCCCGCCCGAGGGCGATGGTGTTCTCCCCGGGCAGGGGGTCGACGTCGGGCAGCGGGCCGTCCGGGTCGTAGCCGGACAGGTCGCGGTTCCACACGTGCTCCAGGTACTTGATCGCGGTCTGCCCGCTGACCTGGAGGCGGCGCACCTCGTACGCGGCCTCGTGCGCCTCGGCGTCGGTGTTCCCGAGGACGAAGGTGGCCGCGGGCAGGATCTTCAGCTGGTCGTGCGTGCGACCGTACGCGGCCAGGCGGCGCTTGACGTCCGCGTAGAACGCCCGGCCCTCGTCGAGGGTCGCGTACCGGCCGAAGATCGCGTCGGCGGAAGCCGCCGCGAACTCCCGGCCCTCCTCGGAGTCCCCGGCCTGGAAGACCACCGGCCTGCCCTGCGGGCTGCGCGGCACGTTGAGCGGCCCTCGATGTCGAAGTGCGGCCCCCGGTGCGCGAAGGCCCCGGCCCGCCCGTCGCGCAGGAATCGGCCCGACGCGGCGTCGGCGACGACGGCGCCCCGCTCCCAGGAGTCGAACAGCTCGTTCGCGGTGGCCAGGAACTCCCTCGCGCGGGTGTAGCGGTCCTCCCGGGGCAGGAATCCGCCGCGCCGGAAGTTCTCGCCGGTGAAGGCGTCCCAGGAAGTGACCACGTTCCATGCGGCCCGGCCCTCGGAGAGGTGGTCCAGCGAGGCGAACTGGCGTGCCACCTCGTACGGTTCGTTGAAGGTCGAGTTGATCGTCCCGGTCAGGCCGAGACGGTCCGTGACGGCCGCGAGCGCGGCGAGCACGGTGAAGGTGTCGGGCCGCCCCACGACGTCCAAGTCGTAGATCTGCCCTCCCTGTTCGCGCAGGCGCAGCCCCTCGGCGAGGAAGAGGAAGTCGAACTTGGCGCGTTCCGCGGTCCGCGCGAAGTGGACGAAGGAGTCGAAGTCGATGTGGCTGCCGGCCGCCGGATCGCTCCACACGGTGGTGTTGTTGACCCCGGGGAAGTGGGCGGCGAGATGGATCTGCTTGAGCGCCTTGCGGCTCATGGGTCGTCCTTCCGGGATCAGGAGGGGAACAGGAGGGGATCAGGAGGCGCGGACCGCGGACAGGGCATAGCGGCTGGCGGGCCGGTCGAGCCCCAGCAGGCCGCGCAGGGTGTCCGCCTCGTACTCCCGGCGGAAGAGGCCGCGCCGCCGGAGTTCCGGCACCAGGGTCCGGGTGATGGCGGGCAGGTCGTGGGCGAGCACACCGGGCCGCAGCCGGAAGCCCGACAGGCCCGCTTCCCGGTGCTCCTGGAGCTGGTCGGCGAGCTGGGCCGGGGTGCCGGTGAACACCGGGGCGCCACCGCCCTCGTACGGGTCGCCCGCGAGCGCGTCGAGCCGCCCGAGGCGGTCGGCGGCCGCCGTGGCGTCCTCGTCCAGGAACACGGTCAGCTCCCCGAACAGATGCAGCGGCCGCGCGCCCGGCCCGGCCGACTCGCGGAGCTGCCGCACGGCCGTGACCGCGGCGCGGGTCCCGGCCGTGTCGCGCGACGGCAGGAAGCCGACGTCCGCGGCCCGCGCGATGAGCCCGTACGCGGCGCTGTCCGTCGCCCGGGCGGTGACCACGGGCTGACCCTGCGGCGGGCGGGGGGTGATCGACGGCCCGCGCACGCTGAAGTGCTGCCCCTCGAAGTCGATGTGGTGCAGCTTGTCGCGGTCGACGAACCGGCCCGTCGCCACGTCACGGATCTCGGCGTCGTCCTCCCAGCTGTCCCACAGCCGGCGGACCGCCTCGACGTGGTCGGCGGCCTCCTCGTGCAGCTCGTCCTCCTGGAGCGGCACCGGACGGCGCCCGAAGTGCCGCTCCTCGTGGGGGAGTCCGGAGACCCGGAGGTCCAGGCCCGCGCGGCCGCGGCTGACGTGGTCGAGGGTCGCGACCGCCTTGGAGATGTGGAACGGTTCGGTGTGGGTGGTCGTCACCCCGGGGACCAGCCCGATGCGTCCGGTCAGCGGAGCGACCCGGGCCGCCGTGAGCACGGCGTCCAGCCGCCCGCGGACCAGGTCCGTCCGCTCGTCCTGCGCTCCCGGCGAAGCCGACTGGAGGGCGAGGGCGTCGTCGAAGGTGACGAAGTCCAGCAGCCCTGCCTCGGCCTCGGCGACCACACTCGCCCAGTAGCGGGCCGTGAACAACTCGGCGGGCCGGGCACCCGGCTCGCGCCAGGCGAACGGGTGCCCGCCGGCGCCGTCGAGCGCGACGGCGAGATGGATTTCGGACACGACAGACAACGCCTTCCTGATCGGCGGAGGGAAAGGGGAAAGGGAAAGGGGGAAAGGGAAAGGGGAAAAGGGAAGGGGACGGGAAAGAAATGCGGAACCGATGACTGCGGCAGCGTGGAGAAGAGCCCCTTCGGACGACGCTACGCCCGATGGCGGTGCCGTACAACGACACGGATATTAAGGGAGTTTGGCGGGTTTGTTTCCCGGTGCCCGGACCGCCGTGAAGAAGGGCCGGCGGCGTAGCGTGAAACCGATCGACTCGTAGAGCCGGATCGCGCCGGTGTTGGCCGCGGAAGTGTGCAGGAAGGGGACTTCGCCCCGTTCCCGGATGCCCGCCGCCACGGCGCGCACCAGCCGTGTCGCCAGACCCCGCCCCCGGTGCCCGGGATGCGTGCACACCGCGCTGATCTCGGTCCAGCCGGGCGGGCGCAGCCGCTCTCCGGCCATCGCGATCAGCCGGCCCCGGTCGCGGATGCCCAGGTAGGTGCCCAGCTCCACGGTGCGCGGCAGGAACGGCCCCGGTTTCGTGAGCTCGATCAGGGCGAGGACTTCCGGTACGTCGGAGGGCCCCAGCCGGACCGCCTCCGGGGCGGGTTCGGCGCGCAGCGAGGTGTCCACCAGTTGGACGCCCTCGATGACGCCGACGGTTTCCCAGCCCGCGGGCGGGGTCGGCACACCGGCGAGCGAGGCAACCCCGCCCGCGCCGACCAGCGCGGCCAGGTCGGCCCAGGATCGGGGGTCTGCCGGGTCGGCGAGGGCGGCGAAGGGCGAGATGTCCCGGTCGTACAGGGCTGCGCGGGAAGCGCCGGGCCCCAGCCCGTCCGGGTGCTGGGCGAAGGCGGAATGGGCGCCGGACAGGGACGCCCACGCCGGGTTGTCCAGGACGTGCGGGACGGCCGTGGCAACGGGACCGGTCACGGTGCCACGACCGGTCATGGTGCCAGGCCGCGCCGTGGCGGCCGGAGGGACTCCGGCGCGCTCGCCCGCGCTCATGAGTTGGTCAGGGGCAGGCCGGGCGGGTTCACCTCGGAGGTGGCGACGGCCTCGTTGGACAGGTTCCAGGCGGCGAGCAGTTGCCGGTACTGCCCGTTCTTGATCAGGTGGTTGATGGCCCCTGCCACCGGTGCGGCCAGGCCGCTGTCCTTCTTCGACGTCGCGGCGATCAGTCCCTGGAGGCTCTCGCCGGCCCCGGAGAACGAACCGGCGTTGCGCGTGGGGGTGTTGCCGCTCGCGGTCTGGGTGATGTGGTAGGCGATCGAGGGGTTCGGGCCGAAGTTGAGGTCGATCTTCTTGCCGCTCAGCGCCAGGTGGACGCTGTTGGCGTCCGGGAAGTACTTGACCTCCAGATCCTTGCCCTCCGACTGCAGCTTCTTCTGCCACTCCAGGAGGATCTTCTCCTGGTTGGTGCCCCGGCTCACCGCGACGGTCCTGCCCGCGAGGTTGCGGTAGTCGCCGCCGAAGTTCCAGGTGCTGTCCTTCAGCGCCTCGAAGGCCAGATCGTCCTGCCGGTAGGACGCGAAGTCGTACTTCCTCTTGCGCTCCTCGGTGACCGTGACGTTGGTGAAGGCCACGTCCACCTTGCCGCTGTCGATGCCGACGAAGAGGTTCTCCCAGGTGGAGTTCTTGATCACGGGCTCCAGCCCCAGGGTCGCGGCGACCAGCCGGCCGAGGTCCGGCTCCGCGCCCGTGAGGGTCTTCTGGTCGGTACCCACGTAGGCGAGGGGCGGGAAGCCGGCGGGCAGCGCGCCGACGCCGATGACCAGCTCGCCGCGTTCGCGGACGGCCTGCGGCAGCTGCGCGCGCAGGGATTCGACGACGGGAACCGACAGTTCGGCCTGCTGGGCGGCGCCTTGAGAGACGGCGCCGACGGTCACCTTGCCCGACGTGTCGTTCCCGGTGGCCTTCGCGTCACTGCTGCATGCCGTGAGACCGGCGGCGAGGGCGGCGGTCGCGGTCACCGCGCCGAGGCCGCGGACGAGTCTGGTGCGCAGGGTGGACTGGCGTTGCATGGCGTTCCTTCTCGAGTGCTCGGAGGTGGGCAATGGGCGGCGGGACACCGCGGCGGCGTCAGAGCACCTTGCTGAGGAACTCCCGTGTCCGCGGGTGGACGGGGTGGTCCAGCACCTGTGAGGGCGGGCCCTGCTCGACGATGCGGCCCTCGTGGAGGAAGACGACCTCGTCGGCGACCTCGCGGGCGAAGCCGATCTCGTGGGTCACGATCACGAGGGTGGTGCCCCCGGTGGCCAGGTCCTTGATCACTGACAGGACCTCGCCGACCAGTTCGGGGTCGAGCGCGGAGGTGGGCTCGTCGAAGAGGATGACGCCCGGTCGCAGGGCCAGGGCCCGGGCGATGGCCACCCGCTGCTGCTGCCCGCCGGACAGCTGCCGAGGATAGGCGCCCGTACGGTTCCCGAGGCCGACGCGCTCCAGCAGCTCGCGTGCCCGGGCCTGTGCCTGCGCCCGCGGCAGCCGGCCGGTGGCCACCGGGGCCGCGGCGACGTTGTCCAGCAGGGTCAGGTGCGGGAAGAGGTTGAAGTTCTGGAACACGAAGCCGATCCGGCTGCGCTGGGCGAGGATCGCCCCGTCCTTGCGCTCCTTGAGCCGGCCCCCGTGCCGCTGGACGCCGATCAGCTCGCCCCCGACGCTCACATGGCCGGCCTCGGGCTTCTCCAGGTGGTTGAGGACCCGCAGCAGGGTGGACTTGCCGGATCCGGAGCGGCCCAGGATGACGGTGACGGTGCCCGGCGCGACGGTCAGGCTGACCCCGTCGAGGACCTGTCGGCCGCCGAACGACTTGTGTACGCCGTGCACCTCGATGCCGGCGGGTCGTGCGGCGTCGGCGCTGACGCTTGCGGTCGTTCGGCCTGGCAATGAGCCGGTCATGGGGCCGTCTCCTTCCGGAATCGGATCTTCAGGTCATGCAGGTGCGCCCGGGCCCGCTGGACGGGCGTGGGCGGCACGGTGCGCAGCGCCCCGCGGGCGTAGTGCCGCTCGACGTAGAACTGCACGACGGAGACCAGGCTGGTGAGGACCACGTACCAGACGGTCGCCACCAGCAGCAGCGGCACCACGTCGCCGGGATAGGTGCTCGCCAGGCTCTGCACCGAGCCGAACAGGTCGAGCAGCGAGACGTAGAAGACGAGTGAGGTGGCCTTGAGCAGGCCGATCAGCTGGTTGACGTAGGAGGGGACGATGGAGCGCAGTGCCTGCGGGAAGACGATCCGGGCGAACTGGTAGCGCCTGGGCAGTCCCAGGGACGCCGCCGCCTCGTGCTGTCCCTGGTCGACCGAGAGCACACCGGCCCGGACGATCTCGGCCGCGTAAGCCGCCTCGCACAGGCTCAGGCCGACCACCGCGACCACGATGTCCGTGGCGAGCCGCGACTCGTCGAAGGTGAAGAAGGCGGGCCCGAACGGCACCCCGACGCTGAGAGCGGGGTAGAGGGCGCTGAAGTTGTACAGGAACAGCAGGACGACGATCAGCGGCACGGAGCGGAAGAGCCAGATGTACGTCCAACTCACGGACCGCAGGACCACGTTGCCCGACAGCCTGCCGAGGGCGAGCAGCACACCGCCGACCAGGCCGAGGACCGCGCTGTACGCCGTCACCTGGAGGGTGATGAGCAGCCCGTCCAGGACGACCGGGCGCAGGAACCAGTACGCGAACCGGTCCCATTGGTAGAAGGGATGGGTGATCAGCCCGTGGGAGGCCTGGGAGACCAGGACCAGCACGACGACGGCGGCGACCCACCGCCCCGGCCGGCGGAGCGGGAGGACCCGTTCGGCCGGACCGGGGGTCCCGGAGGAGCCGGCGGGCGCGGAAAGGAGAAGTGATTCGGTCAAGGGGCACTCCAGCGGCTACGACGAAGCGCAGAAACGGAAAAGCAGCCGTCATGCCGGACAGGAGAGGCCGCCGATTTCTTTGTCTGCGGCGTAAGCTAGGCAGCGTGGTGATGGAGTGTCAACGGCCTTGATATCGGGATCCGTGAAAGCGAATGCCGATTTCATCCGCCGTACACATAACGCCTCTTGGTGAAATGAAATGGGGTCGCGGTTCTCCGGGGCCCGAGGGTGACCGTCCCCCGGCCGGCGGGCCCGCATCGGTCACGTGGTCCTCGCCGTATTCACTGCCGGCGGCGTGCGGGGCTTCGGTCAGGGTCCCGGATGTCGACCTGGCGCCCTGTCGTCCGCCGGTCAGAGGGATGCCAGCCAGTCCGCGGTGTCCCGCGGGCGGGCGAAGCGGAGTGTCTGGAGGGGTGCGAAGCGGGGGTCGCGGACACGCCCGCCGATTTCACGGCGTCGGCCCCGGTGCTGGGACCAGGCCCACCGGGCTGGATGTTCGCGGCTCAGCCAGCCCGCCCAGGTTTCCCTGTTGCCGCCGAAGAGCACCTCGCGCCTGACGGTGCGCCGAAGGGACCGGCGCAGGACGCGCGGCATGACGACGCGTCTGGGATAGTCCAGCCACAGAACGGTGTCGGCGCGATCCCACAGCAGATCACGGACTTCCGGATGGCCGAGGGAGTCCACGACCCAGCGCGGCTCGGCGACGAGCCGCGCCACGTCCTCGGAGAGGTTGTCGTTGGTGGCCCAGTCGGGCCCGGTGAAGTGGAGCGCGTCCATCTCGGTGTACGACAGGCCCAGCCGGACGCCCAGGGTGCGGGCGAGCGTGGATTTGCCCGCACCGGTGACACCCACCACCAAGATCCGTTCCACGGGTGCACCCTAGTGTCCGTACCCGCCGATGGCGATGGTCAGCTCTGCAGCGCCGTGCGGGCCGGCGGGGCGGAGCCGTCCGGATTCCGTCCGAAGGCGGCTTGCAGAACGGCGGGGAGGTCTGCGTCGGAGACCTTGGCACGCACCTCTGTCAGGACGTGCCGGAAGGTGTCGTCGTCGATGACGCCCATGTGTTCCTGGCGGAGCCGGTGGATGATCCCGACGAGTTCCGGTTCCAGTCGCATCCATGCGCGGGAGGTCCGGATCTCTGCCTCTACATGGTCCATGAACCAGCGCATGACCTCGTAGGGGACATCCACGTGAGGCCCGCGGGGGTCGAAGCACACCGTCGGCTCCCGTGCCGGATCCTCGTCGGGGATGATGGCCGTCACGAGCATTCGCTGCCCGGCCACGAGGTCGAGCTCCAGGTACCAGGCGTCATCCGGTACGGAGTACAGCGTGGTGATCGTGTATGCGCCGTCGGGGTGCGGTATGGCCATGGCCGGAATGCTGTCACCCTTCGGTGCCCGCATGGTGTCCGTGACCGACGTGGAGCCGGGATGTGCGGTCTCGGAGCGCTAGTGCTGTGACCGGAAAGGTTCACCGTGTCGCGGCGCCCGGCACGGCACCTCGCCGCGTTGTCGGACCACGCAAGTACGTCCGGGGCGGGCCGTGGCCCTCCGCCTTGCGATCCACCGCACCGGACACCGCGACCCGGCAAACCATTCCGGCCACAGCACTAGGAATCCATCGCCGCTTGGTCGGAGGCGCTGTTCAGGACGCAGAACTCGTTGCCTTCGGGATCGGCGAGGACGGCCCAGCCCGAGCCGTCGGGGTTGCGGTGGTCGGTCACGAAGGTGGCGCCGAGGGCCAGCAGGCGGTCCACCTCCTCGTCGCGCGAGGTCTCGGGGCGCAGGCACAGGTGGATCCGGTTCTTGATCGCCTTGGCCTCGGGCACCTGGTTGAAGTACAGCACCGGTCCCTCCGCCAGCATCACCAAGGTCTCCCGGTGGCCCGGTTCGGAGTCCGGGTGGAGCGGGCGGCCCGTCACCCCGCTCCAGAATCGTGCCAGCTCATAGGCATCCGCACAGTCGATCGCCACGTTCTGCAATATCGAGACCATGCGTGCGATCCTTGCTGATCTTGGTGCCGATCGCCACCGGGTTGCGGGAACAACGCGTGGTTGTTGAGCGTTCATCATTGCGTGGGTGCGGGACGGGACGACGTCCCCGGGCCCGATCCGATGCCCGCGGCGCCTCCGCCGTGAGGCGACGCGACGCCCTTCCCGCCCCCGCCCCGGACGCCCCGGCCCGCCTCCCCCCGGCCGGCTGGGGCCGCCCCGATCGGCCATCCCCCCGGCCGGTCGGGGCCCACTCGTACCGAATCCGGGCCGCCGCGCCCCGGCTGTCGCTCTCGGATCCTGCCAGGCCCGCAAGATCCGAAAGAGGCGGCTTACCCGAGACGGAATCGGAAGCCGCTGCGGGGGAGTGTGGGAATCCGGGACAGCGGGATGGTCAGATCCTGGTCGGGGACGCTGACGTCCAGCGCGGCCAGCTCCGTGACGAACGCCGCCAGCAGCGTGACCGTGATGTCCTCGCCCGGGCACCGGTGCCCCGCGGCCGCGTCGCCACCGCCCTGGGGGATGAGGGGGCGCAGGCTCTCCCCCGTGTCGTAGCGGTGCGGGTCGAAGCGGTACGGGTGATCCCACCACTGCGGGTCGTGATGCTGCCCGTACAGGTCGAGCAGGAGCAGCGTGCCCTCCGGGACGGTCTCGCCGCGCCACTCCAGATCGCGGGCGGCGAGTCCGCCGACGAACGGCGCGAAGGGGTAGAAGCGGCGGACCTCGTGGGCGAAACCGGTGGCGAGGTGCCCCGAGGCGTCGTCGCGGAGCGCGCCGCGGTGCTGGGGCCACCGGTGCAGGGCGTGCGCCGCGAACGTGGCGAACCACGCGATCGCGACGGTCGGCCGGATGATGTTCAGCAGCTCCACGGCCGCCAGGTGCGGGTCGAGGACGGAGCCGTCGGCGTCGCGGTGCCGCGCGACCACGTCGAGCGCGGTGCCGTCGGGAGCCGTCTCCCGCTGCTCCCGGACGTGGACGATCAGCTGCGCCAGGGCCTGCTCCTGCCGCTTGCGGGCGTGGCGGGCGCGCAGCTGCCGCGGCCCGGCCGTCGCGAAACCGTCGACCATGGCCACGCAGTCCCGTGCCAGCTGTTCGCCGTCGGCCGCGGTGAGCGCAACGCCGGTCCAGTCGCATACCGCCCGGGCGAGGACCGCGGCCGTCTCGTCGAAGAGGACCACCGAATCCTCCGGCTCGCCGCGCCACCGGCCCACGGCCTCCCGCCAGCGCAGGAGGACGTGCTCCCGCAGGGCCTCGATGCCCTTCTCGTCCTTCAGCAGGCGAAGGAACATCGCCTTGCGCACCCGGTGGGGGCGGCCGTCGAGGGTGTGCACCGCGCCCTGCCCGAAGAGGGTGTCGAGCACCGGGTCCGGGAGAGCGGCCCGCCGCTGCACGTGCCGCTCGTCGTAGAAGAAGGCGACGGCTTCTGGACCGCGCAGGGCGACCGTCCGGCGGCCGAGGAGCCGGGTGCGGACCGTGCCGTCCGCCGCAGCGCGCATGTGGTCGGGAAGCCAGGCGTAGCCGTGCGTCAGCAGCGAGAGGGTGCCGTCGGTCCACACGGACGGAGGGTGCTTGAGAGTCGGCATGGGATGCGGCTACCCGGGGCGGCCGCCCGCACACAACGCGCCCGGCCGCCTTCACCCGGATACTGGAACGGGCCGCCTCGGGGCCCACGGGCCTACCTCGCTGGTGGAGGGGTAGGCGCGGCGCAGCAGGTGCCGTGTAGCACGGCGGCTACGACCATCGGGAGGACCGATGACCCGACGAGTGCATGAGGTGATGACGCGCAGCCCGGTGACCGTGGAGCGCCTGACCTCACTGGCGGAAGCGGCACGGGTGATGCGGGACGCGGGTATCGGGGACGTACTGGTCGTCGACCAGGGCAGGCTCTGCGGCATCCTCACGGACCGCGACCTCGTCGTCCGCGGGATGGCGGAGGACCGCGACCCCGCCGAGACGACCGTACAGGCGATCTGCAGCGCCGAACCGCGCACCGTCGGGCCCGACGACCGCGTCGAGGAGGCCGTCGACCTCATGCGCCGCCACGCGCTGCGGCGCCTGCCCGTGCGGAACGGGAGCGGCGAGCTCGTCGGCATCGTCACCCTCGGCGACCTGGAGGTCGAACGGGACCCGGGTTCGCCCCTCGCGTCCATCGCGGCGGCGGAGGATGCCCGCGACCGGTGACGGTCGGCAGGGGCCGCACGTCGCACCGGCTCGAAGGTGGGCACCTCCACCCCTGCGGGAAGAAGCCGCGATGCGAGGGGTTTGGGTCCGCGGGGAGTGGCCATAAGCGTCATCACGGGAGTCCGCGGCGGTGAGCGGCGCGGACTCCCGGGCGGACCCGGGCCGCGCGGTGGCCTTCCCCCCGCCATCGCGCGGCCGGGCGCCGAACCGGCAGCGCCGTGTCGGCCGTGCCAGCGCCACCCGCCCCGCCGCGGCACGGCGGTGCGCCGCGGTGCCGGCCGTCGGCCTCACCGCCGGACCGCGAGACCGTCCAGGGTGAGGTCGAGCAGGCGCTCCGCCTGCGGACGGTGTTCCGCGCCGGCCGAGGTGAGGGCGATGCCCTCCAGGGCGGCCGCGAGGTCGGTGGGCCGGATGTCGGTCCGGATCTCCCCGGCGGCCGCGCACGCGTCCATGAGCGTGGTGATGGCGGCCTGGATCATCTCCCGGCTCTGACCGTACGGGTTGCCTCCCGTCGCGGCGATGGCCCGCAGGGCGTCGATCATGCCGTACTTGGCGCTCACGTAGTCCAGGAAGAGCCGCGTCCACGCGCGCAGGGCCTCGGTGGGGGAGCCCCGGCCCGCGAGCAGAGCGGGCGCCGCCCCGCACAGGTGCGCCAGCTCGTTGCGGTAGACCGCCTCGACCAGGGCCTCCCGGGTGGGGAAGTTCCGGTACAGCGTCGCGCTGCCCACGCCCGCCTCCTTGGCGATGCGCTCCATCCGGGCCTCCAGCCCCTGCTCCGTGAACACGCGCGCGGCAGTGGCGAGGATCCTCTCCCTGTTGCGCAGCGCGTCAGCCCGCAACGGGCGCTCCGCTCCGTCGGCCATCAGCACTCACCGTCTCCTCTCACATGCCCCTCGGCTTGCTAAGTGGGGGACTCCCCGCTTAGCCTGCTCACTAAATGGGGGACTCCCCGCTTCTACTGTAGGTCAACGAAGGAGCCGGGCATGTCGGGTATCCGGGGCAAGGTCGTCGCGATCACGGGCGCCAGCAGCGGCATCGGCGCGGAGACCGCTGCCCACCTCGCCGAACGCGGCGCCCGGCTCGTACTCGGCGCCCGCCGGGCGGACCGGCTGAACGCGGTCGTGGAAGCCATCACGGACAAGGGCGGCACGGCCACCGGCGTCATCGTCGACGTCACGCGCCGCGAGGACCTCCAGCGGCTGACGGACACGGCCGTCCACCGGTTCGGCCGCCTCGACGTCCTCGTCTCCAACGCCGGCACGATGGCCGTCTCACCCTTCGACGACCTGTGCCAGGACGACTGGGACGCCATGGTCGCCACCCACATCACCGGCCTGCTCAACGGCATCGGCGCGGCGCTGCCCGTCTTCCGCCGACAGCGATCGGGCCAGTTCGTCAACATCGGCTCCACCGCCGCCTACGTCGTCAAGCCCCCGCAGGGCGTCTACGCGGCCACCAAGACGGCGGTGAAGGTGCTCACCGAGGGCCTGCGCCAGGAATCGGGCCCCGACCTGCGGGTGACCCTCGTGTCGCCCGGCTTCACCCACACCGGGGGAGTGGGCAAGGGGGCGAGTCCGGAGGTCGCGGCCGCGATGATCCGGCAGCGCGACGAGATCGCCATGCCGCCCGCCGCCGTGGCCTCCGCCATCGCCTACGCGATCGAGCAGCCCGAGGGCGTCGACGTCAGCGAGATCGTCGTCCGGCCCACCGTGCAGGCCTGACGGCACCGCGGAGCCGGGCCGCGGAGCCGGCTCTTCCGCGAGCGGACCGGCATGAACCGACATGACATGAGTGGCGCCGGGGCGGACAACCGGGGGGTATGACACGTCCACCGAACCAAGGCGGCCACGGCCGCGACCGAGAGCGTGCCGACACCCGCACCGGCACCGGCACCGAGAACGACATCGGCACCGGCACCGACACCGGACCCGAGACCGACAGCGGGCCCGGACCCGACCAGGACGCCGTCGCAGGACCGGGCGTCCTGGTCGAGGAGCGGGCCCCCGACCGGCCCGCCGAGCTGCCCGCCCGCGCCTGGAAGGCGGTACTCCGAGGCACGGTCGCGGAGTTCCGCGACGACGAGCTGGCCGACCGGGCAGCGGCCCTGACCTACTACGCGGTGCTGGCGATCTTCCCAGCCCTCCTGGTCCTCGTGTCCCTGCTGGGTCTGGCCGGCGAGGCCACGGCCGGGCGGGTCCTGGACACCCTCCAGCAGCTGGCTCCCGGCTCCGCCCGCGACGTGATCAGGGACGCCGTCGGGCAACTGCAGGGCCGTGGCGGCGTCGGGTCCCTGATGGCGGTCGTCGGCCTCGGGGCAGCGACGTGGTCCGCCTCCGGCTACGTAGCCGCGTTCATCCGGTCCGCGAACGCCGTGTACGACGTGCCCGAGGGCCGCCCGGTGTGGAAGGTGCTGCCGCTGCGCCTGGCACTCACCGTCACGCTGATGCTCCTCGCCTGTGCCGGCGCGCTGATCGTGGTGTTCACCGGCGCCCTGGCCCGGCAGGCGGGCGCTGCCCTGGGAATCGGCGACAGCGGCCTGACGGTGTGGTCGATCGCCAAGTGGCCGGCCCTCGTCGTCCTCGTCACGACCATGATCGCCCTCCTGTACTGGGCGGCGCCCAACGCCAGGAGCCGCGGCTTCAAGTGGGTGACGCCGGGCAGCCTCCTGGCCCTGCTGATCTGGGCGGCCGCTTCGGCGGGCTTTGCGTTCTACGTCGCGCACTTCGCCTCCTACAACAAGACGTACGGCACCGTCGCCGGTGTCGTGGTCTTCCTGGTCTGGCTGTGGATCACCAACCTCGCCGTCCTCCTGGGGCTGGAGTTCGACGCCGAACTGTCCCGGCAGCGGGCGACGGCCGGAGGGCTTCCGGAGGGCGATGAACCCTATGTCCGGCCGCGTGACACCCGTGGCTGGAACGCGGAGGACCGACGGCGCATGAAGCGGTGACCCCGGCGAGCGGGTGCAGGGGCATTTGCCGGGTAGGCGCGCCTCGACAAGGCGTGTGCACAGTGAAGGGGTGAGACTCCGCATGAGCACGATGGAGCGGCAGACCCACATGACCGACGAATCCGTGAGCGTCCTCGTCTCGCGCGCTTCACGGCAGATATCGGAACTGGTCCGCGAGGAGATGCAGCTCGCGCGGGCGGAAATGACGCAGAAGGGCAAGCGTTTCGGCAAGGGCGGCGGACTCTTCGGCGCGGCCGGCCTGCTCGGATTCCTGGCAGCCCAGGCCTTGACGGTGACCTGCATCGCAGCCCTCGCGCTGGTACTGCCTCTGTGGGCTTCGGCCCTGATCATCGCGGCGGTGATGGCGGTCGTCGCGGCAGTGCTGGCCCTGGCGGGGAAGAAGCAGGTGGCCGAGGCCGGCGCTCCCGTACCGGCGCGGACCATCGACAGCGTCAAAACCGACCTGGCCGTGATGAGGGAGAAGGCGCAGCGATGACCCACGAACCCGACGGACCTCGTCCGGACGCCGGCACGCCCACCCCCGACGAGCTGCGCGCGCAGGTCGAACGCACGCGTGACGAACTGGGGCAGACGATAGAGGCGCTGGCAGGCAAGGCCGACGTCAAGGCGCAGGCCAAGGAGAAGACCGCACAGGTCGCCGACCTGATCCACGAGAAGGCCACGCACACCGCGCAACGGGTGAAGGGCGCGACGCCGGAGCCGGTTCTGGACACGGCGGGCCGGGCCGCGACGGCGGCACGCGCCCACCCCAAGCCGCTTCTCGTGGCCGGTGTCGCCGCCCTGGTCGTCTTCCTGCTGGTGCGGCGCGGCTGCGGACACCGGTGACAGCCTCCTGACCGGCGTGTCCTCCTACGGCGCCCGCCCGGCGGACCGGCTACCCGGCGGCGCGCGGGCGCGAGGACTCCCGGCAGACGCCGGACGACGAGGTCGCAGACACCGGCCGGATCCGCAGGGCCTGACGGGCCCCGTTCGGCGGCGCGGCCGTGTCCGGGATCCGGCGCAGGCCCCCGCCCGCCCGCGGGCTTGCGTCCGGAGAGGGGGCGTGTCAGCGGGACGCGGTCCGGTGGCCGATGCCCCGCGGCCCCGGCTTCGCGGGGCATCGGCCGCCTGAGGCCCGGTATCGCACGCGTGTCGTCGCGTCCGAGGTCGCCTTCGCCCCCCCCGGGCCGGTGACGGCGACCCCGTGACGGCGGGCGCCCGATCTCGTCGGGCCCGTGCGGCACCCCGGCCCGAGGGGCGGGGTGCCGATCGCGCCATGCCCCGGCGTCACGACCACACCCGGGCTCACGCCCAAGTGGGGCCGGCCGTGCGCCCGGCGCGACCGGCGCCCATCCGGCCCGCGGATTTCGCCCCGGGGCTGCCTTCCGCAAGTACTGCGTCGCGTAGTCGAAATGATGCGGAAAGTGACCGGCCGTGTCAGCGTGGTGGAAAGGATTCCGAGGAAGCCAAGGAATCCTCACCCCCTCAGAAGGAGTCTGCCGTCATGGGCGGAATGAAGGACAAGCGCCAGGAACCGGGCAAGGGCCGCGAAGAACAGCGGCGCCCGCAGAGCCCCGGACAGGACCCGGTCCACCCCGAGCCCCGTCGGCCGTCCGGTCAGCCGGGCCGCGCGGACGAGTCCCGCGAAGACGGCCCGCGCGACGACGGCTTCTGAACCGGAGCCGCTGAGCATTCGCGCTTCCTGGCGACACCCACGCACGCAGGGCCCGGCCGGAGCCTGTAGTCACCCCGGCCGGGCCCTGTCATATCCGCGGCGGATCCGCCGGAGAGGCGGCAGGACGAGGGAGGAACGAAGGACCCGCACTTGGGCAACCGCGCCGGCAGGACCTGCCGTCCTTCGGGCGGAGCCGGCCCGTCCTGCGGTCAGACAGAGGACTCGGGGCAGTTCGAAGCCGGTCTTCGGCCCGGCGGGAAGCGGGCATCCATGACGGAGCGCTTCAAAGGGTCGGGGCTGGTCGGCGAGCTCTTCGCCGAGTTCACCGGCACCATGATCCTCATCCTGTTCGGCTGTGGCGTGGTGGCCCAGGTGGTCGCCGGCGGCGCCCTCACGGATCCCGCGGGTGGCCTCGGGAACCACGACAGCATCGCCTGGGCCTGGGGTCTCGCAGTGACCCTGGGCGTCTACGTCGCGGCGAGGCTGAGCGGTGCTCACCTCAATCCGGCGGTGACCGTCGCGCTGGCCGCGTTCAAGGGGTTTCCGTGGAAGAGGGTGGCCCCCTATGCGCTGGCCCAGGTGGCCGGCGCCTTCGTGGCCGCCCTGATCGTCCGCTGGAACTACACCGAGGCGCTGGCCGCGGCGGACCCCGGCCACACCATCAAGACGCAGGGCGTCTTCTCCACCCTCCCGGCCAACGGGAACACGAACCTGCCGGTGACCGAGTGGGGCGCACTGCGCGACCAGATCATCGGCACCGCCATCCTGCTCCTGCTGATCTTCGCCGTCACGGACCTGCTGGGCACGCCGCCCGGCGCCAACCTCGCCCCCTTCATCGTCGGTCTGATCGTCGTGGCGATCGGCATGGCGTGGGGCACCAACGCCGGTTACGCGATCAACCCGGCCCGTGACCTCGGCCCCCGCCTGGCCAGCTACCTGACCGGATACGGCGGGGCGTGGCGAGACCAGTACGGGCAGCTGTACTTCTGGGTCCCGATTGTCGGCCCCTTCATCGGCGCCGTGCTCGGAGCCGGCCTGTACAAGGTCCTCATCGGCCGGTTCCTGCCGGAGGCCGAAGTGGAGCCCCCCGGACTGGTGCCGGAACCCGAACCCGAACCGGAACCGGGGAAGAGCTGACAGCGCACGGGACGGCCCGGCCGCGGCCGCCCGTCCCGGCCGGATCCCCACACGCGGAACCCAGAGGAGGCGCACCCCATGGCTGACTTCGTCGGCGCGGTGGACCAGGGCACCACGAGCACCCGTTTCATGATCTTCGACCATGCCGGCAGCGAGGTGGCGAGGCACCAGCTGGAGCACTCCCAGATCCTCCCGCGCTCGGGATGGGTCGAACACGACCCGGTGGAGATCTGGGAGCGCACCAACTCGGTGATCCAGAACGCCCTCCGGCACGGCAACCTCGAAGCCTCCGACCTCGCGGCCGTCGGCATCACCAACCAGCGCGAGACGACCGTCGTCTGGGACCCCCGCACCGGGCGCCCCTACTACAACGCGATCGTCTGGCAGGACACCCGTACCGACTCCATCGCCGCGGCGCTGGAGCGCGGCGGCCAGGGCGACGTCATCCGCCGCAAGGCGGGGCTTCCCCCGGCCACCTACTTCTCCGGCGGAAAGATCCAGTGGATCCTGGAGAACGTCGACGGGGTGCGGGAGGCCGCCGAGAAGGGCCACGCCCTCTTCGGCAACACCGACTGCTGGGTGTTGTGGAACCTCACCGGCGGCCCCGACGGAGGCGTCCACGCCACCGACGTCACCAACGCCAGCCGCACCATGCTCATGGACCTGGAGACCCTCGACTGGGACGACGAACTGCTCGGCTTCTTCGGCATCCCCCGGTCCATGCTGCCCACGATCAACCCGTCCTCCCACCCCGAGGCGTACGGACGGACCCGCACCTCCCGGCCCTTGCGGGAGGCCATTCCCATCACGGGCGTGCTCGGCGACCAGCAGGCGGCCACCGTCGGCCAGGTCTGCTTCGCGCCCGGCGAGGCGAAGAACACGTACGGGACCGGCAACTTCCTGGTCCTCAACACCGGGACGGAACTCGTCCGCTCGCAGCACGGCCTCCTGACCACCGTGGCGTACCAGTTCGGCGACAGCCCCGCGGTCTACGCCCTCGAAGGCTCCATCGCGGTCACCGGCTCCGCCGTGCAGTGGCTGCGCGACCAGCTGAAGATCATCACGGACGCCGGCGAGAGCGAACGCCTGGCCCGCACGGTCGAGGACAGCGGAGGCATCTACTTCGTCCCCGCCTTCTCCGGCCTGTTCGCTCCGTACTGGCGCTCCGACGCCCGCGGCGCCATCGTCGGCCTCGCCCGCTACCACGACAACGGCCACCTGGCGCGGGCCACTCTGGAGGCCATCTGCTACCAGAGCCGCGACGTCGTGGAAGCCATGGAGCAGGACTCGGGCGTACACCTCGACGTGCTCAAGGTCGACGGCGGCGTCACCGCCAACGACCTGTGCATGCAGACGCAGTCCGACGTCCTGGGCGTACCGGTCAGCCGCCCCGTCGTCGCCGAGACCACCGCGCTCGGCGCCGCCTACGCGGCCGGCCTCGCCACCGGCTTCTGGCGGGACACGGACGAACTGCGCACCCACTGGCAGGAGTCCAAGCGCTGGGAGCCCCAGTGGTCGCAGGAGCGGCGCACGGAAGGCTACGAGGGCTGGAAGCGGGCGGTGGAGCGCACCCTGGACTGGGCCAAGGTCGAATAGCGCCGCCGGAGGAGGCGGCATGAATGAGTTGAGACGAGACGCATCGTCTTGCTATGGTCGATGTATGTCCTTCTCCTGCTTCCCCTGAGTCCGGGCACGGCGGCCCCGCCGCCTCCGCCGCCCGTCGACCCTTCACGTCACCAGGGAAAGCACCATGCGCGAACGCGCCCGCACCGCCGTGCCCGCTGCCGTGGCACAGCTGTCCGTCAGGGACGTCTCCAAGTCCTACGGCACCCGGACCATCCTCGACCAGGTCTCCTTCACCGTCCGCCCCGGCGAGAAGGCGGCCGTCGTCGGCGAGAACGGATCCGGCAAGTCCACCCTGCTACGGCTCCTGGCCGCAGCCGAGCCGCCCGACACCGGCGAGATCACCGTCAGCTTCCCCGGCGGCACCGGGCACCTCGCCCAGACCCTCGATCTGGACCCCGGCCACACCGTGCAGGACGCCGTCGACCTGGCCCTCGCGGACCTGCGCGACATGGAGCGACGGCTGCGCGCGGCGGAGGAGGGCCTCGCCGAGGCGTCCCCCGCCGAACTCGACGCCTACGGCGAGCTGCTGACCGCGTACCGGGAACGCGGGGGCTACGAGGCGGACGCCCGCGTCGACGCCGCCCTGTACGGCCTCGGGCTCGCCGGGACCACCCGCGACCGCACGCTCGGCTCGCTCTCCGGCGGCGAGCAGTCCCGGCTCGCGCTCGCCTGCGTGCTGGCCGCCGCGCCCGAACTGCTGCTCCTCGACGAGCCGACGAACCACCTCGACGCCGCGGCCGTGCACTGGCTCGAAGAGCACCTGCGCGCCCACCGGGGCACCGTCGTCGCCGTCACCCACGACCGGGGCTTCCTGGAACGCATCGCCACCACCGTCCTCGAGGTCGACCGGGACGCGCGCACCGTGCACCGGTACGGCGACGGCTGGCCGGGCTACCGCGCCGCGAAGGCGGCCGCCCGCCGGCGCGCGGAGCAGGAGCACGCGGACTGGCTGGCGGAGCTCACCCGGACCGAGGACCTGCTCGGAGCCGCCGCGAAACGCCTGGCCGCCACCGGCAAGGACCCGCGGCAGGGCTTCGGCAAACACCGCCGGTCGCACGAGGCCAAGCTCGGCGGACAGGTCCGGGCCGTCCGGGACAGGCTGGCCCACCTGCAACGCAACCCGGTGCCGGCACCGCCGGAACCCCTGAGGTTCACGGCGGCGCTGTCCGCGGCGGGCGGCGGGGGCCGGGACGCCGACACCCCGCTCGCCGAGCTCGACGGCGTGGCCGTCGGGGACAGGCTCCGCCTCGACGGCCTGCTGGCCATCGCGCCGGGGGAGCGACTGCTGGTCACGGGCGAGAACGGGGCCGACAAGACCACCCTGCTGCGCGTCCTGGCGGGCGACCTGGAGCCCGACGCGGGGGCCGTGCGCCGCCCGGCCCGGATCGGGTACCTCGCGCAGGAGCTGCCCGCCCGCTCCACCCGGCTCCCGCTGCTCGCCGCCTTCGCGGCCGGGCGGCCCGGGCCGCCCGAGGAGTACGCCCGGCCGCTGCTGGCCCTGGGCCTGTTCCGCGAGGAGGACCTGCACGTCCCGGTCGCGGCACTGTCCTCGGGCCAGCAGCGACGGCTGCAGATCGCGAACCTGGTGACCCGCCCGGCGGACCTCCTGGTCCTGGACGAGCCGACGAACCACATCGCCCTCGACCTGGTCGATGACCTGGAGGCGGCCCTCGCCGCGTACCCGGGAGCGGTGGTCGCGGTCTCGCACGACCGGGGCTTCCGCCGACGGTTCCCGGGGGAGCACCTGGAGCTCCGCGCCGGCCGCAGGCCCTGACCGCAGTCCCGTTCCCCCGGGCCCCGGCGCCGTCCGCCGGCCCGGGCAAACGGGCGCGGGGAGCGAGGTCACAGACCCGGACCCTTATGGACTTCTTGCTCCGTATGTCACCCTGGCCGTCACCGGGTCACCCACCTGCCGCTCGACCCGGGCGACCGACCCCCACGGATGCGCCCATGCCCCCGCCGTTCCCGTCCCGAGCCGTCCCCGCCGTACTCGCCGGCGCCGTGACCGCCCTGCTGGCGGCCTGCGGGCCCTCGGCCGCCGCCGGCCCCGCGGCCCCGCCCAGGACGGCCGCGGCACCCGCGACCACCGGCTCCGCTCCTGCCACCGCCCCGGCCCTGCCCGCGGCCACCGCGGCACACGCACCCGCGGCCACGCCCGCCAAGGACCCTGTCGACGTCCGCACCCGGGAGTCGGTCCTGTCCATACCCTCCGCGGGCATATCCGGGCTGCGCGTGGTGCCGTACGAGGGCACCACCGACGACGTGCCCGGCACCCGCATCCAGGACCGCGGTCACGCGGCCAGCCCGTACGGGAAGCGGGGCGGGGTCGGACCCGGCCAGGTGGGGAACTTCCTGGTCACCGCCCACCGCCTGTCGGCCGGCGGCCCGCTGCGGGACCTTCCCGCCGTCGGCGAGGGCGACACGGTGACCGTGGTAGCGGGCGGGGTGGAGTACACCTACGAGATCACCACGACCCGCAAGACGTCCTTCCGGTCGCAGCGCTCCCTCGACGAACAGCGCGCGGCGGTCCCCGGCTCGCCCGGCGCGACCCCCACCCGGGCCATGATCACGATCTCGACCTGCGCCACACCGGAGGACCACGCCGAAGGCAACTTCTGGAGCGACGCCCAGGGCAACCCCGAGCACCGCATCGACAAGATCGGAGTCCTGCGCAGCACCACCACCCCCTAGGGAGCGGCGCGGCGGATCCGGGCCAGGACCAGGACCGTGTCGTCCGTCGCCTCGTCGGGCAGCAGGTTCGCGATGATCCGGTCGGCGGCCTCCTCCAGCGGCCCGGTCACCGTGCGCAGCTGGTCCCGCAGCGCGTCCAGACCTGCTCCGATGTCCTGGCCCCGGGCCTCGATGAGGCCGTCGGTGTAGAGGGCGAGGACCGCCCCCTCGGGCAGGTCGATCGCAGACGACCGGTAAGGGACGCCCCCCACACCCAGCGGGATCCCCAGGCCCTCGCCGATGGTCTGGACGGTGCCGTCCAGGTGGCGCAGCAGGGGCGGCGGATGGCCGGCGTTCGCGATGCGGGCGCGGCCGGTGTGTGGGTCGTAGACGAGGTAGAGGCAGGTGGCCAGCTGGATGCCGGACTCCTGGGCGCACGTGTCGAGTTCGGTGAGCAGCGCCTCGGGGGTGCGGCTGTGGGCGGCCACGGCCTTGGCCGTGATGCGCAGCCGCCCCATCGAGGCGGCGGCCGGTACGCCGTGCCCCATGACGTCACCGACGACGAGCGCGACCCGGTCGCCGGGCAGGTTGATCACGTCGTACCAGTCGCCCCCGACCTCCGTGATCCGGCTGCCCGGGAGGTAGCGGTGGGCGACGCTCACGTGGGCGCCGGATGCCACGGCGCTGGGCAGCAGGGCGCGCTGGAGGGTCAGCGCGATGTCCTGGACGCGGCCGTACAGGCGGGCGTTGTCCAGGCACAGGGCGGCGCGGGAGGCCAGCTCGCCGGCGAGGGTGACGTCCTGTTCGGTGAAGGCCGGGCGGTCGGTGGACCGGCCGAACATGGCGATGCCCTGGACCGTGCCCCGTGCGATGAGCGGCGCGAGGACGATGCCGCCCAGACCGCTGTCGAGCAGCAGGCGGGCCCGGTCCTGGTGGGCGGCCGTACGGGTCGCGAAGGCCTCGTCGACGACGACCGAGAGCGGGCGGCCGCTGCTCAGCATCTGGTGGATGCCGGAGCCCGGCGGGTATGTGACCCGCTCCAGGCCGCCCACCAGTTCGGTGGCGGGCGGCGGAAGGACCGTGTCGGCGGCGATCCGGCGGGTGGTCAGGGGCAGCGCGGGGTCGAACCGTTCGTCCTCGTACATCCACTCGACCATCTCCACGACGGCGCCGTCACAGAAGTCGGGCATGACGGCGTCGATCAGTTCGCGGGCGGTGACCTCCAGGTCCAAGGTGGTGCCGACCTGGGCCGATGCGCGGTCCAGGAGGTCGAGCCGCTGCCGGGCGGCCGTCGCTTCGAGCAGGGCCTGTTCCCGGTCGGTCACGTCGACGAGCAGCCCGCCCACGCCGGGCCGGGTGTCGCCCGCCCCGCTCAGCGGGAAGAAGCTCACGGAGCGGACCTGGTCCCGGTCGGGCCGGCCCGGTGTGCGCAGCCCCACCAGCGCGCCGACGAGGGGGTCGCCCTTCTCGGCCACGGCCCGGAGCATGCGCTCGTACTCGCCCCCGTCGGAGGTGACCATGATGTCGGTCATGCGCCGCCCGAGGTGCTCCAGGACGGGGAGCCCGTCCATGTCGGCCAGCACCTGGTTGAGGTGGACGTACCGCAGCTCCTCGTCGAGCATGACCAGGCCGATCGGGCAGGTCTCGAAGAGGGCGTCGAGGAAGACGAGGTTCGTCTTGACCCGGTCGAGCTCGTCGCCCCTGCTGGCCAGTCCCATGACCACGGAGTCGCCCGCGGTCCCGGTCACCGGGAACACCCGGAAGCCGCAGTCGAAGACCCCGGTCTCACGGTGCCGGGCGGGCATCCGGACCCGCCAGTAGCCGAGGCTCCGGCCGCGCTCCACCAGCTGCGCGGCCCCGCCGGCGGTTCCCGGGGCCGGGTCGGGGAAGAGGACCGAGGCCGGCTGCGACAGCACCTCTTCGGCCGTGTGGCCGAACAGGTTACGCGCGCCCGGGCCCCAGTAGCGGATCCGCTCCTCGTCGTCCATGCCGAACACGGCGACCGACACATGCTCCAGCAGGGACCCCGGCTCGGACCGGATCGGACCGGAGGCGCCGTCGCCCGCACCCCCTGGCCGGTCCGATGGCATCGCCAGGCCCCCCTTCGATCGAGGTCTCTCCTCATTGTGCCCGTCATCCGGGAGGCGGACCTCACGGCGCGTGCCGGGGCGGCCCCCATGTCGTACCGACCGGTAATTCAAGCCAAATATTGCCATGCACCTGACAGGCTCCTGACACTTCAAGGTGGCTGTGGGACGCTCCCGGCACGCACTCCGCACCCCCTGAGAGGCCCAGCGCCTCGCCCACCCCCACCAGTACGTGGCATGGAGGAGCGACCCATGAGGCACACCGCGCACATCTCCCGCACCACACGACTCGCCCGCGTCGCCGGGATCGCGACACTCGTCGTCGCGGCGGGCTTGGCAGGTACCGGCACCGCCCTGGCGTACGGCTCGGCCGCCCCGGCCGCCGACCAGAAGGTCGACGGCGTGATGGTCGTCGCCGGCAACAGCTGCAGCTGGACGAACGGGAGCACCAGCGCCGCCGCCCCGAACGCCCTCACCGTCGACCGCACCACGATCAACACGCCGGGAGGCAACCTCGCCTGCGGTGGCGGTATCGCCGCCACCCTCAACAACAACCCCGCCTTCACGTTCGACGACGCGGCCGGCACGGCCCGGACGGATCTCATCGACATCACCGGCCGGCAGAGCTTCATCTCCTGCCGTTACAAGGCGGCGAACATCGTGTGGGACCGCGACGGTACGACCCGGAAGTACCTCAACCGGGCCTTCACCGCGACCAAGGCCTCGGGCAGTTTCCTGTGCCCGGGCTCGGTGACCACGCCGGCCGGGGACGCGTCCATGCTCTTCCGCTGAGTCCGCTGAGCCACCCGTCCCACGCCCGTCCCGCGCCCGGTCCGCCTCCCGGTCCCGTACCGGGAGGCCGGCCGGTCACAGGGCGTCGAGCAGCATCAGAACCTCGTCCCGGGTGTCGTCGGGTGCGAGGCGCAGGGCGCCGGGCCAGCGGCCGACCTCACGCCATCCGAGTCGGCCGTAGAAGCCCTCGAGGCCCTCTCCGCCCCGGGCCGCCAGACGGAGCTGTTCCAGCCCCAGTTCGTCGCGGGCGGCCTCCCGCAGCTCCCGCATCAGGGCGGATCCGACTCCGCGGCCGCGGAACCCGGGGCGGGACTGCAGGTGGTGGACCGTACCCCAGTGCTCCACGAGCCGGTGGGGATCACGTCGCAGGACGACCCAGCCGGCGAGGACGGCGCCGAACGCGGCGGTGACGAGCAGACTCCGCCCCGGATGGAGTCGGCCGAGGAGCTCGTCCACGACCGGAGCCACCTGTTCGTGGTCCACGGGCGGGAAGGGGAACCCCGCGGCGCCGCCCGAGTTGGAGACCTCCGTCCAGCAGTCGATCAACTGGTGCCGGAGAGCGGGAGCCACCTCGCGGCCGTCGGAGATCCGGGCGAGTTCGGGCAGGGTGTCATCCGTCATGAGAACGAGCATGTCAGCCGGTTCGGACAGCGGGACCGGCCCCGACGAGGGCGTCGGCCCGGCCCGGCCGGCGCTCGACTCTTGGACTATGCCGATGACCACACCCGACACAGCGGTCCGCTCCGCCGTGGACCTTCGACGCCGCGATCGCGGAGCACAGCATCTTGTGGCTGGAAGCGGCCCACGGGTCCCTCGCCGCCCTCCCCAAGGAGACGCTCGTCGAGCACTCCCGCGACCTGGGACCGCATCTGGCCGCGCAGTTGGGGCGAGATGCCGCAGTGGCACGCCGCCGTCTACAGCGTGTTCGTGGGCGCGCTGGTCGAGTGGAACGCGGACGCCGTGGCCTGTGCGCGCCCCCTCCTCGCGGGGCTGCGGGCGATCGGGGGAGAGCCCGGCGTGCACGGTGTAGTCCGGGAGAAGGCTGTACCGGCTGATTCCGGCGACGGTGACGAGCCCGCCGGGCCGGGCGACCCGGACGGCCTGGGCGGCAATCCGGTCGGCCCGGGCCGTGAGGTGGTAGAGCGGGCCGAGGAGCAGCACGGCGTCGAAGGAGGCGTCCTCGGCGAGCCGGCGGGCGTGGGTGCCGGGACCGCCGCCGACGTCGAGGATCCTGGCCGGTCCGGGCGGCACAACGGCCCGGATCAGCTCCTGGGTCCGCAGGAGTTCGAGGCGTCCCGTCGCGGTGGTGTGGAGCCGCTCGGCTTCGCCGAACTGCGTGTAGTAGTCGGTGATCTCCCTCTCGACCGTGCGAACGCTCCTTCCGGTGGGTGCGTCGAGGCCAGGGGCACCCCACACCGGCGCGGACGGACCCGAAGAGCCGCTCGCCGCATGACCCTAAGGTTGGCCCCATGGATCTTCAGGGCGAACTGATCGAACACCCCCACTCCGTCCACGACCGGTTGCGCGACACCGCACCCGTGTGCCGCATCACCGGCACCGACGGCACCCCGGCATGGCTGGTCACGCGGTACGACGACGTACGCGCCGCCCTCGCCGATCCCCGTCTGTCCCTGGACAAGTCCCATGCTGCGGAAGGCGGTTACCGGGGGCTCTCGCTGCCGCCGGCCCTGGACGCCAACCTGCTCAACATGGACCCCCCCGACCACACCCGCATCCGCAGGCTCGTGAGCCGTGCCTTCACCCCGCGCCGCACCGAGCAGCTCCGCGCACCCATCCGCGCGACCGCGGACCGCCTGCTCGACGCCCTCGGCCCGGCCGGAACCGCCGACTTGGTGGCCGCCTACGCCGCCCCGCTGCCGATCGTCGTCATCTGCGACCTGCTGGGCGTGCCGGAGGACCGCCGCCTCGACTTCCGCACCTGGACGGACGCGCTCATCGCCCCGGACCCCAACCGGCCCCGCGCCGCGAAGGAAGCGGTGGTGGCGATGCTCGGCTTCTTCACCGAACTCATGGCGCACAAGCGCAGCCGCCCCGGCGACGACCTGCTGTCCGACCTGATAGCCGTCCGGGACGGGGACGGCCGGGACGGCGGTGGCGACGGCGGCGACCGGCTCAGCGAGGACGAGTTGATGTCGCTCGCCTTCCTCATCCTCTTCGCCGGGTACGAGAACACCGTCCAGCTCATCGGCAACGCGATCCACACGCTCCTGGAGCACCCCGGGGAACTCGCGCGCCTGCGCAAGGACCCGTCCGCCCTCCCGGCCGCCGTCGAGGAACTCGCACGGTACGAGGGCCCCGCGCCCCTCGCCATCCGCCGCTTCCCGACCGAGGACGTCACCATCGCGGGGGTGACCGTCCCGGCGGGGGAAACGGTCCTGCTCTCGCTCGCCTCGGCCAACCGCGACCCGGCCCGCTTCCCCCGCCCCGACCTCCTCGACCTGGACCGAGACACCTCGGGCCACCTCGCGCTCGGCCACGGCATCCACTACTGCCTCGGCGCCCCACTGGCCCGCGCCGAGACCGAGATCGCCCTGGCCGCCCTCCTGGAGCGCTACCCCGTCCTCGAATCCGCGAGCCCCGCACCCCGCTGGCGGCCCTCCCTGCGCGCCCGCGGCCTGACGGAGCTTCCGGTCCGCTACGACACGGCGGGTGCCCCGCACTGAGCCCCGCCGGGGCGCCGGCCCCGTGACCCAGATCACCCCGAATCGAAAACCCGCAGGCCGAACCGGGCGTCTAGCAGGCGTGAGATCAGTCAGGGCGGCGGCGCCGCACGAAGTGGACGAGGAACGCCTCGTCCGGCTCGTGGCGAAGGGCGACCGTGCCGCATTCGAGGAGTTGTACCGGCGCACGTCGCCGTGGCTGGCGGTGCGGCTGCGCCGCCGCTGCGCCGACGAGCAGATCGTCGCCGAGGTCATGCAGGAGACGTACCTGGCGGTGTGGCGCGCGGCCGACGCGTTCGCCGGGAGCGCCGCGGGCGGGACCGCCGTCGGCTGGGTGTGGACGATAGCGGCGCGCCGCCTCGTCGACGCCTTCCGGCGCCGCGCCCACCACGCGCAGCCGCCACCCGCCGCGGCCCCGCAGCCGGTGGCGCCCGCGGCCGAGGAGGAGGCGCTCGCCGCGACCGTCGGTTCCGACGTCGGCGACGCACTGCG
Source organism: Streptomyces sp. A0592 (assembly GCF_004795115.1). Lineage (NCBI taxonomy): Bacteria > Bacillati > Actinomycetota > Actinomycetes > Kitasatosporales > Streptomycetaceae > Streptomyces > Streptomyces sp. A0592. Next base: position 133,086 of record NZ_SSBM01000017.1, read on the forward strand.
GCGCCTCGCACCCGAGCTCAGACAGGTACTCCAGGCCATGGTCCTCGACGGGCTGTCCGTCCGGGAGACCGCCGTTCTGCTCGGACTGCCCGAAGGCACGGTCAAGACCCGCGCCCGCAGGGCCCGGATCGCGATGAGGGAGGCGCTGTCATGAGCGTGGAACACGCTTCGGGGCGGATCGTCGACGCCTACGCGCGCGGTGACGAGGACATCGCAGCCGACGAGTTGTGGGCCCTGGAGGCCCATCTGGAGGCCTGCCGGGTCTGCCGTGACCGGCTGGCGGCCGCCGTGGCGCAGCAGGCGCCCGGCGTGATGGCGTTGGTCGACACCGTGTGGTCCGGCATCGAGGCCGAGCTGTCCGCCGCCCCGGCCGTGCCGCACACGCGACGACGCAGGTCGGCCGGCCGGTCGGCCCGCCTGTCGCGGAGGCTGTCGAGATGGCTGACACCGACGATGGTGCCCTGGCTGGCCATGATCGCGACCGTGACGGTGCTCGCCCTCGTACTCGACCTCGCGGGCCCGGGCATCGGTACGGCCGCCGGCGAGGTGTCGCTCGTACTGCTGCTCGCCCCGGTCCTGCCCGTGCTCGGCGTCGCGGCGTCCTGGTCGCGCGGCCTGGACCCCGCGTACGAACTGACGGCCTCCGCGCCCCGGGCCGGGCTGCCCCTGGTACTGAGGCGCACCGCCGCCGTCCTCGCCGTACTCCTCCCCGTCCTGCTCGTCGCCGGATGGGCCACCGGGGTCATGCTCGTGCAATGGCTCCTGCCCTGCCTGGCCTTCACCTCCGCGACCCTGGCACTCGGCGGTGTCGTCGGCGTCACCCGCGCCGCCGTCGCCCTCGTGGCCGTGTGGGCCGCGGTGATCGTGGCGCCGACCCTGGCCGCCGGCCGCGCCGCCCTCGCCCTCCAGAGCGCCGGACTGCCCGCGTGGTGCCTGGCCCTCGCCCTCGCCACCGCCGTCGTCATCGCCCGCAGGGGCGCCTACTCCGTACTCGGAGCCCATCGATGACCACCCACCGGAAGGACCCCACCACCATGCGCGCGGTGAACGCCGCCGACCTCGCACCCACCGCCTACGCCTGGGAGATCCAGGCCCGCGGACTCAAGGTCACGGTCGGCAGGAACCGTACGGCCGTCGACGGGCTCGACCTGTCGCTCGGCACCGGAGTACACGGCCTGCTCGGCCCCAACGGGGCGGGCAAGACCACCCTCATCCGAGCACTCGCCACCGTCCTGCGCCCCGCCTCCGGCACCCTGGAACTGCTCGGCGAGTCCGTCGGCGGTCCCGGCGGACACCGCGCACTGCGCCGCCGGATCGGCTACCTGCCGCAGGAGTTCGGCTACTACAAGCGCTTCACCGTGCGCGAGTTCGTCGAGTACATGGCCTGGCTGAAGGAAGTGCCGGAAGCGGACATCCCCGGCGCGGTGCAACGCGCCGTGGAACGGGTCGGCCTCGCCGACCGCGCCGACCACCGCATGAAGACCCTGTCGGGCGGGATGGTCCGCCGGGTCGGCATCGCCCAGGCCATCGTCAACGACCCGAAGGTCCTCCTCCTCGACGAACCGACCGTCGGCCTCGACCCCGCGCAGCGGCTGCGCCTGCGCCAACTGCTCCAGGAACTCGGCATGGACGCCTGCGTGGTCGTCTCCACCCACCTGGTCGAGGACGTCGCCGCCGCGTGCACCGACGTCGTGCTCTTCGCCGAGGGCCGGCTGGTCTTCCAGGGCACCCCCGACCAGCTCGCCGCCGCGGGCGGCCCCGAGGACGTCGGCGACAGCCCGCTGGAGCGCGGCTACTCGGCGCTCCTGCTCGACCCCCGGGAGCAGAGGGGGAACTGGTGAACTTCCGCGTCCTGCGCATCGAACTGCGGCGCTCCGTCGCCCCCTGGGCCGGACTCGTGCTCCTCGCGGCACCGCTGGCGCTCCTCTACCTGATCCCCGGACTGTGGTGGACCGGCACCGCGCGGTGGACGGCCCAGTGGACCTCCATGGCCCTGTGGACCCGTTCCCTGCTGATCCTGCTGTGGCCGGTTGCCGTGGGACTGGGGGCCCTCCAGGGACTGCGGGACCACCGCTCCGGGACCGCCGAACTGCTGGCGAGCACACCGAGGCCCGCCCGCCACCGGGCCGCCGCGCTCGCCGGTGCCACAGCCCTGACGCTCACCTCGGCCTTCGCGCTCGTCGTCCTCGTCGGAGCCGTCCAGGTGCTCGCCGGCACCGGCTACGCGCACTTCGGCTGGCTGCCGATCTCGCTGGTGGGAGCGCTCTCCCTGGGGGCGGGCGCCGTACTGGGCATGGGAGTCGGGCGGGCCGTGCCGTCCGTGCTGACCCCGCCCGTACTGGCCGTGGCCGCCCTGGTGTTCACCAACGTCCTGCGCGTCTCGGACGAGAGGGCGGTACCGGAGGCAGCCGTCCCCAACCGTCTCTCCCTGCTGTCACCGGCGGTGGCACAGGTACGCGAGGTGCTGTTCACCCTGTCCGCCTCCGTGCACGTCGGACAGACGCTCTGGCTCCTGGGACTGGCCGCGACCGGCTTCGCGCTGCTGGCCGCGGCGACCCCGCGCGCCCGGCTGCTCGCCCTGGCACCCGTCCTGGCGGGCGCGGCGCTCGCCCTGCTCGTCCTGCCCTCCGACCCGCGCCGGACGTACGTCGTCGACGAGGCGGCCGCCCGGCAGGTGTGCGACGGCCCCGTGTGCGTGACGAACACGCACCGGGCACGACTCGCCGACCTCACCGGCCCCGGCCGGAAGGCCCTGAGCCTGCTGCACCGGGCACTGGGCGACGGAGCGCCGGTCGTCATCCACGAGAGCACCACCCCGCGGGAAATCGGCGCCACCCCGGAACGCTACGACGGCGTCCTCGTGGTCGACTTCGACGACGAAACGATCGCCGGCGCACGCGGCGACGCGCTGGTCAGGGCTCTGGTCGCCCAGGGCATGGCCCCCGTCTGCCGCCCCCGCAGCGACCGTGAGGGCGGTCCGGCCGTGGAGACCGTCGCGCAGAGCATCGCGGCGGCCTGGGTCCTCGGCGACCTCCTGCCCCTCGACGGCAACGGTCACTCCAGGGCCGAACAGCTCACCCTGGCCGAACCGGTGTGGCAGGAGCTCAAGGCGCTGCCGACGGACGAACAACTCGCACGGATCAACGCCGCGCGTGCCGCCGCGCTCGGCTGCGCGGGCGACCCGCTCGGCGCCCTCGCCGGAAAGGCCGAGTCGCCGTGAGATGGCTGGTGCTGTACGCGCGTTCGCGGCAGGTGCCCGCGGCGCTCGCCGCAGCGGTGACCGGCGCGCTGGGGGTGTGGGCCCTGGCCGGGGACGGCGCCGCCGCCCCCGGCGATCCGCGTCCGGCCGCACTCGTCCTCGCCATCGCGGCCGCCGCGGCCTCGACCGGACTCGGCGGACAGGACCCGGCCCTGGACCGGACCGCCGCGATCCGCTGGTGGACCCGCAGGACCGCGCACGAACTGCTCGCGGGCACGTCCGCCTGCGCGCTGCTCCTCGGGCTGCGGATCCTGGGCGAGGACCTCGCGACCGCCGCGTTCGTCGTCAGGGACGCAGCAGGGCTGATGGGACTCGCCGCCCTCGGAGCGGCGCTGTGCGGTGCGGCGTACGCCTGGACCGTGCCCGTCGGGTGGCTGGCCCTCTCGTCGTTCTCCCCGCCGCTCACCGGCGTGCCGCTGGAGGTCGTGACCTGGATGCTGCAACCGCCGGGTACGGCGGCGAGCACCTGGACCGCGCTGACGGTCGCGGCGGTCGGCACCGCCGCCTACGCGGTGACCGGGCCGAGAAGGTGACCGGGCCGGTACGGCACGAGCTGACGCTCGACAGGCGACCGCAGGGTGAGCCGGGCCGCCCGCCGGTGCGGGAGCCGTGTCTGCAAGGATCCGGTGCCATGATCGCAAAACCCTCCGACGACCTGGCCGCCGCCTTCGCCCGCCTGGGCGGCGAGGACGACGGGCAGGTCTGGGGCGACCTGTGGAACGACCTGTGCCACCAGGGCTGCGTCTACGACGACAGCTTCCTCGCCCTCCCGTACCTGGCCGCCGTCGCGGCCGGCCGCGCCCCCGGCGCACCGGACGAGGCCGTGTCGATGGCCGGCCTCATCGTCTCGGCGGCGGACGAGGAGCAGACCGCGCGCTACGCGGAGGAGATCGCCGTCTTCCTCCGGACGGCCGGCCGGCTGCTCGGCGAGACCGGCGACGACGCCCCGGCCTTCGTCTACCTCCTGCAAGGCATCCTGGCCTTCGAGGGCGAGCGGGTCTGGAGCCCGGGCCGCCTGGAGGGCCTGTTCACGGAGGAGTACGAAGTCGACTGCCCGGCGTGCTCGTCGACGCTGTTCGTCGCCTTCGGCGAGTACGGAACGTTCGCCTCGGCCGGTGACTACGTCACGTCAGATCCGGTCAAGGCGGCACTGCTGCCCGCGGACCCGGCCGCCCTTGACCCGTTGCCCGCCCGCCTGCACCGTATGGCGACGGAGGCGGGGCAGGAGAAGGTCGCACACGGTCTGACGTACCTGTTCGGCCGGGCGACCTGCCCGGACTGCGAGGACGTCTTCGCCGTGTCGGACCAGGTCCTGGAGACGTACTAGAAGGTGCGCGAACCGAACGGAGAGGTGTTCATGCAGAGACGCCACGCGGTGGTGGCCGGGGCCGGAATCGGCGGCCTCACCGCCGCCATCGCACTGCACCGCCGCGGCTGGCGGGTCACCGTCTGCGAACGCGCCCCCGAACCCCCCGGCACCGGCGCCGGCATCGGACTGGCCCCCAACGCCCTGCGCGCCCTCGACACCATCGGTGTCGACGCGGCCCGGGCCGCCGGCAGCGCCGTACCCGCCACGATGGGCGTTCGCCGCTCCGACGGCCGGTGGCTCACTCGCGCCGAGACCTCGTACATGGCGGCCCGCTACGGCATGCCGCCGATCGCCGTCCCGCGGCCGGCCTTCACCGCGGCACTGGCCGCCGCCCTCCCGCCGGAAGCCCTCCGCTACGGCACCACCGTGACCGGCGTGGACGACGCCACCGGCCGCCCGACCGTCCGTACCGCCGAGGGCCCGGACCTTCCCGCCGATCTGGTCGTCGCCGCCGACGGGATCCACAGCCCCCTGCGGCGCGCGTACTTCCCCGATCACCCCGGCCTGCACTACATCGGCGAGACGGCCTGGCGGACCCTCGTCGACGCCCCGGACCTGCGGATACCTTCCATGAGCGAGACGTGGGGGCGGGGGGAGCGCTTCGGCGTGACACCGCTCGCCGACGGCCGGTACTACCTCTACGCCACCGCTGTCGTCCCGGCCGGCGCCCGGCCGGCCGACGCCCGGGCGGAACTGAGCCGCCGCTTCGGCTCATGGCACGATCCGATCCCGGCCCTGCTGGACCGCGTCGGGCGCTTCGACCCCGCCGACGTCCTCCAGAACGACCTGTACGACCTGGCCGCGCCGCTGCCCCGCCTGCACCACGGCCGGATCGCCTGGATCGGCGACGCCGCCCACGCCATGGCCCCCAACCTCGGCCAGGGCGGCTGCCAGGCCATCGAGGACGCGGTGGTCCTCGCGCACCTGCTCCCGGCCGGAGGCACCGGGGACACCGGGCACACCGGCGACACGGGCGGCCGTGCAGACTCCGGCGACGCCGTGCCGACGGCCCTCGCCGCGTACACTGCGGCCCGCCGCGGCCGTACCGACGCCGTCCGCCTCCGTGCCCGCCGCGTGGGCCGCCTGGGCGCCCTCCGCAACCCGCTCGCGGCGACGGCCCGGGACCTGGCGGTCCGCGCGACACCGAACCGCCTGGCACTGCGCGGCATGGACGACCTCTTCAACGGCTTCCGCCTCCCCGGGTGACCCGCATCCTGCGCTCGGCCAGGACGTCGAGCACGCAGCGGAACGGGTCGTAGGGCTCTCCGTCCGGCGTCAGAGTGTGGGACAGTGCTCGCGCGCCACGGCGGAGTCCTGCCGGAGCAGCGTCGCTGGGCCGGAGTGGCCGAAGCCGCCCAGGCAGTCGGCGAGGGCGTGCAGGTCGGCGCCGAGGTAGCCGCCCGGCCCGCCCACCGCCTTGCCGAGCGCGAGGTAGAGCCCCGGCACGTCCGTGACGTGCCGGCCGTACAAGACATGGGCGTGGCCCGAGGGCCGGTCGGCCGCGCTCCCTGTCGGTGCGCGTGTACCGCGTTCGCCCGCGACGGGCTTCGCCCTCATCCACGGGGAAAATCATGCCCCGTCCCACCCCACCGGCGCGCAACGGGCGTTGTCAGTGCCGGGACCTACTCTCGGGTTCATGCACCACGCGACGACGACCGATGGGGAAGCGGCCGACCGGACCGCCTTCCTGCACCTGGGAAACACCTTCCACACGTACTACGAGGGCTGGTCCGCCCGCGTCCGGGCCGAGCTGGCAGCCGGCCGCAGCATCCCGCCGGCCGCGGTCGCCACTCTCAGGCGCAGCCTGCTCGTCTCGTACGCCGTCGCCGATCTCTCCGCGGCCCTCGCCCAACTGGACGGCCCCGCCCTCAACATGGGCGAGCTCTGGGCGGACGAGGCGATGGCCGACGGGCGATGGGAGCCGCTGCTCGCCCATGCCGTCACCGCCACCGCGGCCCGGCCCACCGCCGCATGGGAGAAGACCGCCCGCGCCCTCCTGGCGGAGACGGCCGCCGACCCCGATGAGCTGCGCCGGTCCGTGCTCCGCTGGTTCGGCCTCCTCGGCCGCCCCCGTACGCTCGAACTCACGGACTCCTGGCACGACAAGCAGCTCGACCCGCACAACGCCAATGCCCTGCGCGGACTGGCCTGGTTCCTGCCGCTGCTGCCCGCACATCCCGATACGCCGCGTGCGCTCGGCGTCCTCGTGGAGAGGTGCCTGCGCAAGGTACCGGGGCACGGGCCGCTCAACCCGAAGGTGGCCAACGCCGGGGTCACGGCCCTGGCCCGGTCGGAGGGCGAGGGGGCGCTCGCCGAGCTGGCACGGCTGGCGTCCCGCGTCACCTACAAGGGCACCCTCAAGATCATCGAAACGGCCCTGGAAACACGGGCCCAGGCCCTCGGGATGAGCCGTGAGGAGGTCGAAGAGCTGGCCGTCCCGGCCTTCGGCCTGGCCGGATCCGCGACCGCGGTGGGCCACGGCGCGTTCGCGCTCGGGGAGAGCACCGCCCTGGTGGGGATCTGCGGCTCCAAGGCGGTCCTGACGTGGCGCACGTCGGCCGGGAAGACGGTCAAGTCCCCTCCCGCGGCAGTGCGGCGGGACCACGCCGGCGACCTCAAGGAGCTCAAGGCCGCCGTCAAGGACATCGACAGGACGCTCTCCGCCCAGGTGGAGCGGCTCGACCGGCAGTTCCTCGCCCGCCGGACGTGGTCGTACGGGCCCTGGCGCGAGCGCTTTGCCGACCATCCGCTCGTCGGTACCCTCGCCCGCCGCCTGATCTGGACCGTCGACGGCATCCCCGTCCTCGTCGACGGAGGGGACGTACGCGATCTCGCGGGTGACCGGGTCCGCGCCCGCCCCGACGCCGAGGTCGGGCTGTGGCACCCGGTCGGCCGGACCCGGGAGGAGATCACCGCCTGGCGCGAGCGCCTCGAAGCGTGCGGCGTGACCCAGCCCTTCAAGCAGGCCCACCGCGAGGTGTACCCCCTCACCGAGGCCGAGCGCACCACCGCCACCTACTCCAACCGGTTCGCCGGCCACATCCTGCGCCAGCACCAGTTCCACGCGCTGGCCGCCGTACGGGGCTGGCGCAACAAGCTGCGCCTGAGCGTGGACGACAGCCTCCCCCCGGCCGTCCGGGAACTGCCGCAGTGGGGGCTGCGTGCCGAGTACTGGACCGAGGCCGACGACACCGGCGACCACTACGGCGACACCACCGAGTCGGGCAGCTACCTGCGGCTGCGCACCGACCAGGTGCGCTTCTATCCGATCGACGCCCCGCCGAACCACGCGCACTGCACCGGCGGCGCGTACACGATGCAGCGGCGCGGCGGCGAAGGCCGCGTCGATCCGCTGCCGCTCGCCGGGATACCCGAGCTGGTGCTGAGCGAGGTGATGCGCGACGTGGACCTGTTCGTGGGCGTGGCCAGCGTCGGCAACGACCCCACCTGGTCCGACGGCGGGCCGCAGGGCCGCTTCCGGGACTACTGGACCTCCTACGGCTTCGGCGAGCTCGGCGCGAGCGCCGAGACCCGGCGGGCCCTGCTGGAGCGCCTCGTGCCGAGGCTGGCCGTCGCGGACCGCTGCACGGTGGAGGGCCGGTTCCTGCACGTGCGGGGCGAGCTGCACACGTACAAGATCCACCTCGGTTCGGGGAACATCCTGATGTCGCCGAACGACCAGTACCTGTGCATCGTCCCGAAGGCGGAAGCCGCACCGGACACGGGCTACCTCCCCTACGAGGGCGACCGGACCCTCGCGGTCATCCTGAGCAAGGCCCTGCTGCTGGCCGACGACACGTCCATCACCGACCCGACCATCACCAGCCAGATCCGCGGCTGACGCCCGCAACCGACACCCCGTTTCCCACGATTCCGTGGCCGGAGGGTGACGCACGGTTGTCGCTGGGCCGTCCGGCGGGGGTGTGGCGTGCACGCGTGTCGCGCGGAGAGGGACGATGAAATGGCTGGGAGGGTAGGGCCCCAGCCTGCGGCGGCCGGAAGGAGAGCCCGGAGATGGGAGCGATCGAGCCCTCGCACGGCGATCCCGGAAAGGCGCGCCCCGCCGCGTCCGGGCCGGGCGGCCTGCTCGACGTGCTGCGCGTGGCCGCCATCCTCCTCGACGCCGAGGGCAGGATCGATCTGTGGAGCCCGCAGGCCGAGGAACTGTTCGGTTACACCGCGGAGGAGGCGCTCGGGGAGTACGCGGGCCACCTGCTGCTCCACGAGGAGCACGTCCCGGTCGTGCTGGACATGTTCGCCGAGGTCATGGAGGGCGGGGTCAGCTGGGTCGGCGTCTTCCCCGTCCGGCACAAGGACGGCAGCACGCGCATGGTCGAGTTCCGCAACATGCGGCTGCTGGATTCCCAGCAGGAGTACTACGCCCTGGGCCTGGCAGCCGACCAGGCGACGGTACGGCAGCTCGAACGGGACCTGGCGCTGTCCGCCCGCCTCGTGGACCAGTCGCCGGTCGGCCTCGGCGTCCTCGACACCGACCTCCGCTACGTATCGGTCAACGCGGCGGAGGAACGCCTCAACGGGGTGTCCGCCGCCGAGCACATCGGCCGGCACGTCCACGAGGTGCTGCCGGCCGTGGACCCGTCTTTCGAGGCCGCGATGCGCGAGGTGCTGGCCACCGGCGTCCCCATCGTGGACCAGTACACCGTCGGCCGTACCCCGGCCGACCCGGACCACGACCATGCCTGGTCGATCTCGTTCTACCGGCTCGAAGCCCCCAACGGGACCGTGCTCGGCGTCGCCACCGCCAGCGTGGACGTCACCGAGCGGCACCGGGCGGTCGAGGAACAACGCCACACCGCACTCACCCTCCAGCGCAGCCTGCTGCCGCACACGCCGCCGTGGCGGCCGGGCCTGGAAGTCGCCACCCGCTACCGTCCCGCCCAGGCCACGATGGAGATCGGCGGCGACTGGTTCGACGTGATCCCCCTGAGCGGCGACAAGACCGCCCTCGTCGTCGGCGACGTCATGGGCAGCGGAGTCGGGGCCGCGGCCAGCATGGGCCAGCTCCGCACCGCCACCCGGACCCTGGCCGATCTCGACCTCGACCCCGCACAGGTCCTGCACCACCTCGACCACGTCACCGAGGGCCTGGAGACCATCGCGACCTGCGTCTACGCCGTCTACGACCCCCGCGCGGCCCAGTGGCACCTCTCCCTGGCCGGGCACCTGCCCCCGGTTCTCCTGCGCCAGGACGGCACCCGCCGGCTCCTCGACCTGCCGACCGGGGCGCCGCTCGGCGGCGTCGGGGTCGCCTTCCACACCGTCAGCATCCCGGTCGAGGCCGGCGACCAGCTCGTCCTCTACACCGACGGCCTGGTCGAGACCCGCGACGATCCGATCGACAAACGCCTCGACGTCCTCCTCGACGCCCTCGACGACCCCCGCCGCCCGCTGGACGAGACCTGCGACCTGCTGCTGGACACCATGCGCCACCCCGGAGTCCACGACGACGTGGCCCTCCTGATCGCCCGGGCCACCCCGACCATGGAACAACCCGCCTGAGCCCCGCCGCCGTTGCGCTCGGCCGGCACCGGACCCGGGGGGCGTTCACGCCACCTCGGCCCCGGTGGTGGTGGCCAGGCGCAGGGCCGCCACCAGTTCGCGGTAGAGCGGGTCCGTCTCCAGCAGCTCCTCATGGGTGCCGCGGGCGCGGATCCGGCCCGCCTCCATGACCACGATCAGGTCGGCGTCGACCACCGTCGAAAGGCGGTGCGCGACCGTCACCACCGCACCCGTCGCCGCCCGGCTCCGGATGCAGTCCTGTACCGCGGCCTCCGTCAGCCCGTCCAGCTGCGCGGTCGCCTCGTCCAGCAGCAGGACCTCCGGAGTGCGCAGCAGGGCCCGCGCGAGCGCGATGCGCTGGCGCTCACCCCCCGACACGTGCGCCGACGACAGCGGACTGTCCAGACCCGCTTCGAGCGCGTCGACCTTCTCCGTCAGCCGTACGTCCCGCAGCACGCGGCGGAGTTCCCCGTCGGTGGCGTCCGGCCGGGCGAGCAGCAGGTTGTCGCGGAGGGTGCCGGGGACCACGGGGGTGTCCTGCTCGACGTACGCCAACCGCGCCCGCACCTCGGAGTGGCTGTACTCGCGGTACGGCCGCCCGTTCAGGAGCAGTTCGCCGTCGAGCGGTTCCAGGAACCGCAGGACGAGCGAGAACAGCGTGGTCTTGCCCGCGCCCGACGGCCCGACGATCGCGGTGTGGCCGCGCCGGGGGACGGCCAGCCGCACGTCGGTGACGGCCTGCGCGGCCTCGGGGCCGTACGCGGCGCTGACACCGCGCAGTTCGAGCACGGGCACCTCCGCCGGGGCGGTGCCGGAGACCGCCGTGCGGGCGGTCCTCCCGTCGGCCCGCCGCGGCACGGCGTCGTCGCCCTTGGCTTCGCCCTCCGCCGTCAAGTCGGCGGTCTGGCGGATGCGTTCGGCCGCGGCCATTCCGGCCTGGAGGGAGGTCACGTTCTGGCTGAGCGTGCTGACCGGCTCCATCAGCGTGAAGGCGTACAACAGGAAGGCGATCAGACTGGAGACCTCCAGGCTCCCCTCGCCGACCCGCCAGGCTCCGACACCCAGGATGGCGATGATGGCCAGCTGGATCCCGGATCCGGCGACCGTCCAGGCCAGGGCCTCCTGGCGGACCGCCCGGATCCCGTAGTCCGCCGCTGCGCGCGCGTCGGCCACGATCCGGTCGGCGGCCCGCTCCTCGGCACGGCTCACCTTCACCGTGCGGATCGCACGCAGCGTGCCCTCCAGAAGGCCGCCCAGCCGGCCGATGTGCTCCTGGGAGCGCTGCTGCGCCTGGCCGATGCCCGGCATGAGCAGCGCGAAGAGCGCGGCGGTCACGGCCACGGCGGCCATGGTCGTGCCGAGCAGCACCAGGTCGAGCACGCCCATCAGGACCAGGCTTCCCACGAGCATGACGGAGCCGTTGACCAGACCGACGAACGACTGGGCGGTGGCCTCGCGGAGCAGCACGGTGTCCGAGGTCACGCGGGTGACGAGCTCACCGGTCGGGCGCCGGTGGAGGGCGGGCACGGTGGCGTGCAGGAACCGCCGCACCATCGACTCGCGCGCCTCCAGCACGACGCGTTCGCCGACGGTGCCGAGCATGCACCACTGCCGGTACGACACGGCCGCACCGACGACGAGGAGGACGAACAGTGCGGCCACGGGGCCGGCGAGCGAGGTGGCGTCGTTCAGGGCGTCCAGCACCCACTTGGTGATCATGGGCGTGGCCAGGCCGAGGGCTGATCCGGCCAGGGCCAGCACCAGCCCCATGGCCAGCATGCGGCGGTGCGGGCGGGCGAACGACCAGAGGACGCGCAGCCGGGGTGCGTCGAAGGCGGCACGGGGCGGGGGTGTCGAGTCAGCCATGCAGGAAATGGAACATCGATGTTCCATTACGGTCAAGTGAGTTTCATTGCGGGCGCGCTACGGTACGCCCATGGAGCATGACCACATCGCGACGGCGACCACCGAGACGGCCACCCGCGCCCGCACGCGGCGCGCGATCCTCGACGCCGCCGTCACCGTCCTGTCGGCCCATCACGGGGCGTCGCTCGCGGACGTGGCCGAGGCCGCCGGCGTCGGACGTACCACCGTCCACCGCTACTTCGCCGAGCGCTCGGACCTGGTGGCGGCGCTCGGGGCGGACGTACGGGAGCGGCTGCACGAGGCGACCGTACGCGCGCGGGTGGAGGACGGCCCGGCCCCGAAGGCGCTGGAGCGGCTCTGCCTGGAGTACTTCGAGCTGGGGGACCGGCTCATGCTGCTCTTCGACGTGCCGCAGTTCCTGAGCTGGGCGGGCTTCGAGGAGGAGACCCATTCCGACCGCGTCCTCGTCCGCCTCATCGAACGCGGCCAGGCCGAGGGCACGGTGGACGCCGAGGCGGACGCGGAGTGGCTGCAGAACGTGCTGTGGTCCCTGCTGTACGCGGCCTGGATGCAGGCACGCGACTACGGCACGCCCCGCCACACGGCGCTCTCGTCGTGCCTCCACACCCTCCGGAAGGCCCTGGCGGCCTCCTGAATCAGCGGGAGTCCGCACGGGCGAGGGCCAGCCGGCGCCACTTCCGGTCGATCTCCGTGACGACGACCGTGAGGAGGTCGCCGACCTGGACGACCTCCTCGGGTGTCCGCACCCTCCAGGATCTGTAGGGACTTCAGGAACCCGCACAGTTCCGGATCCTCCGCGGCGGCTCGGGGGAATTCCCGGGAGGTCTCGTCGTCCGGCACACCATTCATGGCGTTGAGCCTCGCACGCGAGCCATCGCGGTGGCGGAGCCGGGCTGGTGCGCTTCCGGGGCGCGGGGCAAGGGTGTCGACGGTTCTCGGGGGAGTGCCCCGGGAATCCCGCAGCCGTGCTGCCCCTGCGCGCCGCCGGACCGCGGCACGAGCCGGCTGGCCGGCTACGGGGTGGTGCGCGCCGGGAACGTGAAGTGGTAGCCCTGTGCGGTGAGCCAGGGCAGGTACTGCTTGAGCGCCGCGACGGTCTCGCTGCGGTCGCCGCCGCCGTCGTGGAAGAGCACGGTCGGCTGGTGGGGAAGCTTGCCCTCGAGGGCGGTGATCATCGCCGGCAGGCCGGGACGGCTCCAGTCCTTGGGGTCCACGCTCCAGCCCAGCGGCCGCATCCCGCTCTCCGCGGCGATCGCCCGGCTGTCGGGGGTGAAGGCGCCGCCCGGTGCGCGGTAGTAGCCGACCGGGACCCCCGGAGCGGCCTTCTCGATCATGGCCTTGGCCTCCAGGATCTGCTGCTTCTGGTAGGCGACGGGCTTGTGGTCCATGGTCACGTCGTGGTCGACCGAGTGGTTGCACAGGCGGTGCCCGTCTGCGGCGACCGAACGCACGAGCTCCGGGTACTTCTGCGCCTTGGTCCCGATCATGCAGAAGGTGGCCTTGACGTGGTTCTTCCGCAGCACCTCCAGGACCTGGGGCGTCCAGCGGGGGTCCGGGCCGTCGTCGATGGTGATCGCGACGTCCCGGCCCGGGCCCTGGGCCAGCCGGGAGATCGCCAGGGGTATCCCCGCGGCGCTGCGTGCGGATCCCGCGCTGCCGGCCGACGCGGCGGAACCGGCGGGCTTCCCGGCCGCGGGCTTCTCTGCCGAGCCGGCCGGGACCTTCTCCGCCGACTTCTCCGCAGGCTTCTTCGCGGAGCCTGCAGCGGGCTTGTCCGCCGCGCCTGCCGCCGGCTTGTCCGCGGAGCCGTCCGGGGCCGCGACGGCCGGGGCGGCCGAGACGGCCAGGATGCCGAGGACGGCCGCCGTGGCGGCGGTTCCCGCCCGCCGGACGCGGCGGGCGGAACTGCTGGTGATGCCCATGGAGGCGCTCTTCCTTTGCGTTCGGCCCCCCGAAATCGCGTTCCGATCCAGGCTAGGTCATCCGTTCGGGAGCCCTCTTCGGCCGATCGGCCGACTCCAGGCCCCGTACGGCAGGCAGGAACAGGACATTCCGGGCTCGGGGCGTTCCGTCACGTGTGAGGAGTCTCACCGGCCGGCAGAGCCCCGGCCGCGACCCGGCGGCGCCGCACCGGCGCCGTGTACAGCAGCCAGCCGCCCGCCGCGCCGACCGCGTACCAGAACAGGTCCGGCGCGTTGAAGGTCGAACCGAGGATCAGGCGGGCGGCCACGCTGTCCCGGGACAGCTCCGCCGGCACAGAGCTGAGCTGGAAGAACTCGACGGCCCAGCTCAAGGCCAGCGAGTTTCCGGCGGCCCGCAGCGGGGTCCACCGGGGCGCCACCAGCACGACGAGCGTCAGCAGCAGCACGGTGTACAGCGCGTCCCCGCCGTACTTGGCCACGCTCCCCGCCGCCACGGCCCGCAGTCCGAGCCCCGCGCCGACCGTCACCACGGCCGCCCCCGCCGCCACCAGACGGATCCGTACGAGGTCGGGGCCGTCGGCGGCGTCGGCACTGTCACCGGATCCGGGTGCAAGGGTCACCGGGCCATCCTGCCGTAGCCGGCCGCCGCCCCCCGCCCCCGGGTCCGGGCCGTCCGCTGTCCATGGCCGATCGGCCGACGCGGCCCGCCGAGCACAGGAGCCTGCTCCGTAGGCCTTGTCCTTACGGGCTTACATGTACCTGCTCGGCAAGGCCCTCGGCGGAGGCATCGTTCCCGTCTCCGCAGTGGTCTCCTCCCGGGACAGCACGGTTCCATCTTCGGCGGCGACCCGCCGGCCTGTGCCGTCGCCCTCGAAGCCATCGCCATGCTGCGCACGGGGCCTGTGGGCGGGCGTGGACGTCCCGCCGCGCCACGGCAGCGGCAGTGCGGCCGCGCTCCGGCTGCTGGAACGCGGAGTCCTGGTGCAGGACACCCACGGCACCACCATCCGACTGGCCCCGCCCCCGGTCATCGAGCGGAGCGACCTGGACTGGGGCCTCGACCGCCCGGCGGAGGTCCTCACCCGCTCCGTCTGATGCCGGCCCCGCGCGCCGGAACAAAGCCGTCAAGACGGCGAAGGACCCGTCTCTATGATGGCGCGATGGTGCCGACCAAGAAGTTCCAGCTCACCTTCGACTGCGCACAGCCCGAGCGTGTCGCCCGTTTCTGGTGCGAGGCGCTCGGGTACGTCGTACCGCCGCCCCCGGAGGGCTTCGCCGACTGGGACGCATTCGACCGCGCCCTCCCTCCCGAGCGCCAGGGTTCGGCGTTCGCGTGCGTCGACCCCTCCGGTGTGGGTCCGCGACTGTTCTTCCAGCGCGTCCCCGAGGGCAAGGTCGTCAAGAACCGCCTGCACATCGACGTCCGCGTCGGTACCGGCCTGATCGGTGAGGAGCGCGTGGCGGCCCTGGAGGCCGAATGCACCCGCCTGGTCGCGCTCGGCGCGACCCGCGTCCACCTGCTGGTCGCCGACGACATGAACGAGTCCTGCCTCGTGATGCAGGACGTGGAGGGCAACGAGTTCTGCCTCGACTGATGACCGGGCGCCCCTGCGCCGTGCCGGCCACGGCACCGGACGACGCGGGCCCGACCGACACGGTCCGAGAGGGACGGTCCGAGAGAGACGGCCTGAGCGAGCTCCTTGCGCATCAACGTGCACATCGTTTCGTAGCGCCGCAGCGATCCGTCGGGGGCCTGCTCGTCCCACGCCTCCGGCCGGCGGCCGTAGGCGACATGGCCCAGCCGCTCGTACAGCGCCCGCGCCCTCGGGTTGCCCTCCTCCACGCCCAGCTCGGCCCGTCGCAGCCCGCGGCTCCTGATCCGCAGTTCCGCGGACTCCACGAGGAACGTGCCGATGCCGCACGACTGCAGCGCAGGATGGACCACCAGCTGCCACAGGGTGCCGACGCCCTCCTTGACCCGGTGGTCGACGCCTCCCTTGGCCACCGGGACGTCCGTGGCGGGGCAGACCGCCAGGTAGTCGACCTCGCCTGCCCGCGCCCGTTCCAACTGCCGTGCCACGCCCGCCAGGAGCCGGACCACCGCCGCGGCGGAGTCCGGTGCTGTGACCGGGAAGGTTCGCCGTGTCGCGGCGCCCGGCACGGCACCTCGCCGCGTTGTCGGACCACGCAAGTACGTCCAGTACGAGCCGTGGGCCTCCGGCCACAGCACTAGGCGTTCGCGATCACCAGGAGGGTGCGGGCGGGGGAGGGGCCCGACAGGCGGCATCGGTGGGGGACTTCGCCGCGGTGGTGGGCGCTCTGGCCGGCCCGCAGGGTCAGGGGCTCCTCGCCCTCGACCTCCAGGACCACCTCGCCCTCCAGCACGTAGAGGAAGTCCTCGCCGGGGTGCTCGAACCAGCCGCGCTCGCCCTGCCCGGGCTCGAAGTGGTGCTCGTACGCCTCCATCAGCGCGCTTCGCCCGCCGGGGATGAGCACCTGCGCGACCTGCCCCGCGGACTCCTCCACCCTGATGACTTGAGGGTCGCTCTCGTGGCTGACCGCACCCGGGCGGGCGGGCGGCCTCAGGAAGGCGCCCGGGCTGACCTCGAGGGCCTCCGCGATCCGGTAGATCGAGCTGAGGCTGGGCGTGGTGAGGCCTCGTTCGAGCTGGCTGAGGAACGGCTGGGAGAGGCCTGAGCGGGCGGCGAGGACGGCCATGGAGACGCCGCTTCGCTTGCGGCAGCTCCGGATCACCCGTCCGACCTCGATCGCCTCCGGCGTGGGTTCGGGTCGAGACACGCTGGTGAACGTACCCCATCCCCGATCAAGGGCCTTCAGGCCCCGAGAGGTTTCGCACTGCTGCAACACTCCCGTCATAAGCGTGGTCAATTATTGACCTCACTTATCGACGACCGAGGAGACGCTCCGTGCACGCCACCCCTTCACCGCCCGGCCGGGCCCTCGGCCGACTGGGCCCGGCCCTGGGCGCGGCAGCCGCCGTACTCGCGCTCTGGTACCTGCTCGCCCGGTCCGGCGTGGTGGCCCCGGCCCTCCTGCCCACCCCCGCCGAGACCCTGGCCGCCCTCGCCGACAGCGCACGCAGCGGCATCCTGGCCGCCGACCTCGGCGCCAGCCTGACCCGCGCCGGCCAAGGCTTCGCACTCGGAGCCGTCATCGGCAGCGCCCTCGGCTTCGCCACCGGCTACCTGCCGAAGCTCTCCGCCGCCGTCACCCCCGTCGTCTCCTTCCTGCGCCCGATACCGGCCATCGCCCTGGTACCGCTCGCGACCGCCTGGTTCGGCATCGGGGAGACCGCCAAGCGCCTCCTCATCGCCTACGCCGTCCTGCTGGCCGTCTGGCTCTACGTCCACGACGGCGTGTCCCGCGTCCCGGCCTCCCACCTGCGGGCGGCCCGGACCCTGGGCGCCCCGCTGCACCGCCGGTTCGTCGAGGTGCTGCTGCCCGCCGCCGCACCCGCCGTCCTCGCGGCGCTGCGCTACGGGGCCTCGGTGGCGCTGCTCGCCCTGGTGGCCGCCGAACTGGGCGGCGCGGACAGCGGCCTGGCGTACCGGCTCCAGGTGGACGGCCAGTTCCTCCGCGTGGACCGGATGTTCGCCGGGCTGCTCGTGCTCGGTCTGCTCGGCGTGGCCGTGGACCTCGTACTCGCCGCGATCGGCCGCCGGTTCGTGCACTGGAGCACCTCATGAGCCTGGCCGTACGACTGGAAGGGCTGTCCGTACGCTACGGAGCCGCCCCCGTGCTGCAGAAGACGGACCTGGAACTCCCCGCCGGGTCGTTCACCGCCCTGCTCGGGCCGAGCGGATGCGGCAAGTCGACGGTCCTCGGCGCCGTCGCCGGCTTCGTACCGCCCGCCACGGGGCAGGTGACGGCGGGCTCCCGGCCCGTGCGCGGACCCGGCCCGGACCGGGGCGTCGTCTTCCAGCACTACGCGCTCTTCCCCTGGCGGACCGCACGCGGCAACGTCGAGTTCGCGCTCAAACGGCTCGGACTGCCGCGTGCGGAACGCCGCCGACGCGCCCTGGAGGCCCTCGCCGAGGTCGGGCTCGCGGACGGCACCGACAAGTACCCGGCACAGCTGTCGGGCGGAATGCAGCAACGCGTCGCACTGGCCCGCGCCCTGGCCGACGAGCCCGAAGTACTCCTCATGGACGAGCCGTTCGGCGCCCTCGACGCCCTGACCCGCACCCGCATGCAGCGCCTGCTGCGGGAGCTGTGGCAACGCCGCGGCACCACCGTCCTGTTCGTCACCCACGACATCGACGAGGCGCTGGCCCTCGCCCAGCGGGTCGTCGTCCTCGGCGGCACCCCCGGCCGGGTCCTCGCCGACCACGCCGTCCCCGGCGGGGCTCCCGACCCGGACCTGCGCTCGCTCATCGCCCGCCACCTGGGCTCCGACTGAACCCCCGCTTCCCCCCTGCACCCCATCCCCCTGCCCATCCCCGTCCCATCACCGGAAGGCACTCCGATGCTCAGACCCCGTGCGGTCACCGCCCTGCTCACGGCAGCCCTGCTCACCACGTTCGCCGCGGCCTGCGCCGACGGCTCCGGTCCCGCCGACGCCAACGGGAGCGGCCGCCGCCCGGCCGTCTCCGTCGTCGGTAGCGACCACCTCGGCGGAGCACCCGTTCACGTAGCCCAGGAACACGGACTGTGGTCCGCCGAAGGCATCGACGCCACCGTCACCACCCAGCCCACCGGCCGCGACGCCCTCAACGCCGTCCTCGGCGGCCAGGCGCAGCTCGGCGTCGTCGGGGACCTGCCCGCCGTGACGGCGGCGCTCGGCGGCCGCGACCTTCGGATCGTCGCCGACCTGTCCCGCTTCTCCGACTGGCGCCTCCTCACCCGCACCGACCGCGCCGTCACCGGTTTCGCCGCCCTCAAGGGCCGCAAGGTCGGAGTCCCGCAGGGCGCGAACGTCGAATACGCCCTCTCGCGGATGCTCGCCTCCGCACAGCTGACGGCCGCGGACGTGACCGTGGTCAACCTCGCCCCGAACCAGGTCACTCCGGCACTCGCCCGAGGCGACATCGACGCCGGCGTCACCTTCCCCAGCTTCTACGAGGCCGCCCGCACCGCGCTCGCCGAACGCTACGCCGAGCTCCCCTTCGCCGGATACACCGCACGGACCCTGCTGGTCGCGGGCCCGAAGACGAGCGACGAGACCACCGCCGCCGTACTGCGCACCGTCCTGCGCGCCCAGCGCGAGATCGCAGCGGACCCGGCCCGCGCACGGCAGGCCGTCGTGGCCCAGTCCAAGGGCGCGCTCCAGACCGGCTACGTCGACGCGTACCAGCCCCGCTACACCTACGGTGCGACGCTCTCGCCCGAGCTGCTCACCCAGTTGGCGGAGGAGGCCGCCTGGGCCAAGGCCGCCCAAGGCCTGCCCGGAACCGCCGACCGCGCCGCACTCCAGCGGTACCTCAACCCCGGACCCCTGACGACCGTCGACCGCGCCGCCGTCACCGTCCGCTGAACCGCACCCCACCACGAGGAGACACATCCCCATGACCGTCGACCAGAACACCCTGCGCCGCCGCGGCGTCGGCCTGATCGCCCACGACCGCGAGCGCAGCCACGGCGGCTACACCCTCTACACCCCGATCACCAGCGCCGGCGAGATCCACCTCGTCGACATCGAAGGACGGACCGCGCACACCTGGAACTCCCCGCACCCGCCCGGCCGCCAAGCGCAGCTCCTGCCGAACGGCAACCTCTTCTACGCCGCCAAGGACACCGACAGTCCGACCCTCTTCCCCATCTGGGACGTCTACCACGGCGGCATCTTCCAGGAACTGGCACCCGACTCCACGGTCGTCCGCGAGGTCCGCCACCCCTTCCACCACCACGACGCCTCGCTGCTGCGCAACGGCAACCTCGTCATCACCGTCGTCGAGCCCCTCTCCCCGGCCGATGCGGCCCGCATCCGCGGCGGCATCCCCGGCTCCGAGGCCCCGGGCGGTGTCATCTACGGCGACGTCGTGTACGAACTGACCTGGGACGGACGGGAAGTGTGGCGCTGGGCTGCCATCGACCACCTCGACCCCGAGGACTTCCCGCTCAACCCGCACTTCGCCCGGGAGCACTGGCCGATGGCCAACACCGTCAACGAGAGCGCCGACGGCTCCATCGTCCTCGGCTTCCGCAGCGCCTCCTCCGCCGTGGCCGTCGACCGCGCGGACGGTTCCGTCCGGTGGCGCATCGGCCCCGACGTGCTGGCGCAGCAGCACCATCCGCACGAGCTGGAGAGCGGCAACATCCTCGTCTTCGACAACGGCACCTACCGCGACACCACCTCCGTACCGTATTCACGGGTCCTGGAACTGGACCCGCGCACCGGCAGGGAGGTGTGGTCCTACCAGGACAACCCGCCGCAGAACTTCTACAGCCCGTACATGTCCAGCGCCCAGCGCCTGCCCAACGGCAACACCTTCATCGCCGAGGGCTCCTTCGGGCGGCTCTTCGAGGTCACCCCCGAAGGCCAGGTGGTGTGGGAGTTCGTGGTACCGCAGTTCCGCGCGTTCGGCGACGGCGTGGGCCTGGAGTCCTCGGCCGGCGCCCAGAACTCCGTCTTCCGCGCCCACCGCTACTGCGCCGACCGGATCCCCTGGCTGGGCACGACGGCCTGACACCCGCCAGACACCCCCTCGGGCATCCGCGACCACCACCGGCCCCGCCCTGCTCTCCGCCGCACCGGAGGCACGGCCGCTGAGTGGGAGTGGCGCCGTCAGCTCCCGATCGTCTTCACGGCCGCGCCGGTGCCGTTGGCGGCGTCGGTGCTCGGGGCGCATCGCGCCCAGTCCACGATCCGTACCGCCGCGCCGGCGGCCTCCTGGCCCCGGCAGTGGGCGTGGTGGCGGCGCGCGATGCCGTCCAGGTCGAGGTGCGGCCCGAAAGCCGGATGGGCCGCCAGCCGCCGCGCGTACGACCAGAGGCGCGGGTGGTCGGTGATCCGGTACACCGCCGCCGCGTCCAGATGCCAGCGGTGCACCGTGTCCAGCTGCACCAGCGTCACCCACACCTGCACGTCGGCGGCCGTGAGGTCCTCGCCCAGCAGGTAGTCGGCCGAGGCCAGCTGCCGCTCCAGCGTCCCCAGCCCGCGCAGCAGCGCGGTGAGCGCGACGTCGCGGGCCGCCACGTCGGGACCGTACTGGCCGGCGCGCTGCGCCGCCGCGTTGATGCCCCGCTCGCAGAGCCGGCCGACCTCCTCGATGCGTGCGTCGGCGCCGTGCGGGTACAGGCGCGGTCCGGAGGCCCCGAACCGCCGCGTCAGGTCCTGCACGATGTCGGTTGCGTGGGTGCTGACGATCCGTCCGGTCCAGTCGTCGCTGAGGACCGGAGCCAGCGCCGGCCCGGGGTACAGGTGCGAACTGGCCTCGTACAGCGGGCGCAACGCCAGGTACCCGCCGTCGGACGCGTCCGGCACGGCGGGCAGCAAGGTCACCGGGAGGACGTCCCGCAGGCCCAGCAGGCTGTGCGTGACGGCGATCCGCAGGGAGCTCGGACAGGACGGGCTCAGGTGGAGCCGGTAGCGGTGCGGAACGGCGGGGAAGCCGCTGTGCGCGTCACGGCCGATCCTGCTCCGGAAGGACGGCACGGATTTCGGGTACGTGGCGGACATGCGTCTCCCTGGGATTGCTCGGGCACGGGCATACGACGACGGCCCCGCGACGGCTTCGGCGCGGGGGACCCGGTGGGTGGTGAGTACGCGATGGGTCAGGAGCGGGCGGGCAAGGGGCCGCCGTGGTGCAGGGGACTCGCCGCACTGCACACGCGAAGCAGGTCGATGTGGCGGCGGGAGGTCAGCAGCGGCAGCGGCAGGGAGGCGACGGCACGCACGCCGTCGTTCCCGCGGCCCAGCCCTGAACGTCCCATGATTCCCTACCAGTTCACCAGGATTCGCCGAACTGGAGTGTCGATCCGCGCCCGGACGGTGTCAAGAGGGCCTGCGGTCGGTGCCGCCGTGACCGGGCGTGCAGCAGGAGGGAAGGGGGCGCAGCCCGTTCAGCTCTTGACCAGGAGGCCGCGGCTGCGCAGGACGTACCGCTCGATGGGGCTGAAGATCAGCAGGTCGATGGCGATGCCGACGACGAGGATCAGGATGATCGCGAGGAACACGCCGGGCAGGTCG
>NZ_SSBM01000018.1:0-149626 GCF_004795115.1 Streptomyces sp. A0592
GGCCACCGGCGTGCCCGGACGGCCCGAGGGCCGTCCGGTACGGGTCAGCCCGTCGGCGGGAGTTCGCCCGAGCCGCGGGGGACGAGGCGGGTGGGCAGTTCGGTGCGGGTCGGGGGGAGATGGGCGCCCGACAGGCGTTGGAAGAGGCGGTCCGTGGCCACCCGGCCCAGTGCCGCCGGGTCCTGGGCCACCACCGTGACGCCCGGCCGCAGCAGGTCCGCCAGCTCGAAGTCGTCGAAGCCCACCAGGGCCACCGGGCGTTCCAGGGAGGCCAGGACGCGCACCACGGTGACCGTCACGCGGTTGTTGCCGGCGAAGACGGCGGTCACCGGCTCCGGTCCCGCGAGCATCGACCGCGCCGCCGCCGCGACCCTGCCGGGCTCCGTCGAGCCGAGCGAGACCCAGGATCCGGCCACGGGGAGGCCCGCCTCCGCCATGGCCGCGCGGTAGCCGCGCAGGCGTTCCGTCGCCGTGTGGATGCGGGGGTGGTCCCCGATGAAGCCGACCCTGCGGTGGCCGCCCGCGATCAGGTGCGCGACACCGCCGCGGGCGCCGCCGAAGTTGTCCGACAGCACCACGTCCGCCTCGATCCCGCCGGCCGGCCGGTCCACGAACACCGTGGCCACACCCGCCCGCATCTCCGGCTCCAGGTAACGGTGGTCGTGCCCGGCCGGGATCACGATCAGGCCGTCCACCCGGCGGGCGCACAGCGCGAGCGCCAACTCCCGCTCCCGGTCCGGGTCCTTCGCACTGGAGCCGTTGATGAGCAGTGCCCCGTGCGCGCGGGCCACCTCCTCCACCGCCCGGTTCAGCGGACCGTAGAAGGGGTCGGCGAGGTCCTCCAGGACCAGGCCGACGGTGGCGGTACGGCCCTTGCGCAGCACCCGCGCGCTGTCGTTGCGGCGGAAGCCCAGTGCCTCGATGGCCTCCTGGACCCGCTTCTCCGTCTCGGGGGTGACACCCGGCTCGCCGTTGACCACCCGGGACACCGTCTTCAGGCCGACCCCCGCCCGGGCCGCCACGTCCTTCATGGTCGGCCGGTTGCCGTAGCGGGGGTCGGACGGGCGGTGGTTGTGGGGCACGGTCGTGAATCCTCCCTAGTACTCGGGCGAGCGTGCGGGCTCGTGACCTTGAGGATAAGCACTCGGCCGATAGTGAGGTTTTCGTGGCAGGGTGGGGCGGGCAGGCCACTGGGGGCTCCGGACGAGCCATGGGGAGAGGGGTAGACGTGATTGTCTGGATCAACGGCACGTTCAGCGCCGGGAAGACCAGCACGGCCCGTGAACTGACCGGCATCCTCCCGGACAGCACCCTGTTCGACCCGGAGTTCATCGGCGACGCGCTGCGGGTGCTGCTGCCGCCCGAACGGCTCGCCGAGGTCACCGACTACCAGGACCTGCCGAGCTGGCGGCGGCTGGTCGTGGACACGGCCGCCGCGATCCTCGCCGAGGTGGGCGGGGTGCTCGTGGTCCCGATGACCCTCCTGCGCCAGGAGTACCGGGACGAGATCTTCGGCGGGCTGGCGGCGCGGCGGATACCGGTGCGGCACGTGCTGCTCGCTCCTGCGGAAACGATCCTGCGGGAGCGGATCGCGACCCGTACGGAGCCCGGCGCGCCCGAGGACGTGGACGTGCGCGTCCGGCAGTGGGCCTACGACCACATCCCCGCCTACCAGGAGGCCCTCGGCTGGCTCACCGGCGACGCGCACGTCATCGACAACGGGCTCCTGACCGTACGGGAGACCGCCGAGCGGATCGCCGAAGCCGTCCGCTCGGAGACCGCCCGGGTCTGCGACATCGTGCAGACCCCGGAGCCCACGCGGGAGACGGTGGCGGCGGGGGTGCTGCTCTTCGACGAGCAGGACCGGGTACTGCTGGTGGACCCGACGTACAAGGCGGGGTGGGAGTTCCCGGGCGGCGTCGTCGAAGCGGGCGAGCCGCCCGCCTGCGCCGGCGTACGGGAGGTCGCGGAGGAACTCGGCCTCGTCCTCGACCGGATGCCCGGGCTCCTCGTGGTCGACTGGGAGCGCCCGCAGCACCCCGGCTACGGAGGGCTGCGCTTCCTCTTCGACGGTGGCCGCCTCACCGAGGAAGCGGCGGCCCGCCTCCGGCTGCCCGGCCCCGAGCTGCGGGCCTGGCGCTTCGTGACGGAGGCCGAGGCCGCCGAACTGCTGCCGCAGCACCGGTACGAACGCCTGCGCGGGGCCCTGCGCGCCCGCGAACGCGCCCGCCCCCTCTACCTGGAGGCGGGCGTCCCCACGGGCTGAAGCGCCCCTGCCTCGTCGGGCCCGGTCCGCCCGCCCCGGTCTCAGGCGGGCGTTTCGGCGGCGGCCCCGGCCAGGGCGGCGGCGGTGTCCGACGTCAGGGGGTCGCCGTGGCCGAAACAGGCCACTGACGGTGCGAGTCCGGCCAGCCGCCGGAAGGACTCGACCGCCCGGCCGCGATCGACGTTGAAGACGCCCAGCATCAGCGGGCCGACGGCGGCGATGCAGTCGCCGGTGAACAGCACGCCGTGCTGAGGGAGATGGATGCCGATGCTGCCGTCCGTATGGCCCGGGGCGTGGACGGCGTACGCCCCGTCGCCGAAGCCCAGCGCGTCCCCGTCCTCCAGCTCCCGGTCGACCCGGGTGGGCGGGGCCTCGGTGACGGTCAGGCCGTGCGCGTACAGCGGGATCTCCCAGTCCAGGAGCACCGGTTCGGGAACGGGCCGCTCGCCCCGGATCACCGGCGCGTCCAGCCGGTGTGCGAGCACCTGTGCCCCCCAGCGGGCGGCGAGCTCACCGGCCGCGCCCACGTGGTCGCGGTGGCAGTGCGTGAGGACGATCCGCTCCAGCCGCTCGGGCAGCAGCCCGAGGGAACGTATCGCCCCTTCGATCTCCGCGGCGGATTCGACGTTGCCCGCGTCGACGAGGGTGAGGGCTTCGTCGTCCTGCCAGAGGTAGGCCTGGCCGATGGGGAAGCGGAGCATGTGGAGCCGGTTCGGGAGTACTTCGACAAGATCCATACGCCGAACGTACGGACGGCCCGCCGCCCCGGGCACGCGACTTCACCGTGAGCGGAGTACGCCCAGGGCGCACTGCGCCCTGGGCGTGACGGAACGGCGGTCGGCTCTGGCCAGGATCAGGCGCGCTTGGACTCCGCGTAGCCGACGAGGAACAGGGCCTCCGCCACCGACAGGCGCTCCAGTTCCTCGGGCGAGACGCTCTCGTTGACCGCGTGGATCTGCGCCTCCGGCTCGCTCAGCCCGATCAGCAGCATCTCCGCCTGCGGGTACAGCGACGTCAGCGTGTTGCACAGCGGGATCGACCCGCCCATGCCGGTGATCTGCATCTCCTGGCCCGGGTAGGCGGCCTCCAGGGCCGTGCGCATCGACGCGTACGCCGGGCTGTCGGTGTCCGCCTGGAACGGCTGGCCCTGGCCGACGACCTCCAGTTCGAGGCGCGCCTTCCACGGCGTGTGCGCCTCCAGGTGGGCCTGCAGCAGCTTGACGGCGTGGCCGGTGTCCACGCCCGGCGGCACGCGCAGGCTGATCAGCGCGCCCGCGCTCGCGTGCACCGACGGGGTCGCGCCGACCACCGGCGGGCAGTCGATCCCGAGCACGGTGACGGCCGGACGCGCCCACAGCCGGTCGGCGATGGTGCCCTCGCCGATCAGCTCCACCCCGTCCAGGACCTTCGCGTCGGAGCGGAAGTCCGCCTCCGGGTACTGCAGGCCCTCCCACACCGCGTCCGAGGCGAGCCCGTCCACGGTCGTCGAACCGTCCGCGGCGCGCAGCGAGTCGAGTACGCGGATCAGCGCGGCCAGCGCGTCGGGCGCGGCCCCGCCGAACACACCGGAGTGCAGGTTGCCGCCCAGCGTGTCGATCTTCAGCTTCAGCAGGCACATGCCGCGCAGGGTGGCGGTCACGGTCGGCAGGCCGAGACGGAAGTTGCCGGCGTCGCCGATGACGATGGTGTCGGCAGCCAGCAGTTCGGGGTGGGCCTCCGCGTAATTCTGGAGGCCGCCCGTGCCCTGCTCCTCGGAGCCCTCGACGATGACCTTC
Organism: Streptomyces sp. A0592; assembly: GCF_004795115.1. NCBI lineage: Bacteria > Bacillati > Actinomycetota > Actinomycetes > Kitasatosporales > Streptomycetaceae > Streptomyces > Streptomyces sp. A0592. The sequence goes on from NZ_SSBM01000018.1 coordinate 4,042, forward strand.
ACGCTGACCGGCACACCGCCGTTGGCCTTCAGTGCGCGCAGTGCGAGCAGGTGCATGATGAACCCGCCCTTGCAGTCGGCCGCACCGCGCCCGTACCAGCGGCCGTCGCGCTCGGTCAGCTCGAAGGCCGGGGAGATCCAGGCATCGTCGTCCAGGGGCGGCTGCACGTCGTAGTGCGCGTAGAGCAGGACGGTCGGCGCGCCCTCGGGGCCGGGCAGGAAGCCGTACACCGACTGGGTGCCGTCGGGGGTGTCGAGCAGCGCCACGTCCTGGAAGCCCTCGGCGCGCAGGGCGTCGGCCACCCAGTTCGCCGCGCCCTCGCTCTCGCTCTTGGGGAATTGCGCCCAGTCCGCCACCGACTGGAAGGCCACCAGCTCGGTCAGCTCCTGCTTGGCGCGGGGCATCAGCGAGGCGATGGTCTCGGCGATCGGATTCTGGGACATGGGCACGCTCCTTTTGGGTGCGACGTTGTATCCGTGTACGCCACCTCGCGCATGTGCGGGATGTGCGTATGCCGGGTACGGCAAAAGACAGTCTTGATCCTCGCACAGCGAGGGTGGGGTGGTGTCTCGCCGTAGGATTTCCCCGGCATCGGAGCAACCGGGTGATCAGGAGCAGCAACACATCGTGAGCAGCGACGACGACGTACGCGACGCAGGTGCGGATGCAGGCGGAGGCATGGGTGCCGACGCGGACGCAGGCGTGGGCACGGGCGCGGGCCCGGCCGAGCAGGGGGCGGGCGACGAGGTGACCGGGGGATCCGGCGAAGTGTGGGACGTGGTCGTGGTCGGAGCCGGGCCGGCCGGGTCCTCGGCCGCGTACGCGGCCGCCACGGCGGGGCGCCGCGTCCTGCTGCTGGAGAAGGCCGAACTGCCCCGGTACAAGACCTGCGGAGGCGGCATCATCGGCCCCTCGCGCGACGCGCTCCCGCCGGGCTTCGTCCTTCCCCTCAAGGACCGCATCCACGCGGTCACCTTCTCGATGGACGGCAAGCTGACCCGTACCCGGCGCTCGAAGCACATGCTCTTCGGGCTCATCAACCGGCCCGAGTTCGACGCCGGGCTGGTCGCGGAGGCGGAGAAGGCCGGCGCGACCGTCCGTACGGGCACCGCCGTGACCCGTGTGGAACAGCACGGCGCTGCCGTGCCCGACCGGCGGACCGTCGCAGTGGTGCTCGCCGACGGGGAGACCGTCCTGGCGCGCGCGGTGGTCGGCGCGGACGGCAGCGCGAGCAGGATCGGCGCGCACGTGGGCGTGGAGATGGACCAGGTGGACCTCGGCCTGGAGGCGGAGATCCCCGTCCCGGCGACGGTGGCGGAGGACTGGAAGGGGCGGGTGCTCATCGACTGGGGCCCGCTGCCCGGCAGTTACGGCTGGGTCTTCCCCAAGGGCGACACCCTCACGGTCGGGGTGATCTCGGCCAAGGGCGAGGGAGCCGCGACCAAGCGGTACCTGGACGACTTCATCGCCCGGCTCGGACTCGCCGGCTTCGAACCGGCCGTCTCCTCCGGGCACCTGACCCGGTGCCGCAAGCCCGACTCGCCGCTCTCGCGAGGCCGGGTCCTGGTCGCGGGCGACGCGGCCGGACTGCTGGAGCCGTGGACGCGTGAGGGCATCTCCTTCGCGCTGCGCTCGGGGCGGCTCGCGGGGGAGTGGGCGGTGAAGATCGCCGAAGCGCAGGACGCGGTGGACGCGCGCCGCCAGGCCCTCAACTACGCCTTCGCGGTGAAGGCCGGGCTGGGTGTGGAGATGGGGGTCGGCAAGCGCATGCTGACCGTCTTCGAGGCACGGCCGGGGCTGCTGCACGCGGCGATCACCGGGTTCCGTCCGGCATGGCGGGCCTTCGCCCGCATCACGCGGGGTGCGACGACCCTGGCCGACATGGTGCGTACGTCCCCGCTGGCGCGCAAGGCGCTGCACGCGCTGGACGCGCGGCAGGCGGCGGCCGCCCGGAACGGCGACGGGGCGTAGGGCCTTCGGGAAGTGCGAGCCCGGGCCGAGCCGCGAGCCGAGCCCGGGCCGCGGCCCGCGGGCCGCGAGTTGCGCGGGAGGGCCCGGACGGCCGGCGGGCCCGGACCCCCGCGGGGAGCGGGTCCAGCGGGTCCGGCGGGTCCGCCCGAACACGCCGAACACCCCGATCCTGCCACCGTGCTGCCGGATCGGGGTGCTGCCGGATCGGAGTGGCGTCAGCTCGACGCCGGGACGATCCGGAAGACGGGGTGGTCGTCGGCGATCGCGAGGATCTCCGCGTCGGAGGCCTTCGCGTCGACGCCGCGGAAGAACTGGTTGACCTCCCAGCCCCACTTCTCCAGGTAGGTGCGCAGGATCGCGGCCTTCTCGACCGGGTCGGTGATCTCGACGACGGTGAAGGCGCGCACCTTGCGCCCCACGCGCAGCTCCCCGCCGCCCGCGACCCGCATGTTGCGGACCCACTGGGAGTGACCGCGCGCCGAGACGAGGTACTCGGCACCCTCGTGCCTGTGGGGATTGACCGGGATGCGCTGCATCTTGCCGGAGGTGCGGCCGCGCACGGACAGCTCGGCGCTTCCGGCCAGGCTGATGCCGACGCGGGCCAGCTTGCCGAAGAACGAGTTGAAGCGGGTGACGAGCGGGCCGGCCTGGACGTAGTACGGGGTGGGCGCGTTCACGAGGACCTCCGGGCCGTCTTCTGCGTTGCCGTCGTCTGCTGGGGATAGCGCTCGAGAGCACTGCTCTCGCTCGGGTCCAGTGTGCACCGGATCGGTGCACCAAAGCAAGAGCACTGCTCTCTGAATGGAGCGGTAGTCCATTTTCTGGGCAGTGCTCCGCCCGCGTGGCACACTGGCCCGCATGAACACCGTGCGTGGGGCCAGGGAACGGGCCCGCATCGAGGTCACCGCCGCCATCAAGGACGAGGCGCGCCGAAGGCTCGCGGCCGAGGGCGCCGCCAAGCTCTCCCTGCGCGCCGTCGCCCGCGAGCTCGGCATGGTCTCCTCCGCCCTCTACCGCTACTTCCCGAGCCGCGACGAGCTGCTGACCGCGCTCATCATCGACGCGTACGACAGCCTCGGAGCCGCCGCCGAGGAGGCCGACGCCCGGGCCCTCGCCGCCGGCGCCGCGCCCCGGGACCGCTGGATCGCCGCCTGCGAGGCCGTCCGCACGTGGGCACTGGAGCACCCGCACGAGTACGCCCTCGTCTACGGCTCCCCGGTTCCCGGCTACAGCGCCCCCGCCGACACCATCGGGCCCGCCTCCCGGGTGGGCAACGTCCTCATCGGCGTCGTCCGCGCCGCCTACGAGGGGCGCGGCCTCGCCCTCCCGCCGCTGCCGCCCGCCCTCGGCCCCGAAGCCGGCCGGATGGCCGCCGACTTCGCCGAAGGCCTGCCCCCCGCGGTCGTCGCCGCCCTCGTCGCCGCCTGGGCGCAGCTGGCCGGCCTCGTCTCCTTCGAACTGTTCGGCCAGTTCCAGGGCGTCGTCGAGGAACGGTCCGCCTTCTTCACGCACGCGGCGGGGCAGTTGGCGCACGGGGTCGGACTGCCCGCCGTATGACAGGAGGGCGGGGGAGGGGCGCGTCCCTCCGGGAATTCACATGATGGGGCGATGGCTCGCTCGTCTGTTCCTCACACCAATACAGGAGGTTCAGCCTTGAACGACGGGCCGCCCGTCTAGTGTTCCTCGGGTCCCCCGCCCCACCTCCGCCGAAGGAGGAAACGTTCATGCCCCGCGCCGAGAAGGCCTTGTACGCCGTCCTGGCCACCGTCCTACTGGCCGCGCCGGCGCCGTCCGTCGACACGCCGCAGCGCGACGCGCCCACCGGGTCCGCTCCGGCCGCCGCCCCGGCGCCCGGCCCGCCCCCCACCCCCCGGATGCCCGGCGTACGGGGCCTGGAGATCGGCGTCCCCGCGTACGTGATGGCGAACGACCGCATGCTGACCGACCTCACCGCCGCCGGCCCGGCCCCCTCCGTGGTCGTACTGAACCCGGGCAACGGCGACGCACCCTTCAGCGCCCCCTGGCGGGCCCGCGCCGACGCGCTCCGCGCCCGCACCACCTCCACCGGCGAGCGCACCAAGGTGCTCGGGTACGTCCACACCGACCACGGCAACCGCGACATCGCCGCCGTCAAGGCCTCCGTCGACAACTACCTCAAGACGCCCGACGGCCGCCTCCACGTCGACGGGATCTTCTTCGACGTCGTCAGCAGGGACTGCGGTCCCGCCAACGCCACCCGCGACCACTACGCCGAGCTGCGCCGCTACGTCCAGGACGCCATGAGCGCCGTGGACCCCGCCGCCCCCGACCTCGTCGTCAACAACCCCGGCACCGCCATAGCCGACTGCTACCTGGAGCCGGGCCGGCGCACCGCGGACGTCTTCGTCACCTACGAGGACACCTACGCCGCGTACACCGGAGCCGGCTGGCTCGGGGGCAACGTCTTCGACCACGACTCCGGCTACCGGCCCGGCACCGAACTCGACCCGAGCGGAACGGCCTTCTGGCACCTGGTCCACGACGTCCCCGACGACACGGCGATGCGCGCCACCCTCAGCACGGCCTTCGCCCGGGGCGCGGGCTACGCGTACGCCACGGACACCGTCATGCCCAACCCCTGGAACACGGGCCCGACATGGAAGTACACCTCCCAGACCAGGTACGCGGCCACGCTCGGCTAGTGCTGTGACGGCGCCGGCAGAGCCGGGGCCGGTATGCGGAATGCCGAATGCGGCAGCGGGCGCCGGGGCGGTCTGCTTGCATGGCCCCATGACCGCCATGATCACCAGCCTGGTCGCCGTGCTCGGTACGCTGCTCGGCTCGGCGGTGACGCATGCCTTCCAGCAGCGCTCCGCGCGGCGTACGGAGCGGAGCGCCCTCGACGCGCAGCGCCGTCAGGAGCGGCTCGACGCCTACGGCGCGTACGCGGGCCTGCTCGTGGAGTTCCGGCAGGCCATGCTGCACCACTGGTTCTGCGTGCACCAGGGCCGCGACGCCGAGGACGAAGCCGCCCTGCGCGGGCGTTCGTTCGAGACCCGCTCCGGCGCGCAGCAGGCCCTGTTCCGGCTCCAGCTGATCACCGACGACACCGATCTCGGCACCGCCGCGGCCGCCGCCTTCACCGAGGTCGGCGCAATGGACCGTGCGCAGGACCTTCCCGGACTCGCCATCCGGCGGGACGCGACCCGGGAACTGATCGACGCCTTCGTCGTGACCGCCCGCGGCAGCCTCTAGCGCTGTGACCGCAAGGGTTCACGACTGGGCCGCCGCTCTCGGCTCTTGCCGGGCGGCGCGGGCCCGGCAGGAGGCGGCGGAGACGGCCTGGGGGTACCGGGGTCAGCAGGTCGAGTGGAAGAGCCCGCCCACGGGCCGGCCCGCGGCCGCCAGGGTGTTGTAGAGCGCGGTGGCCGCCCGGGTCTCCTTCACGTGCACCTCCACGCCCGACTGCCGGAGCAGCTCCAGGGTCGGCGCTGTGATCCCGAGCCGTTCCTGCATGCCGAGGCTGAGGACGACGACCACCGCTCCGCGCTCCAGCAGCTCGCGGACGTCCCCGGGCTGGATGCCGGGGGAGTGACGGGTGCCGTGCGTGGCCCAGTCCCACGGGTGGCCTCCGCCCGGATACAGGACGAAGTCCTTGCCGGGAGCGAGGCCTTCGACTTCCATCAGGCCCCACTCCAGGCGGCGGACCCTCGGGGACGCGACCGTGTCCGACGGCTCGGTGTCCGCGGCCGGGACGGAGGCGTCGTCGCTGGTGTCGGCGGTGTCGGCGGTGTCGGGATCGGTGGTGGCCATGCGGCCCAGCATCGCAGCCGCGATGATCACGCGCGCGGGCTTCTCGCGGAGTGGGACCGCACGGTCCGCCCGGGTCAGCGGTAGTCGTCCGGGTGGCCCTGCATCCAGGTGTTGATCTTGTCGCGGGTGCCGATCAGCAGGGTCTGGTGCGCCTTCAGGTTGTTGAAGCTCCGGTCGCCGCCGAGCTCCGCTTCGAGCTTCGCGATCAGCGCGATCGGTTCGGGGAAATGCCCGGGGCCCTTCGGATCCGCCTTCATCGCCGCGTCCAGACCGCGCAGTTCGTCGTGGACGCGCCCGAGGAAATGGGCGCATTCGGAAGGCGTGCACGAACCGTCCAGCGTCGCCTGAAGCCCGGCGAAGGCGTCCCGGACCTTCTCCGGCGGGGAGCCGGGGAGGGCTGAGGCGCCCGGCCCGCCGCTCGCCGGGGGTGCCGCCGGGCCCGGAGCCGACGAGCCCGGTACCGAGGGCGCGGACGGCGTCGCGGCCGCGGAGGAGGCCGACGGCGCGGCGGCCGGAGTGGCCGGTTCTGCGTCGCAGGCGACCGCGAATCCCGCCAAGAACACCGCCGCCACGGCTGCGCCGCGCACCTTGGAACCGAACATCTGCCACCCCCATGATCGTTGAGGGGGTGACCATATCCGCTCGTCGGTGCAGGTCCGGGGCCGGGGGCGGGCGGGAGCCGCGCGGCCGGCCGCGCGGGGCCTTGGCTGGCGACCGCCCGCGCCGGCGGGGTCAGATTCCGGCCGTCTCCGTCCACAGCGCGGCCAGTGACACGTCGCCCGTCACCCCCGGACCCGCCAGCGGCAGCCGGTTCCACAGCGCCGCGTACAGCCAGGCAGCCTCGCCGGTCACCTCGCAGTCGACCGGGTCGCCCGTGTCGCCCAGCACCGTGCGCGCCGGCGCCGGCGACAGGTGCACGGTCCACACCGCGCCCGTGTCGGCGGCGCGGATCCGCACCGTCCGCGGCTCCGGGGTCCGTACCCGGCTGCGCGGCCGCGCGTGGAAGCCGGTGAGCAGTTCGTCCACACCGTCCTCCGCGAACTCCGGCGCCAACGGGGAGAAGACGACGCCCAGCGCGCCCTCCGCGTCCATCCGGTGCACGGTGGTCTCGTGTGCCTGGCGCCGGGCCCAGAACGCCAGCGGCGACGGCGGGGCGGTCGGGAGGAAGGTCCAGCACTGCACGTCGGCCGGGGCCTCGGTCAGCGTCCGCACCAGGTCCGCATGCCCCTCCCGGAACCACGCCAGGAGCTCGTCGCCGATCAGTTCCGGCGCGTCCGGGAAGCCCGTCGGCTCCAGCTGCCGCTCCCCGACGTACCCGGCGGCCCAGCGGTGCACCGACCCGGTGTGCCGCAGCAGGTCGGTGACGTGCCAGCCCGGACAGGAGGGGACGAAGGCGTCCGTACCGGCCCGTTCGGCCACCTCCGCGAGCAGCTCGCCCTCCCGGGCGAGGGTCTTCAGGTAGTCAGTGATCTCCATACCGCGAGTCTTACAGCTGCGGCGCCGACAATGGAGGGATGGACGGGGAACTCTTCCCGCGCGAGCGGACCGTGATCGCCCCCGGCGCGGTGCACGTGCCCGACTGGCTCGGCGCCCGCCGGCAGGGCGAGTTGCTGGCGGCCTGCCGCGAGTGGGCCCGCCCACCGGCCGGCCTGCGCACCGTACGCACCCCGGGTGGCGGTGTGATGACCGCCCGGCAGGTGTGCCTGGGCCTGCACTGGTACCCGTACGGCTACGCCCGCACCGCCGTCGACGGGGACGGGGAGCAGGTCAAGCCGATGCCGGACTGGCTCGCCGACCTGGGGCGGGAGGCGGTCGCCGCCGCCTACGGGGTGCCGCCCGATCCCGGGGCGGCGGGCTACGACATCGCGCTGGTCAACTTCTACGACGGGGACTCCCGCATGGGCATGCACCGCGACGCGGAGGAGAAGTCCCCGGCGCCGGTGGTCTCGCTCAGCCTCGGTGACAGCTGCCTCTTCCGCTTCGGGAACACCCACTCCCGGGGGCGCCCGTACCGGGACGTCGAGCTGCGCAGCGGGGACCTCTTCGTCTTCGGCGGCCCCAGCCGGTCGGCCTACCACGGGGTGCCGAAGGTCCTGCCGGGCACGGGTCCGCGGGCGCTCGGGCTGACCGGGCGGCTCAACATCACGCTCCGGGTCGGCGGGCTGGGCTGAGGGGCGGCGTACGGCGCCCTCCGATCATGCGAGGATCGATGCCATGAACGGCAACGGGGCCCCGCCGCGGGTGGGGGATGCGACCACGCCATCGGTGTCGAGCACGGGCGCGCGGACCAAGCTGGAACGGGGCCGCGGCGCGCTCGGGCCGGCGCTGGAGCTCGTCCACACCGGCCGCGCCCCGACCCGCGCGGTCCTGACGGCCGAGCTGGGGGTCACCCGCGCCACCGCCGGCGCGGTCGCGGCCGAACTGGAGGCGCTCGGGCTGATCCGGGTCGACTCCCGCCCCGCGGCCTCGGGCGGTGCCGGCGGCACCGGCGGAGGCCAGGGCCGCCCTTCGCACCGCCTCTCGGTGGCCGAGGACGGGCCGGTGGCGCTCGCCGCCCAGGTCCACTCGGACGGCTTCCGCGCCGCCCTGGTGGGCCTCGGCGGCCGGATCGTGGCCACCGCCCCCGGGAAGGTCACCGTCTCCGCCGACCCGGCCCAGGTGCTCGGCGCGGTCGTGCGGGCGGGCGCGGAACTGCTCGCGGACAGCGGCCGCCGCTGTGTCGGAGCCGGGCTCGCGGTCCCGTCGGCGGTCGCCGAGCCGGACGGCACGGCGCTGAACCCGCTGCACCTGGCCTGGCCGGCCGGTTCGCCCGTACGGGACATCTTCGCCGAGTGCGTGAAGGACGCCGGGATCGACGGCCCGGCCCTGACCGGGAACGACGTCAACCTCGCGGCGCTCGCCGAGCACCGGCACGGCGCGGGGCGCAGCGCGCAGCACCTGCTGTGCGTGGCCACCGGACACCGCGGGGTGGGCGGGGCCCTGGTGCTGGACGGCCGCCTGCACAGTGGCAGTTCGGGCCTGGCCCTGGAGGTCGGCCACCTCACAGTGAACCCCGAGGGGCGGGCCTGCCACTGCGGCGGCCGCGGCTGTCTGGACGTGGAGGCGGACCCGCTGGCCTTCCTCACCGCGGCGGGCCGCAGCCCCGGCCCCGAGGTGTCGCTGCTCCAGCAGGCCCGTGACCTGCTGCGCGAGGAACCCGAGGAGCCGGCGGTGCGGGCAGCCACGGAGGAGCTGATCGACCGGCTCGGCCTGGGACTCGCGGGCCTGGTGAACATCCTGAACCCGGACCGGATCATCCTGGGCGGGCTGCACCGGGAACTGCTGTACGCGGACCCGGAGCGGCTCCGGGCGGTCGTCGCGGACCGCAGCCTGTGGGGACGCAGCGGCGGAGTGCCGATCCTGCCGTGCACCTTGGACCACAACAGCCTGGTCGGCGCAGCGGAACTGGCCTGGCAGCCGGTGCTCGACGATCCGCTGGGAGCGCTCGCCTAGGAGGCGGTCAGCCGGGGCGGACGGCGACCGGCGCGGGCACCGGCAGCGCCGCCGGGACCGTAGCCGGATCGACGGCCACGACCACCGTGCGCGCGGGTTCCGGTACGGGCCTGGCCGCGATCGAGACCGGGAGCGTCGGCGCCACCGCCGCGGGCGCCGCCGTCAGGGAGAACCAGACGGTCTTGCCCGGTCCGTCGGGCCGTTCACGCACCCCCCAGGCCTCGCTGAGGGCCTCCACGAGGGCGAGCCCGCGTCCGCTGGTCTCCAGCGGCCCGGCCTGCGTCGGGCGCAGCACCGGAAGCCGTGGATCACTGTCGATGACCGAGACCGTCAGCCGCCCGAGCCGCAGCTCGATCTCGACGACGCAGGTCTTGTCCGGCTGCGCGTGGCGGTGGACGTTGCCCAGCAGCTCCGTCACACCGAGCGCGGCCCGGTCTATGAGCGGATCGAGCTGCCAGTGGCGCAGCTGGGCCGAGACGATTCTGCGGATTTGGCCGATCCGCGACGGCAAGGCCTGCAGTTCGACGACGCAGTGCCTGCGGGAATGACTGATCACGGCTGCGACTCCCCGACATGAGTGTTACGGGTGCTGCACCCTCGGTAATGCTCCACCAGGGTCACCCACGGTGCGCCGCTGTGCAACCGAACGCGATCGAAAGCGATCCGTATGGATACCCAAAGTGACTGTTTGTGCAGGTGGGAGAGGTACATTGCGAAAGGAGGGGCGAAGAAGACACAAGAAGGAGCGCGGCGCATGAGCACCACCGGCACCACCGGCACCGGAACCACCACCGGTACGACCGCCACGACCGTCGATGTCGACCGCAGCGACGCGGACTACCGCACCTGGCTGAAAGAGGCCGTGCGCAAGGTCCAGGCCGACGCGAACCGCTCGGCGGACACGCACCTGCTGAAGTTCCCGCTCCCCGAGGCGTGGGGCATCGACCTGTACCTCAAGGACGAGTCCACGCACCCGACGGGCTCCCTCAAGCACCGCCTCGCGCGCTCGCTGTTCCTCTACGCCCTCTGCAACGGCTGGGTCCGGCCGGGCCGCCCCGTCATCGAGGCCTCCTCCGGCTCGACCGCCGTCTCCGAGGCGTACTTCGCCAAGCTGATCGGTGTCCCGTTCATCGCCGTCATGCCGCGCACGACCAGCCCGGAGAAGTGTCGCCTGATCGAGTTCCACGGCGGCGAATGCCACTTCGTGGACGACCCGATGAAGATGTACGAGGAGTCGGCGGAGCTCGCCGCCCGCACCGGCGGGCACTACATGGACCAGTTCACGTACGCGGAGCGGGCCACGGACTGGCGCGGCAACAACAACATCGCGGAATCGATGTACCAGCAGCTCAAGCTGGAGCGATTCCCCGAGCCCGCCTGGATCGTGGCGACCGCCGGCACCGGCGGCACCTCGGCGACCATCGCGCGCTACGTGCACTACATGCAGCACGACACCCGCATCTGCGTCCCGGACCCGGAGAACTCCTGCTTCTTCGAGGGCTGGACCCGCAACGACCCCGACGCGAGCAGCGATTGCGGCTCGCGCATCGAGGGCATCGGCCGCCCGCGGATGGAACCGAGCTTCGTGCCCGGCGCCATCGACCGGATGATGAAGGTCCCGGACGCGGCGAGCGTCGCCGCGTGCCGCGCGCTGGAGACGGCCATAGGGCGCAAGGCGGGCGGCTCGACCGGCACCGGCCTGTGGAGCGCCCTGAAGATCGTCTCGGAGATGGTGGCGGAGGGCCGTACCGGAAGCGTCGTCACCCTGCTGTGCGACCCGGGCGACCGCTACCTGGACAAGTACTACTCCGACGAGTGGGTGGCCGCGCAGGGGCTCGACCTCGCCCCGTACGCGAAGACCCTCGACACGCTGCTGACGACCGGCGTCTGGCGCGAACCGACCGCCTGAGGCAGGGGCCGGGACGCTGCCCCCGCATGCCGTTCACCCGAGGGTGACGGTGACAGGGCAGCGCGGACCACCTGCCGGCCTATGCCCGCCTCGCCGCGGTCAACGGCCCCTCGCACGACGGGCGCCGAGGCGGGTGTCCAGGGTGCGGACCGCCGTGCGGAAGGAGTGGCCCAGGCCCGGGCGGGCCACGGTCAGAGCCAGGCGGAACACGGCCGGGCCGTCCGCGGCGAAGGTCCAGCGGACGTGCGTGCCCGAGCCGGCCGGAGTCAGCCGCCACTCCTCCAACAGGGCCCGCACCCCGGGGGCGTTGGTGGTGTCGACCCGGTACGCGTAACGCTTCTCGGGATCCGCGGCCATGATCGTCTCCTGCATGCGCACCCCGCCCAGCAGCTTGATATCGCGGCCGCCCCCGCCGTACGTGGGGCGGGCCAGCGTCACCGCCCTGAACCAGCCGGGCCAGCCCTCCACTTCCTCGGCGAGCGCCTGGTACACGGCCTCGGGCGGCGCTGCGGCCTCGGCGGCGAACACCAGCCGGACGGGCGCGTCGTCGATGAAGTCCATCCCCACCGGGCGGAGTCGGCGAGCCATGGCGGTACCTCCTGGGCGGTGATCCGGACGGACGTGCGCGTCACCATAACCGCGCGCCCGCGAGATGTCCGCCGCGATCCGCGGGTGTTTTTCCGCGCCGGACGCCGCGTACGACGGCTCGTGCGCCGTACGCCCCGGTTTCCGCCGGTGGTTCCCCCGTACGGGGCCTGGGCAGCGCCCCCGCCGCGCGGGATCCTGGAGCAGCGCCGATCCCCACGCGAGCGGAGGCCTGCGTGCCCGACCGCCCCCACACCGACCCGCCCCTCGCCCTCGAACTCCTCGTCCACGGCGTCGCCGGAGCATCCCCGGCCGAGCTGCTCGGCGACCCGCGCACGGTCCGCATCACCGGCGACTCCACGGCGGCCGTGTTCCGCCGCACCGACGACGCCGACGCCGAATCCCACCCGGAGCGGTACGCCGGACTGCCCGTCCCCGAGGCCTACTGCTGGTCCCGGCTCACCTCCGGCAACGGCGCCCGCGCCCTGTGGCTGCTGCTCCTGCCCTTCATGGTGGTCAACCTCGCTCACTGGGCCCGGCCGGCCGCCTCCGCCGGGCCCGCCGCCGACCCCGCGCCGCGCGCGGTACGCACGTACGGGGTCCTCGTACGGGTCCTCGCGCTCAGCCTGACCGTCCTGCTGATCGCGGCCGCCTGCGAGGTCGCGCTCGACCTCGTCGCCTGGCAGTGCGCGGGCTCCGCGACCTGCACCGCTCCCGGCTCCCGGCTCGGCTTCCTCGCACCCGACGGCGGCGGCTGGTGGTCCCGGCCCGGGCGCCGACTCGCCCTCGGCGCCCTCGTCCCCACCGCACTGACCGGGCTGCTCTGGTACCTGTCGAACCGCACCTGGAGCGCCTACGAATCCCAGCCGCCGCCCGCCGGCGCCGCCGACCCGGACACCGCCTCCGACACCGCGCCCGCGCTCGGCCGCCCCGGATTCTGGTACGGGCGCCGCATCGTGGCCCGGCTCCGGGCCGCGCACACCGCGGCCGGGCTGCTCACCGTGGCGGTGGCGGTCTCCGCGCCCACCGCCGCCCACGACCGGAGGACCGCGGCCACCGCCCCCGCCCTCGAAGCCCTCGGGTGGATCACCCAGGCCCTCCTGGCCGCCGGGGCCGTCACCGTCGCCTGGGTCGTCTGCCGGCGCGGCCGCAGCGAGGACCGCCCCGACCACCGCCTCGACCGGGCCGCCGTCAGCCTGCTCCCCGGCGCCGCCCTCGCCCTGCTCGCCGCCGTCCTCCTGCACGCCTGCTGGTCACGTCCGGGCTGGACCTCCGCCGGGCGGCTCCCCGGCGACTTCGCCTTCGGCGTGATCATGCTCGGCCAGGGCCTCTGCGCGCTCGCCCTCGCCGTCGTCGCCCGCTACCTGCACCGCAGGGCCCCCGATCCGGCGGCCGCCCTGCGCGGCCTCGGCGGCCCCGCCGTCGCCATGCTCGGCTGCGCCCTCGGCGGCGTGATGTCGGGCGGGGTCGCCCAGCGCGTCGCCGACTGGATGGACGGCGGAGCCACCCCCGGGATGGCGGGCGCGCCGCTGCCCGGGCCGCCCGTCCTGCTGTCCTGGCAGGCCGCCGTCCTGCCCCCGCTGCTCCTCGTACTGGCGCTGCTCGCCGCCTGGTTCGCGGTGCGCGCGGCCCGCACCCGGCGGCGTCTCGCCACGGCCGTCGCCGCCGAATACCCGGGCGAGAGCCCGGACCGGGCGCGCAGCCGCCGCATCGCCGGGGCGCGGACGGCCGCCGCGCTCACCGACTCCGCGCCCTGGTTCGTCGCGGCCGTCTCCGGGATCACCCTGGTGCTCGGCGCGGGCGCACTGGCCGGGGCCTGGCTCAGCGGGCAGGTCCCGGGCGAGGCCGCCCGAGGGGCCCCACCGCTGCTGGAGGCCGCCGCCCGCGCCGCCCAGGACGCCGGTTCCTGGCTCATCGGCCTCGGCATCGCCCTCTTCGTCGCCTGGGGCCGCCGCGCCTACCGGGACCCGGCCGCCCGGCGGACCATAGGGATCCTCTGGGACGTCGGCACCTTCTGGCCGCGCGCCGCCCACCCCTTCGCACCGCCCTGCTACGCCGAGCGCGCCGTCCCCGACCTGACCTGGCGGATGGCCGGCTGGACCGGCCGCACCGGCGGCCGGCTGGTGATCTCGGGCCACTCGCAGGGCAGCGTGCTCGCCGCGGCGGCCGTCTGGCAACTGCCGCCGCCCGTCCGCCGCCGCGTCGCGCTGCTCACGTACGGATCCCCGCTCGCCCGCCTCTACGGCCGCTGGTTCCCCGCCTACTTCGGCCCGGGTCCGCTGGCCGCCCTGCACCGCGACGTCGACTGCTGGCGCAACCTCTGGCGGGCCACCGACCCCATCGGCGGGCCCGCGCTACCCGGCCCCGACTCACCGGAGGTGGACCGCGGCCCGCTCGCCGACCCGCTCGCCTACGGACGCAACGCCCGCCACCCGCTGCCCGCGCCGATCCTCGGCCACGCCGACTACCAGGCGGACCCGGCCTTCGCCGCCGAACGCGCCGCCCTGCTCGCCCGGCTGGAGACCGCGGCCCGGGCCGAGGTGCCCGCCCAGCGCCCCGGCGTCAGCAAGGGGCGGGCAGCGCCGGCAGATCCGCCGGGAACAGCAGGGTGAGCTCGTCCGTGCTCGGCTCCGACAGCTGGGCCACCCGCCCCGCGTGCCGCTCCACCATCGATTCGAAGGTCTGGCGCGCGGTGCGGCCGTTGCCGAAGGCGGGACCCTTGGGAAGCTCGGTGAAGTACGTCAGCAGCGCCTCGGCGGTGCCCTCCCCGAGGCGGTACTCGTGCTCCTCCGCCTGCTGCTCCACGATCCGCAGCAGTTCCCCGGGGCCGTAGTCGCCGAAGGCGATGGTCCGCGAGAACCGCGAGGCCACACCCGGGTTGACGGTCAGGAAGCGCTCCATCTCGGCCGTGTATCCGGCGACGATCACCACCACCGCGTCCCGGTGGTCCTCCATCAGCTTCACCAGCGTGTCGATCGCCTCGCGCCCGAAGTCCCGGCCCGAGTCCTCGGGTGCCAGCGCGTACGCCTCGTCGATGAACAGCACCCCGCCGCGCGCCCGCTCGAAGGCCTCCTGCGTACGGATCGCCGTGGACCCGATGTGCTCGCCCACCAGGTCCACGCGGGACACCTCGACCAGGTGCCCGCGCTCCAGCACCCCGAGGGAGGCGAGGATCTCGCCGTACAGCCGGGCGACCGTCGTCTTGCCGGTGCCGGGGGAGCCGGTGAAGACCAGGTGGCGGCGCACCGAGGCGGCCTTGAGGCCGGCCTGCTGCCGCCGCCGGCCCACCTCGATCATGTCGGTGAGCGCCCGCACCTCGCGCTTGACGCTGTCCAGGCCCACGAGCCCGTCGAGCTGCCCCAGCACCGCCCCCGACGCCCGTGCGTCCGCCGCGGCAGCGGCGGCGCCCCCCGGATCCGCGGGCCGCGGTACGGACGCCCGGGCGGCCGGGGCCGGCTGCGCCTCGGCCGTCCGCGCCGCCGTGACCGTACGGACCCCGGTCTGCGCGCCGGCGAAGCCGCCGCCCGGGGCGGGCTGGGCCGCCTGCCGCGGCCCCGACCCGTCGCCGGTGCACTCCTCGACGATCGGGCCGTCCTCCGGGAACTCGTAGCCGCCGCGGGCGCAGCGCTCCGTGTGGCAGCGGGCCAGTGTGGTGCGGCAGCCGTCGAGTACGTGGAAGCCGAAACCGGAACTGTCCGTCACCCGGCAGGCCGTGAAGGTGCCGCGGCCGCCCGCCGACACGTAGAAGCCGGCCTCGGCGGGGGAGGTGACCGTGCAGCGCTCCAGAGCGGGGTCGGCGCCCTTGGTGACGATCACCCCGGTCTGCACGGCGTCGATGGTGCAGCCGGCGAGGGTGCCGCCGCTGCCGTGGTCGCGGAACCAGGCCCCGGTGCCCGCCTCGCGGATGCGGCAGTCGTCGAGCCGCGCGGTGGCCCCGTCGCTCACGGAGACCGCGGTGTTGCGGACCTGGGACAGGTCGCTGTCGGTGACCTCGACGGCCGACCCCCGGTCCAGCACGAAGAGTGCGTCGGGCACGTCGTGCACCCGGCAGGAGTCCAGCGAGGCGGTGGCCCCGTCGCTGACCCAAACCGCCGGATAGTCGCCCGTGCTGTCGTGGATCTCGCAGGACTCGGCGTCCACCCGGGTGCCCGGGTCCCACACGGACAGGCCGTTGCGCCCGAACCGCCGCACCGAGGTGCGGCTGAGGGTGAGCACCGAGCGCGACCTGAGGTCGACCGCGTTCTCCGGGATGTCGTGGATGTCGCACCCGGCCAGGGTGAGCACGGCGTCGGTGTCGAGCGTGACCCCGTCGGCCGTGGTGCGGTGCACCGCGCAGTCGGTGAGGCGTGCGGCGGCGCGTGCGGCGATCTGCACCCCGGCGCCCCTGACCTCGTACACCTCGCAGCCCAGGGCCTCCAGGCCCGATCCCTCGCCGGTGACCGCGATGCCCGCGCCCGTGGAGTGGTGGACGCGGCAGCGCTCCAGCCGGGGCCGGCCGCCGCCGCGGACCGAGAACCCGGTCTGTCCCGAGGCCACGACCTCGCACTCCTCGAACACCCCGCCGCCGCCGTCCAGTACGGCGATGCCGACGCCGGCCGGGTTCTCCACGGTGCAGCGGCGCACCAGGGGCCGCGCGCCGGGGCCGCGCACCTCGATGCCGGCCGCCGAGTGGGTGCTGACGCGCAGGTCGGTGAGCTCGGGGGAGCCGTCCTCCACCAGCAGGGCCGGCGCCGCCCGGTCCTGGCCCTCCAGATACAGGTCCTGCACCACGGCCGAGGCGCGCAGGGTCAGCGCGACGCCGTCGAGCGGCGCGATCCGCACCGAACCCGACCCGTCCTCGGGCCCGCGCAGGGTGACGGCGTGGTGCAGCACCAGGTTCTCCCGGTAGGTGCCCGGGGCGATGGACAGCACGTCACCGTCGCCCGCGACGGCGAGCGCGGCGGTCAGCGTCGGATATTCACCGGAGCGGCGCCGCCACCGCGAAGATCCGCCGTGCGTCACCTGGACCGTGCCCTGAACCATGGTGCTGTCGTGCCCCCACCCTCGTGCTCGCGCTGCCGATGCGGCCGGAGCCGCTGATGTCCGAGGCCACTCAAGTGGCTGCTGCCACAGGAGCGACCGGTCCGGCGGCTCCACCGTAGCGCGCGCGGAGCGGATGAGCTGCCAGGTCAGCCACCTGCGTCCGCCCGGCCCCAGTCCGGCCCGGCCGCCGCCCACGCCCGGTCCAGACGTATGTACCGACGATGCATGAGCCGTCGTACGACCAGGCGGCGGACCGTCACGGCCATGACGGCCACCCCGGCAGCGGCGGCCAGGCCCGCCGTCCCCGCGTGGAAGGAGGCGGCCGACGGGTCGAGCGGCTGTCCCACCAGACGCCCCCGTGCGTCGGTCCATATGCGGAACCGGTCGCCGGGGTGGGGCGGTTCCTCCGCAGCCGGCACCGTGCCCTCGTGGCTGCTGCCGTCGGGCGCGGTCCACGAGGCGACGATCTGCGTGCGCCGGGGGGTCGTCCCCTGTGCCGACGGATCGGCGGGCGCCTCCTCGGTCGGGGCCGGGGCGGGCCGGACCACCACGGCCGGGACGAGATGCCGCTCCTGCCGCTGTTCGTACGCGGCCTGCTGGAGCGTGCCGTCCACGCGCAGGCCCGCCACCCAGCCGACGGCCGGAGCCACCACCACGACGCACACCAGCGCGGCGAACGCCACCCACGCCTCGAAGAGATCGGTCGGTCGGCGCAGCGGATTGCGCCGCCAGCGCCACACACCCATTGCTGTCCGCACGGTCCGGCTCCCCCTACTTGCGCCAGTCTCCGTCTGTCTGCGCGCCCACGCCTTCCGCATGCCCCGGGGGACGCGTTCCGGGACGCACGAGACATGTGCCACCCGATCCGGAACCGGTCGTCCGGTGTCACTGCCGGTGCGGGTACCCACCTGTTCTGACTGCTCCAACGGCCTGGTCACGCCGGTTGGTTCCAGCTCGGGGGCGGAGCCCCCCGAAGGTGTCATTCCTGTGGTCCGGTCGCCACCCCGGGGCGACCCGTCATGCGAGGACGCGGACCTCGTCGCCGACGCGCAGGGTGCCCAGCCGCAGGGGCACCAGCAGTCGCCCGAAGGCCAGCGACTTGCCGATCCGCCGGTGCCGGGCCAGGGTCTTCAGCGGTTCCCGGCCCCGCTCGGCCGTCCGCTGGTCGGTGGTGGTGATGACGCACCGGCCGCATTCCTTCGCGCCGCGGAAGAGGGCGTCACCGATCGCGATGCGCTGCCAGCCGTCCTCCGCCCAGGCCTCGGCCCCCGAGACCACCACGTTGGGACGGAAGCGGTCCATGGGCAGCGGACCCTCCTCGGGATGGTCCCCCTGAGCGATCAGCGAGTTGAGCGCGTCCAGCGAGGCGAGCGTGGTGAGCAGCAGGGGGAAGCCGTCGGCCAGGCTCACCGTCTCCCCCGGCAGTGCGTAGTCGGGATCCACCGGACGACGTACGGCCGGGTCGTCCAAGTGCACCAGCCGAACCGGAGCCCCGAGGAACGTGCTGAACCAGTCGGCCGCGGCCCTCGCCGCGACCACGGTCTCGACCTTTTTCCCGAAGAGCGACACCGGCTCCAGCGGACCCGGCTCGGGCGCCTCCACGACCAGCTCCGCCATGTCGGGAGCGGTCACCGCGATCCGGTCGCCGCCCAGCGGGCGCGCCGAAGCCAAGGCCAGGCGGGCATGGCGGCGTTGGGTCAGGACCGTGCCCTCGGGGTCGATCAGGGCCCACCGCCGGTCCCCGGACAGGCCCCAGGGCTCCACGGCCACCTCGTCGGGAGCGGTCCCCGCTACGGACTTGACGGGGTGGACGTGGAGCGCCTGAACGTGCAACTTCGACATGGGGGCATACTGCCAGCCCGCTCCGCCTTCCCGGCGCGCGCGAGGGGCCCGGTCAGTAGCCGCGTCCCTGGTAGGGGCGGCCGTAGGGATCCTCGTACGAGGCGCCCGCCACCGGAGCCGGCACCTGCATGGGGCGCGGCGCGGCCGGACGCATCGCCTCGTAGCCGGTGGCCATGGCCGCCGGACGGGGCTGCTGCGGCTGGGGCTGCGGCATGTACCCGGCGCGGGCCGCGACCGGCTGCTGCTGCGGAATGTAGGGAGCGGGCGCGTTCTGCAGCGGCATCGGCTGCTGGGCGGCCTGCTGCTGGTACGGGTACCCGTATGCCGGAGCCTGCTGCTGAGGGGTGGCAGGCGGCAGTGCGGGCAGGGCCGACGGGAGGGCCGGCAGGTACCCACCGCTCGAATAACCCGCGCTCGGGGACTCGTAGGCGGCCGGGACGCGGATCGGGGCGATCTGCGGAGTGCCGCGTTCGGCGACGAGGGAGTCGTAGATGGGGGTGTCCGGGAAGGAGGGCGCGGAGTAGTAACCGCCGCCATAAGTGGAGCGGGGGGAGGTCATGAGACATAAGTTAAGCCCACGAATTCACCGGGTCCATAGCGAGGGGCCGTCAACACCGCGCTGACCTGCATATTCGCAGGTCAGAGCCACAGCTTTCACTTGGCGTTCACGTGCACGATTTCGCCACTTCCATCCCATCTTGGTCCAACTCGTACCCACCGGTTGCGCGTTGCACCGACTTCTTGCTGACGCAGCGTCACAATGCGGTGACCTCGGATGACGCGGGTCCGGGAGGCGGTTCGTCGTTTCAGGCGTCGCTGGGGCGGGCATAGGTTCGGCCCTTCCACGACGCGCCCCGCCCGCGGTAGTGCTGGACGGCCGAATCGACGGTCATCAGGAGGTACAGCAGCGCCGTGAACGGAAGCAGCGGCGCGAGCGCCGCGGACCGGCGGTAGTAGCGCAGCATCGGCAGGTAGGTGCCGGCCATCAGCAGCCAGGCGAGGCCGCCGGCCCACGCGGCGGCGGGGTGCCCGGTGGCGAGGCCCGCCAGGAGGGCGGCCGGGGGCACCAGGTAGACCAGCGCCAGCCCGGCGACCGTCCCGGCCAGCAGCAGGGGCTGGTGGCGCAGTTGGGCGTACGCGCTGCGCGAGACCATCCGCCACAGGTCCGCGAGCGTCGGGTAGGGGCGGATGCTGTCCACCCGCTCCGCGAGCCCCAGCCAGATCCGGCCGCCGGAGTCCTGGACCGCGCGGGCCAGGGAGACGTCGTCGATGACGGCCTGGCGGATCCGGTCGGGGACCCCCGCCCGCACGGCGGCACCGGTGCGCACCAGGACGCAGCCGCCCGCGGCCGCGGCGGTTCGCGCGGAGGGCCGGTTGATCCGGCGGAAGGGGTAGAGCTGGGCGAAGAAGTACACGAAGGCCGGTACGACGAGCCGCTCCCACAGGCCGACGACGCGGAGCCGGGCCATCTGCGAGACGAGGTCGAGGTCGGCGGAGGTCGCGGCGGAGACCAGTTCGCGCAGACTGTCCGGTTCGTGCGCGATATCGGCGTCGGTGAGCAGGAGGAAGTCGGGTTCGGTGGCGTGCGCGGTACGGGCCACGGAGATCCCGTGGCGCAGGGCCCACAGCTTGCCGGTCCAGCCCGGGGCGGGGTCGCCGGGGGAGACGACGGTGAGCGGGAGCCCCGGCTGCTCGGCGGCGATCCGGAGGGCGAGGGCACCGGTGCCGTCCGTGCTGCCGTCGTCGACGAGGACGACCTCGGCCTCACCGGGGTAGTCCTGGGCGATGAGCGAGGGCAGGCTCAGGGGCAGCACCTCGGCCTCGTCCCGGGCGGGTACGACGATCGCCACGGACGGCCAGCGGGCGGGGGCGGATCGTGCGGGGAGCCGGACGTCGGTACGCCAGAACATGCCTTGGGCGAAGGTGAGCCAGAGCCAAGCGGCGAGGGAGGTGAACGACGCGGCGGTGGCGATGGTGAGGAGGCCCATGGCGGCAGTGTCCCGCGCCGCCGGCGGCCTGTCGCGCATCCGCCCGGCCCCCGGTGCGGCGCCCCTCCCGGGGGGTGGACGGGTGCGCTTGTGCCGGGCCCCGGCAGCGGATCGGAGCTGCGGGCGGGCGCGGGCGGGCGCGGGCGGGCGCGGGCCGGTACGACGCGGCGGCCGGCGGCCCGGTGCGGTCCGGGCGGGGCTCCCGCAGGCGGATGCGGCGCGTGGGTGGTCGGCCGTGGGTGCACGCGGCGCCGCCCGGCGCGGGCGGCAGCCGGCGAACGCGGCGGGCGGGCGAAATGCTGCCGGCCGGCCGGGGCGTGGGTGGTCCCGCCGGGCGGCCCGGGTGTGCGCAGGCGGTCGCCGCGGCACGCGGGGCGGGGACAGCTGCCTCGCGGGCGGTGCGAGGTCCGCGGGGGTGCAGGCGGCCGTACGCGCACAGGCCGGTTGTCGCGGCTGCGCGTTGCTGTCGGCGGGCGCTTCGGTGGGCGGGTGCGACGGCGCCCGGGTGCGACGCGACGTGCGCGCGCCGGGTCCGCACGGGGCGGGCGCGCTGGTGGGCGGGGCTCGGGTCGCTGGGGTGGTGTGCCGTGGCCGGCCTGCTGCGGCGGTTCTCGGATGTGGGGCGGCCGCAGGCGGCACGCGGGGGTGCGCGCACCCCCGCCGTACGGGGGCCCCGTCGGCGGCGTGCGGGGGTGGGATGCAGCCGGTGCCGGGTCCGGCCGGAGCCGGGGTCGACTAAGGTGGCCGGGTGAAGATCGCGCTCATGGACTCCGGAATCGGCCTCCTCGCGGCGGCCGCGGCGGTGCGGCGGCTGCGGCCGGACGCGGATCTGGTCCTCTCCTCCGACCCCGACGGAATGCCCTGGGGCCCGCGGACCCCCGACGACCTCACCGGGCGGGCGCTGGCCGTGGCCCGGGCCGCCGCCGCGCACCGCCCCGACGCGCTGATCGTGGCCTGCAACACCGCCACCGTGCACGCCCTGGACGCCGTACGGGCAGAACTGGAGCCGGCCATCCCGGTCATCGGGACCGTACCGGCGATCAAGCCGGCCGCGGCGGCCGGCGGCCGGATGGCCATCTGGGCCACCCCCGCCACCACCGGCAGCCCCTACCAGCGCGGGCTGATCCGCGACTTCGCCACCGGCGCCCAGGTCACCGAAGTGCCCTGCCCGGGGCTCGCCGACGCGGTGGAGGCGGCCGACGACGCCGCCGTGACCGCGGCCGTCGCCGCGGCCGCCGCGCTGACCCCGGCCGACGTCACCGACGTCGTGCTCGGCTGCACCCACTACGAGCTGACCGGAGCTCCCATCCGGGCCGCCCTGGCCGCGCGCACCGGGGGAGCGGACCTGGTCTACTACGGCTCCGCCGAGCCCGTGGCCCTCCAGGCGCTGCGTCGCCTCGGCGTCACCGCCGACCCCGGCCTGCCCCGCACGGGCGGGCTGACCGTCCTGCACAGCGGCCGTGAGGCGGCCCTGCCCGCCGCCGCGTTCGCGTACGCGGAGGGCCGACTGCTGTCGGGCCAGGGCGCGCCGGTCGGCTGACGCCCGCCCAGGCGTCGTCCGGCCCGCCGCGCGAACCGCCGCCGGTCACGCTGCCACCAGGACCTGGCCACGACGCACTCGGCCCTGCCCCGCCCGCCCTACCTCATCCATCGCGAGACGAACCGTCTTGCGTGCCGCCCTGAGGCGCGTTATGTTTCTCCATGTGACGAGACGAACCGTCTCGTCTTATGCCTCTGAAGGGAACCGCCCTTGCGCGCTCCACTCGCCTCCACCCAGATCGTCCTGTCCGAGGTCACCAAGAGCTGCGACACCCGCGTCGTCCTGGACCGGGTCAGCTGCACGGTCCGGCCCGGCGAGCGGGTCGGCGTCGTCGGCGACAACGGCTCCGGCAAGTCCACCCTGCTCCGGCTCCTCGCCGGACGGGAGCGCCCCGACCATGGCGAGGTCACCGTCACCGCCCCCGGCGGCACCGGGCACCTCGCGCAGACCCTCGACCTCCCGCCGGACGCCCGCGTCGGCGAGGCCGTCGACCTCGCCCTCGCCGACCTGCGCGCCCTCGAACGCCGGATCCGCGCCGCGGAAGCCCTCCTGCACCGGGCCGGCCCCGAGGAGCTCGCCGCCTACGGAGACCTCCTCGCCGCATACGAGGCACGCGGCGGCCGCGACGCCCGCCGACGGGTCGCGACCACCCTGCGCCGTCTCGGAGAGCGCGCCGACCTCGACCCCGACCGCCGGCTCGGCACCCTGTCCGGCGGCCGGCGCTCCCGGCTCGCCCTCGCCGCCGTCCTGGCCGCCGGGCCGGAACTGCTGCTGCTCGACGAGCCGACCAACGACCTCGACGACGAGGCCGTCGCCTGGCTGGAGGAGCACCTGCGGGCGCATCGCGGAACCCTCGTGGCCGTCACCCACGACCGGCTCTTCCTCGACCGGGTCACGACCGCCGTCCTGGAGGTCGACGCGGACCGCCGGACGGTGCGCCGCTTCGGCAACGGCTACGGCGGGTTCCTGGCCGGCCGGGCCGCCGAACGGGCCCGCCGGGAGAGGGAGTACGAGGAATGGCGTGAGGAGGTGCGCAGCGCCGAGCGGCTGGCCGACACCAACATCGGCCGGTTCGCCGCGGTCCCGCGCAAGCTGCCGCGGGGCTTCAGCGGGGCCGGCGCCTTCCGCGCCCGGTCACGCACCCACGGCGCCGCGAGCCGCATCCGCGCCGCCCGCGAACGCCTGCACCGGCTGACCGAGAACCCCGTCCCGCCGCCCCCGCGGCCGCTCACTTTCACCGGGCGGTTCACCGAAGGCGCCGCCGGCGCCGCCGCGGCCGTGGAACTGGCCGGCGCAGCGGTGCCGGGACGGCTCGAACCGGTCACCCTGGAACTCGCACCGGGGGAGCGGCTGCTGGTCACCGGGCCCAACGGCGCTGGCAAATCGACCCTGTTGCACCTGCTGGCAAGTGAACTGCAGCCCGTTCAGGGCCTCGTGAGGACGCCTGAGCGCGTGGGGCTGCTGCGGCAGGACGACCCCTGGGCGGGCGAACCCCGCTCGGCCGTCGAGCTGTTCGGGCAGGAGCACGCCGACCGGTTCGTCGCCGGGCTCGGCCTGCTGGCCCCGGCCGACCTGACCCGGCCGGTGCGCACCCTCTCGGCCGGCCAGCGCCGGAAGCTGGAGCTGGCCCGGCTGGTGGCGCGCCCCCTGGACCTGCTCCTGCTGGACGAACCGACGAACCACCTGGCCCCGGCCGTCGTGGAGGAACTGGAGGCGGCCCTGGCCCACTTCGGCGGGACCCTCGTCGTGGTCACCCACGACCGGCGGCTGCGCGCGGGATTCCGCGGCCGCCGCCTGGACCTTCAGCGGGAGCCGGCCGCCACGAGCCGCTGAGCCAGTGCGCGCAGGTCCTCCGCGTCCAGGGCCCGCTCACCGAACCCGGGCAGCGGCACGTGGAGCGTGGCCGTCCAGTGCGCGGGCACCGCGCCCTGCCCGTACCGCGCGCCGGCCAGGGCGCCCGTCACCGCGGCCACCGTGTCCGTGTCCCCGCCCAGGTCCACGGCGGCCCGTACGGCCTCGGCGAACCCCGTGGTGGTCCGCAGCGCCCACGCCGCCGAGCCGAGGCAGGGCCACACCGCCCCGTTGAACTCGGTGGCCAGGCCGGGGTGCCAGTCGGGGGCGAGTACCCGTCCGTACCGCTCGCGGTGGTCCGGGTGCACCGCGTCGAGCGCGGCCGGGAGGGCTGCGAGCGGATCGGCGCCGTCCAGGGCGACCCGGACGAGCTCGTGCAGGATCGCGGTCCCCTCCCAGGCGGCCCGGTCTCCGTGGGTCAGCGCCGCGATCCGCCGAGCGGCGTCCATGGTCGCCTCCCGTCCGGCGGCGGAGAAGTACACGGCCGAGGTGGCGGCCCGCATCAGGGAACCGTTGCCTGCCGCCCGGGCGTTGATCTGGAAGTGCACAGCCGCCGCGAGGTCCCAGGGCTGGCCGTTGGTCAGTACGTCCTCTGTCTGGAGGCCGATGTCCTTCGGGTGCCCGGCCGCCCACCGCTGGAACCGCCGGAAGATGTCGGGGAGTTCGAGGCCGCCCTCCTCCAGCAGCGACTCGGCGACGAGGACGGCCATCTGCGTGTCGTCCGTCGCCTCGCCCGGATCCCAGCCGCCACCGCCGAGCATCTCCGCGCCCCGCGCGCTCAGCTGCCCCGCCGGCCCGAACTCGTAGGGGGCGCCGAGAGCGTCGCCCGCCGCCGACCCGAGCACGGCGCCCACCGCCCGGTCGAGCCGGGTGGGCGCGCTCACCGCGCCTCCCCGGCGCATACGGCGGCCAGCAGGCCGCGGGCGAAGCGGTCCAGGTCGTCCAGGCCGGCGGCGGCCAGGGTGTCCGGTGCGCCGGTGAGCAGGTGGGGGACGGCGCCGTGCAGGGCGAGGGTCAGGGCCCGGGCCGGCTCCGGTCCGGCCGGGAGCCCGGCCGCGCGCAGCAGGTGCGCGTACGCGGCGAAGTCCCCCGCGGCGATCGGGTCCAGCAACGCGGCCAGCCACGGCCGCCGCGTCCCCTCGGTCTGGAGCTCCAGGTAGGCCAGGACGCGGGATCGACCGGGCCCCGCCACGTTGCGCAGCAGCCCGGCGAGCAGTGCCGCGAGCTGCTCCGTGTCGGCGGGCCCCGGCCCGGCCCCCGCCAGGGACGAGGCCAGCGCCCGGTACTGCTCCAGGCAGCGCTCGGCCACCGCCCGCAGCAGCGCGTCCCGTGTGGGGAAGTAGTTCTTGGCCGTGCCCGTCGGCACCTCGGCGGCCGCGTCGACGGCTCGGTGCGTCAGCCCGCGCCCGCCCGACTCCGCCAGTACGGCGACGGCCGCGTCCCGCAGCCGGTCCCTCCGGTCGTGATTCACGTTGCCAGCATAACCACAACCGTGGTACCACAGATGTAGTACCACGGTCGTGGTGGTCGTGGTCGTGGTCGGTGCGGGCGGAGGAGTGGGCCATGAGCGGCGGGAGCGTGACCATGGACGGAACCGGGGCATCGAGCGGGCGGGAAGCGGGCACGGCCGTCGTCGCCGGGGCCGGGATCGGCGGGCTCGCCACCGCCATAGGCCTGCGCCGTGCGGGCTGGACGGTGACCGTCCTGGAGCGGCGGGCCGGCCCCGAACGCTACGGAACCGCCTTCGGCATCCACCCGACCGCACAGACCGCGCTCGACCGCCTGGGCCTCGGCGACGCGCTGCGGGCGCACGCGGTGCCGTACCGGCACGCCCGCATCCGGCGACCCGACGGCACCGTCCTCGCTTCCCTCCCGCTGAGCCGGATCGAGCGCCGGGCGGGCCGGCCGGAACTGCTCATCGCCCGGCCGCACCTCATCGACGCCCTGCTGGCCGAGCTCGACCGGCTCGGCGGCACGCGGATCGCGTACGGGCAGCCCCTGACCGACCCGGGCGCCGTCGACGCCGACCTGGTCGTCGGCGCGGACGGCATCAGCAGCGTGGTGCGCACGACGTACTTCGGCAGCCGCAGCGGCCCACACCCGATCGGCACCGTCGCCTGGATCGGCATCGCCGGATTCGAGACCGGGCTGTACGGCGAAACCTGGGGCGAGGGCCGCTTCTTCGGCATGACCCCCGTCGAGCCCGGCCGCACCAACTGGTACGCCACCGTGCCCTCGGCCACCACCGCGCGCGACGTGCGGGACGCCTTCGCCGACTGGCACGACCCGATCCCGCGCGTCCTGGCCGCCACCGACCCCGGAACCTGGATCCGGTACGAGATGCGCCACCTCCACCCGGCGCTGCCCCGCTTCGTCGCCGACGGCCGGGTCGCCCTCGTCGGCGACGCCGCCCACGCCATGACGCCCAACCTCGGCCAGGGCGCCTGCACCGCCCTGCTCGACGCCGAGGCCCTGACCCGCGCCGTCACCGCCGGCGGGCCGGCCGGGCTGCCCGGCGCCCTCCGCGTGTACGACGCCGAGCGCCGCCGCAGCGCCCAGCGCGTCGCCTTCGGCTCCCGGAACCTGCACCGCTTCATGACCGCCCGCCGCCCGGCCCTGCGCGACGCGCTCCTGCGGATGCTCCCCGGCTGACACCCTCGGCCGGGTTCGCGCGCGTCGCGACGGGCCCCGCGGCGACCGGCGGCCGTAGTGTCGATTCCTCACCGAGGAGGATTCCTGATGCGACGCGTGACCTATGCGATGGGAGCCTCGCTCGACGGCTACATCGTCGGGCTGGACGGCGACTTCAACTGGACGGAGCCCGACGAGGAGGTCTTCCGCTTCTGGATCGAGGAGACCCGCAAGCTCGGCGTCCACCTGTTGGGGCGACGGCTCTACGAGACGATGCTGTACTGGGAGACCGCCGACCAGGACCCGTCGCTCGACGCCGCATCACTCGAATGGATCGAGGTCTGGAATCCGCTCCCGAAGGTGGTGTTCTCCAGCACCCTGACGGATGTCCAGGGCAACGCCCGGCTGGCCTCCGGCGGCCTGGCGGAGGAGATCGAGCGGCTGCGGGCCGAGCCCGGGGACGGCGACATCGCGATCGGCGGCGCGACGCTCGCCGCTGAGGCCGCCGCGCTGGGCCTGATCGACGAGTACCACGTCATGGTCCACCCGGTACTCGTCGGCGGCGGCATTCCGTTCTTCCCCCAGGACGGGCGCCGCGTCGATCTCGAACTCGTCGGGACCCGCACCTTCGGCTCGAAGGTCGTCCACCTCCGCTACCGGGTGGTGCGCTAGCTGGACCACCTTCCGCCGGGCGTTCGGGCGCGCGGCGGTGGTGGCCTGCCGGAACGTGGGTACGCTGCTACATATGACGGGTCACCCCCCTGGTCCGCTCTGGACGGGCCGGGCCTCCAACCCCCTGCAGTGGCTGCTCGCGGCGGCCGGTGCGGCCTGCGTGGCGCTCGGCATCGAGCTGGCCGTCGACAACGCGTGGAGCTCCGGCTTCGTTCCGCTCCTCATGGCGGTGACCGGCTGCCTGGCCGCCGGACTGCTGATGGTCTACGGCACCGTCGCCTTCGTGTACGTCGCCGTCACCATCGACGCCCAGGCCCTCGTGGTGCGGTGCGGCCACATAGGGCTCCCACGCCGCAGGATCGAGCTCGCGGACGTGGCCTCGGCCGAGTTCCTCCCCCGGATCACCCCGCAGCACTGGGGCGGCTGGGGCTGCCGCTGGCGCCCCGAGAAGGGCACCGCGGTGATCGTCCGGCGCGGCGAGGGCTTCGAGCTGAGGCTGGTGGACGGCAAGCTCTTCACGGTGACCGTCGACGACGCCGAGAACGCCGTCCGTGTCATCCGCGCCCACCTGCGCACCCTCGCCGGCTGAGACGGCCGGCGAACCGAGGCGCTTACCGGATCCGAGGGCGCGGGGACGTACACTCCGCCAGATGAGCAGCAGTGTGACGCGCGAGGCCTCCTCGAACGAGCCCTCGCGGCCCGCCGACGGTCCCGCCGAGCCCCGGACGCCCTCCGTGACGCCCCCCGGCGCCCCCGGTGCCCCCGCCGCGCCGGCCGCGCCGCTGCGCAGGGGCGCCTGGCTGGTCCGGTCCGTGCTCGCCGCGCTGTCCGGCGTGCTGCTCTACCTCAGCTTCCCGCCCCGCCCCCTGTGGTGGCTGGCCCCGCTCGCCCTCGCCCTCCTCGCCGGCTGCCTCCACGGCCGCCGCCCGCGGGCGGGCTTCGGGCTCGGCACCCTCGCCGGCCTCGGCTACCTGCTGCCGCTCCTCGTGTGGACCGGTGAGGAGGTCGGCCCGGTGCCCTGGCTCGCCCTGACCCTCCTCGAAGCCCTCTTCTACGGCCTGACCGGCCTCGGCATCGCCCTCGCGAGCCGGCTTCCGGCCTGGCCGGTGTTCGCCGCCGCCGTCTGGGTCGCGGGCGAGGCCCTGCGCGCCCGGGCACCGTTCGGCGGATTCCCCTGGGGCAAGCTCGCCTTCGGACAGGCCGACGGCGTCTTCACCCCGCTCGCCGCCCTCGGCGGCACACCGCTGCTCTCCTTCGGCGTGGCCCTCTGCGGATTCGGCCTCTACGAAGCCCTGCGCATCGCCCGCCGCCACCCCGGCCGCGCCACCGCCGCGCTGACCGCGCTCACCGTCGCCGCCCCCATCGGCGCCGCCCTCGCCGCCCGCCCGCTGGTCTCCGACGCCGCCGAGGACGGCACCGTCGTGGCCGCCGTCATCCAGGGCAACGTGCCCCGCCTCGGCCTCGACTTCAACTCCCAGCGCCGAGCCGTCCTGGACAACCACGTCAAGCGCACCATCCAGCTCGCCGAGGACGTCAAGGCCGGCCGGGCCCCCAAGCCCGACTTCGTCGTCTGGCCCGAGAACTCCTCCGACCTCGACCCGTACGCCGAACCCGACGCCCACGCCGTCATCGACAAGGCGGTCAAGGCCATCGGCGTGCCCGTGGCCATCGGCGCGGTCGTCGCCCCCGAGACAGGCCCGCTGCGCAACACGATGATCCTCTGGGACCCCGTCGCGGGCCCCACCGCGACCTACGACAAGCGCAAGATCCAGCCCTTCGGCGAGCGCATCCCGATGCGCTCCTTCGTCCGGCTCTTCAGCTCCGACGTGGACCGGGTGCGCCGCGACTTCGGACCCGGCAAGGACCCCGGCGTCTTCGACATGGCCGGCACCGGGGTCGGCATGGTCACCTGCTTCGAGGCCGCCTTCGACGACGCCGTCCGCTCCACCGTCCAGGACGGGGCCCAGGTGATCGCCGTACCGAGCAACAACGCCACCTTCGGCCGCACGCAGATGACCTACCAGCAGCTCGCCATGGACCGGGTCCGCGCCGTCGAGCACAGCCGCACCGTCCTCGTCCCCGTCACCAGCGGCGTCAGCGCCGTCATCCGCCCGGACGGCCGGATCGTCTCGCAGACGAAGTTGTTCACCGCGGACGCGCTCGTCGCCGAGATCCCGCTGCGCTCCGGCCGCACCCCGGCCACCGTGCTCGGGCCGCTCCCCGAGTACGCCCTTCTGCTGCTCGCCGTGGGCGGGTTCGGCGTACTCGCCGCCCGCCGGATCCGCGCCCGCCGCGCCGCCTGAGAGGTGACCGGCTCCCGGCCTCGTAGGGTCGGGGGATGACCACACCTGACTTCATCCGGCGGATCCGCGCATCCGCCGGGCACCAGCTGCTCCTGCTGCCCGGCGTCACGGCCATCGTCCTCGACGACCGGGGCAGGGTGCTGCTCGGCCGGCGCTCCGACACCGGGCGGTGGTCCGTGGTCGGCGGCATCGCCGAGCCGGGCGAGCAGCCGGCCGAGACCGCCGTGCGCGAGGTGTACGAGGAGACGGCCGTGCGCTGCGTGCCGGAGCGGGTGGTCCTCGTCCAGATGCTCGAACCGATCACCTATCCCAACGGCGACGTCTGCCAGTTCCAGGACATCACCTTCCGCTGCCGCGCCACGGGCGGCGAGGCACGTGCCAACGACCACGAGTCCCTCGAAGTGGCCTGGTTCGACGTGGACGCGCTGCCCCCGCTGGAGTCCTTCGCCCTGGACCGGATCCACCGGGCCCTGCGCGAGGAACCCACCTGGTTCGAGGTCCCCGCCGCGATCGCCGAAACACCCTAGCGAATGTGTTGTCGATCATGTTGGGCGTGGGTGGGACCTGCCGGGAGGGCGCTGTAAGGTTCCGCAGATCCGACGGGTCAGCCAGGGACCGTCCGACATCGGGGGCCGAAGAATGGGCGCAGGTGGAAAGTCCGGGATACCGAGGACGGGCGCCCGCCCGAGGGACGGAGCCCCGCACACGGGAGCCCCGGGCCCGCGCCTCGCGGCCCTCGACGGCATCCGGGTGCTGGCGGCGCTCTCCGTCCTCTTCTACCACTACGCGGCCCTCGACAGCGCATGGGGCGAGCCGGCCGAGGACGTCTTCCCGGCCGCGCACGCCCTGGCCGTCTACGGCTGGCTCGGCGTCGAGATCTTCTTCCTGGTCAGCGGCTTCGTGATCTGCATGAGCGCCTGGGGCCGTACCGTGGGTGACTTCGCGGTCTCCCGGGTCTCGCGGCTCTTCCCCGGCTACTGGGCGGCTGTGGCCTTCACCTCACTCGTGCTGTTCAACTGGCCCGAGGTGCGCAAGGTCGCGTCGTTCAGCGACGTCGTGGTGAACCTCTCGATGCTCCAGGCCGGAGTCGGGGTCCCGCACGTCGACGACGCGTACTGGACGCTCTTCGTCGAGCTCAAGTTCTACGTACTGTTCGCCCTGGTCGTCATGCGCGGCGTGACCTACCGCAACTGCGTCCTGTTCTGCGGGGCCTGGACCCTCGCCGGCGTCGTGGCCCCGACCGTGGACAGCGGCCTGCTCTCCTTCTTCGCGGTGTCGTCGGCGTCCCCGTACTTCATCGCGGGCATCGCCTTCCACCTGATGCGCCGCTTCCGGCCGAACGCCGTCCTGTGGGCCGTGGTCGGCGTGCAGTTCCTCCTCGCCCAGCACCACGTGCACGCCCGCATGATCTCCAGCCTGGGCCGCAGGGCCACCGAGCAGACGCCCGCCTGGCCGGCCCACGCGATCATCGTGCTCGGCTTCGCCCTCATGGCGGCCATAGCCCTCGGCGCCCTCGACCGCGTCCAGTGGCGCTGGCTCCCGCACGCCGGAGCGGTCACCTACCCGCTCTACCTGATCCACATGATGGCCGGGCTGACCGCCATCCATCACTTCCGCGGCGACGTCGCGCCCGTTCCGCTGGCCCTCGGGGTGACCGTCGCCATGGTGGCCCTCGCCTGGCTCGTCCACCGGCTCGTCGAACGCCCGCTGGGCCGCCTGCTGCGCGACAGCCTGCGGCGCGGGGTGCAGGACATCCGCTCCGGGACGCCGTGTCCGGCGCCGCTCGGCCGGCTCCCCGCCCAGCCGTCCGCACCCGAGGCGGAACGCATCCCCGCCGTCCGCTCCTGAAGCCCGGCCGGTACCGCCCTCAGCCGTCGACCGCGGCCTCCCGGTACAGCTCCACCGCCTGCTCTCCCATCACCGCGCTGTACGAGATCTCCGGTACGGTCCCTCCGCCCTCGTAGCCCCCGAGCACCCCCGCCAGGGCGCCGTCCACCAGCCAGGGGCTGCCGCTGGTGCCCCCGCTGAGGTCCGGGCAGCCGATCCGGCGCTGGGTCGGGGAGAGCAGGCCGGTGCTGTTGGCGCAGCGCAGCGGGGCCTCCATCGTCCGCGGGTATCCGATGACCGTCACCCTGGCCCCGGCGGGCTGCTCCGCCGCGACCGGGAAGCCGCCCACGAGGTCCTCGACGCGGCGGGTCTGCCCGCCGTCCACCGGGGCCACCGTCGCGAAGGCGATGTCGGCGTCCGGGTCCTGCCCGTCCGTCCACTCCGGTGCCACGAACACGCCGGTGATCTTCCACAGGCCGTACGGGGCGTTCCCGTCCCGGTATCCCGGTGCGAAGACGGTGGTGTCCGTCTTCTCCAGGCAGTGGGCCGCCGTGGCGATCACGTCCCGGTCGTCGCTGCGCACCACCGCGGCGGTGCAGAAGTGCCCGCCGTCGAGGCCGGCGGCGAAGAGCGCGCCCACCCGGTCGGCCTCGGCGCCGGGCCGGGCCCACGCGGTGACGCCGAGCGGCGGGCCGGAGGCGGCATCGGGAAGGTCCACACCGATCAGCGCGGCCATCGCGGTCAGCGCCAGCAGGACCCGGGACGCCCGCCGCGCACGGGAGCGCCGGGCCGTTCGGGGGAGCGTGTCGTGGATCATGTTTTCCACCCTGCCCGCCGAACCTATGACCGGAGGGCGGAGCTCCGTATGAATCTCCTGTGAATCCCGTGAAGGCGTTGTGAAACCCGGGCCATGACCGGACGAGACGGTTCCGAACGACACAGCCCCGGACGAGCCGCCCTGCCGCGCACCGCCGCGGGATCAGTCGCGGCGCTCGTACACCGTCACCCGGCGCCCCCGCACCTGCCGGTCCTCCACCACCGCGAACCGCTCCCGCAGCACCGCCGTCTTCGCCTTGTCCCGTTCCGCCGACGGAGCCTTCGCGACCTCCGCCGAGTCCGTCACCAGCAGCACCCGCCGCTGCTCCAGCAGCGCCTCCCGGATCCGCTCCGGCTGCGCCTCCTCGCCCTTGAGGGTGGCCGAGGCCACCGGGCTCTCGGCCAGCGCCAGGTCGGTCAGGCCCGTGAAGGCGCCGGGGGAGACCAGCGCCGTGTCCCGCCGCGCGGCCGGTACGAACAGCACGGCGTCCCCGTCCCGCTTCAGCAGGGCCACCTCGCCGGCCACCGCCAGCACGTCGTCGAGCCGGCCGGCCGGGGCACGCCTGCCCAGCTCCACCGGCAGCAGGGCCAGCACCGAGACGGCGGCCAGGCCCGGCACCAGCAGGGCCGACGCCTTCGGGAACCGGGGCGCACAGGCCCGTACGGCAGCCCCCAGGGTCGCGCCGATCAGCAGCGCCAGACCCACCATCCCGAACAGTACGTACCGGTCCACGAACAGCGGCTGGACCAGCGACAGCGCGATCAGCCCGAGCTGGGGCACCACCAGCAGCGGCAGCCCCACCGCGGCCGCCGAGAGCCGCGACCGGTCCGGCCGGTCCGCCCACGCCCCCAGCGCGCCGATCGCCAGCAGGATGCCCGGGCCGATCAGCATCGGCCAGGTCAGCGGCGGTATCCAGGACACCTGGTCGGACTGGCCCCGGCTGAACAGGACCAGCGGCAGCGCCCCCGCCGCCGCCCCGGATCCGTACGCCGCCCAGCGCAGCCACACCGCGCGCCGCGCCCGCACCCACCACAGGGTCGCCGCGTGCGCGGGCAGGGCCAGCAGCGACAGCCAGTTCAGCAGCGCGCACACCAGCACGACCGCCCCGTACGCCGTCCAGCGCGGCCACGTCCGCCGCCCGGTGCGGTCCTCCACCAGGGACACCAGCAGCAGGGCCGACAGCCCGGCCCCCGCCGCGACCAGCGCGTAGGGCCTGCCCTCCTGGAGGTAGAACTGCACGGCCGGCAGCAGCCCGAGCGACAGCCCGCCCCCGAGCCCCGCCCAGAAGCCCGCCAGGCGGCCCCCGATCACGGACACGCACACCGCGGCGCACGCCACCGCCAGCACGGAGGGCAGGCGCAGGGTCGTCGTACTCGCCCCGAACACCTCGAAGAGGCCGTGCATCAGCAGGTAGTAGAGCCCGTGGACGGCGTCGACGTTCCCGAGCATCCGCCAGATCTCACCCGCCGACCGCCCGGCCACCTGCCAGGTCGCCGCCTCGTCGCGCCACACGCTGTCCTGCCGGGAGAGCCCCCACAGACCGAGCCCCGAGGTCCACAGGAAGGGGACGAGACAGAGGAGCGGCCCGCGTCGGGCCGCGGGTATGTGGCAACGCATGAAGGTGCTGGGATCCTCGGTCTGGCGTTCGGGCGAAAGCCACAGTCTATGGACGCCACGGAGGGTTTCCGGACCGCCTGTTGTGCACCGCGGCGCGAGATCGCCGGGCCCGCCCGCCCCTAGCCTCGCCGCAAGGAGCACGAACGAGGGGCGGTACCCGGTGAACTGGCTCATCCACGACTACCGCGAGAGCGATCTCGCAGCGGTGGTCCACCTGATCGACACCACGGCCGAACTCGGCCAGGAGTCCGTCTTCTCGCTCGCCGAGTGCATCAGCGCACTGACCGGCCGGCAGCCCTGCGTCGTCGCCGTCCACCAGGGCGTCCCCATCGGCGCGGCCCTCGCCTGCGTCACCGGGGAGCGCGCCTGGGTCATGCGCATCGCGATCGCCGCCGGCTGGCGCGGCCGGGGCCTCGCCAGCGCCCTCCTCGTCGAGTTGGAACGACGGCTCATCGCCGCCCGCGTCGGCCGCATCGCCTACGTCCTGCCCGAGGAGGACCTGCTCGGCGAAGGCCTCCTCAACGCCGGCTACACCCGGCAGCCCGCCGTCGCCTACTTCGAGAAGACCGAGCCGCTCCACGGACCGGCCGCCTGCCTCCTCGACGACCTCGGCGGCCGCTTCCTGCCGAACGACCTGTGGTCGAAGGTCGCCGGCATGGAGAAGGAGAAGGACCTCATCGAGCGGCGCGTGGTGCTGCCGCTCGCCGAACCCGAGCGCGCCGCCTCGCACGGAGTGCGGCCGCCGCGCGCCATCACCCTCTTCGGCCCGCCCGGCACCGGGAAGACCACCTTCGCCCGGGCCATCGCCTCCCGGCTCGGCTGGCCCTTCGTGGAACTGCTCCCCTCACGCCTCGCCGACGAGGGCAACCTGGCCGCGGCGCTGCGCGACGCGTTCGCCAGGATCGCGGAACTGGAGCGCGTCCTCGTCTTCATCGACGAGGTGGAGGAGATCGCCCCGGTGCGCACCGAGCCCGCG
Source organism: Streptomyces sp. A0592 (assembly GCF_004795115.1). Classification (NCBI taxonomy): domain Bacteria; kingdom Bacillati; phylum Actinomycetota; class Actinomycetes; order Kitasatosporales; family Streptomycetaceae; genus Streptomyces; species Streptomyces sp. A0592. The sequence continues at coordinate 38,877 of NZ_SSBM01000018.1, forward strand.
CAGCCCGGCGGCATCCACGGCGTCACCAACGAGCTGCTGAAGCTGATACCGGGCTTCCGCGAGGGCGACGAACGGCTGCTGGTCTGCGCCACCAACTCCATCCGCTCCCTCGACCCGGCCTTCCTGCGGCCCGGGCGCTTCGACTACCTCATCCCCATCGGCACCCCGGACGCCGGGGCCCGCGCCGCGATCTGGGCCCGCTACACGGCCGGCCGCGCCGACGTCGACGTCAGCGCCCTGGTCGGGGCGACCGAGCTGTTCACCCCGGCCGACATCGAGCACGCGGCGCGGATCGCGGCACAGGTGTCCTTCGAACGGGACCTGGAGGCGGTGGGCGCGCGCGGCGCTGCGGCCGCGCAGCTCGGCGCGACCACGCGGGACTACCTGGAGGCCGTCCGGCAGTGCCGGCCGACGGTGACCCCGGCGATGACGGGCGAGTTCGAGGCCGACATCACCGCGCACGCGCGGTTCTGAGCTTCCGTCCCCCGGTTGCGGCGGGGGACGGGACGGACGCCGGTGCCCGGCCCCCCGTCCGGGGGCCGGGCGGGTCGGCTACCGTCGGGCCATGGGCTTCGTCATCTTCATGACCCTTCCGGGGCTGGCCATCCTGCTCACCGCCATGGCCTTCCTCGACCTCGCGCTGGTGCGCGCCGGCCGTGCCGGCCTGCTCCCCTGGCGGTGGAACGGACGCCAGGGGCAGATCTCGGCCACCGGCTTCGAGCAGCTGCACGCCAGCTTCTCGCCGGGCAAGCAGAACGAACTGAAGGAGCGCCAGAGCGCCCTCGTCCTGCGCGACGACGAGGAGGACGGCGCACCGCCGCGCTCCCGGGTCGACCTCGACGGCGGCCTCGCCGTCATCCGGATGCCCGCTACGGGGTGCAGCGGTACGTGAAGTTCACCGACGCCGTGCGCTGCGCGGGCGACAGCAGCTGGAGCTCCGCCTTCGCCTGGTAGCTGCCCGTGCCCCGGAACGTCCACAGCAGGTGCAGCCGGGCCTCGCTCTGCCCGCGCGGAACCCGCTCGGTCAGCTCCTCGGACCTGGTGCCGTCACTGCGGACCCAGCGGTAGGTCAGCGTCCCCGGCCGGCCGTTGGTGCCCACCACGGCCACCACGTCGGCGGTCGCGTCGCAGGCGGGGCCGGCCGGATCGGTGCTCACGGCCACCTCCCGGACCGCGAGGCCGGGCCCGTACCGCTGCCATCCGAGGTACGCGAGGACCGCGGCCAGCACGACCGCGGCGAGCGCGTACCGGCGCAGGCCCGCGCCCTGCCGCCGGCGGGGTACGGCGGCCACCGCCACGGCCGCGTCCAGCGGGAACGGCGCCGGCATGGCGGCGGTCACGCCCGGCCCGAAGCGGAGTACGGAGCCCTCGACCCGGTCGGGTTCCACCGGCCCGGCCGGCGCGGGCGGTCCGCTGAACCAGTGGCTCCCGAGGACGGTCGCGCTGTAGTCGTCGCCCTCGGGGGCGCGGGGGTCGCTCATCGGGGCACTTCCTGACACCGCAGCAGGTACTGCGAGGCCGACGCGGACTTGTTGCCCGCGGCCGGCTTGGTGGTCACCCGGACCCCGCCGTAGCAGCCGCGGTCGCGGGTGAAGGTGTGCTGCCGGGTCGTGGTGACGGTCGAGCCGCCCTGGACCGTGAACGACTCGCTGCCGTCGGGCACCGAGAAGGAGCCCTGCGCGCCGCCCAGGAACCACTCCACCACCACGGTCACCGGCCCGCTGCCCTGGGAGGAGACCGTGATGCCCGCATCGCCCCGGTACACGCCGGTCTTGAGGGACACGGCGACGTTCGTGACCCGCAGGGTCGGCGTCGGCGTCGGGCTCGGCGTCGGAGACCAGCTCACCGTCGGCTTCGGGGTGGTGGGACTCGGCGACGGCGTCGGCCAGGTCGACGCGGACGCCGACGGGGACGCGGACGCGGACGGCGAAGGGCTCGCGGAGGCCGAGGCGCTCGGGCTCGGCGACGGCGAAGCGGAAACGGACGTACCAGGGGTGGGGGAGGCCGAGCCGGGAGGGGCCGCGCTCGTCGTGGCGAAGGCGCTCAACGCCGACGCCCCGCCCGGAGCCGCGCCGATCGCGTCCGTCGTGAGCACCAGCACCGCCCCCATGACCAGGGCCGTCCCCGCCGCGATCCAGCCGCGCCTGCCGGGAGCCCAGCCCGAGCCGCCGTCCAGCTTCGTCGTCGCCACCGCCGTGGTGCCCGCCGCCGGCGCCCCCGCCGACGGGAACAGCAGCGGCAGCAGCGCGGCCAGCGCCGCCAGCTTGCGCTGCCCGCGCTCCTCCCACTCGGGCCCGTACGCCGCCAGCGCCACGTCCTCCAGCTCGGCCACGAACGCCTCGGCGTTCTCCGGCCGCTGCTCGGGCGCCTTGGCGAGGCCGCGCCGGATCAGCGGACGCACCTGCTCCGGGGCCTCGGTCTCCGGCACCGGGGCCTCGATGTGCTGGACCGCGAGCTCCGCGAAGTTCTCCCCGTCGTACGGCTTGCGCCCGGTGAGGCACTCGAAGAAGGTCGCCGTCGCCGCGTACACGTCGGCGGCGGGCGACGCCGGCCGGCCCTGCCACTGCTCGGGCGCCATGTAGGCGGGGGTGCCGGCGACACCGGGCGTGCTGCCGCGGTTGGCCGCGATGCCGAAGTCCACCAGCTTCGACGAGCCGTCGGCCGCGACCAGCACGTTCTCCGGCTTGTAGTCCCGGTGGACGACACCCGCGCGGTGTGCCGACGCCAGCCCGAGCAGGGACCCCTTCAGCACCACCAGCGCCGCCTCGGCGTCGGCCCGCCCGGACTGCTTCAGCAGCGAGCGCAGGGAGATCCCGTCGACCAGTTCCATCACGATGGCCGCGCCGCCGGGCGCCTCCACGTACTCGTACAGGCGCACCACGTACGGGGACTCCAGCCCGCCGAGGAGCCGCGCCTCGGCCCGGAACTCCCCGACGAAGGCGGGGTCCTCGCGCAGCCGGTCGCTGAGGTACTTGACGGCGACCGCCGTGCCCGTGGCCTCGTGGACGGCGAGCACCACCCGGCCGCTGCCGCCCGAGCCGAGCTCACGGACCTCCGTGTAACCGGGGACCGACCATGCCGCCCGAGTGTCGTTCATCGTTCCTGCCCCCTGCCTGCTGCCTGCCGTGCGGCGCCGGATCCGTCCATGTCACAGGCCGGTCCGGGCCGGCCGCTCACCGGCCGGCCCGGACCGGACTCCCCATGGGACGTGGATTGCGCCACGGCTGGTTCCCAACCGCGCCCGGTGTCTCAGGCAGCGGCCGACACCGCGCCGATCATGGCGTGCAGCCGGTCCGCGGCCGCCCGCCCGAAGGCCGGGTCGTTGATGTGCGTGTCGTAGTCGTAGAGCCGCGCGGCACTGCCCCGCAAGCCCTCGCGCAGTGCCGAGAACAGTGCCGCGTCCGCGCGGGGGTCATGGTACGGGCCACCCGGCGCGCCGAGCGTGGACAGTCCACGGAGCGGGACGCAGACGGCCGTGGGTCCGGTCGCCGCGCGGAGTTTGGCGGCGACCCGGCGGCCGAGCTCCGCGCACTCGGCCTCGCTCGTCCGGATCACCGTGATCGACGGATTGTGCACGTGGACCCCCCGGTCCAGGACCCGTCGGGGCAGGGACTCCAGCGGGCCGAACTTCACCATGTCCAGTGCGCCCAGGCTCACCACCTGCGGCACACCCGCCCGCCCGGCCGCGCGGAGCCGGTCGGGACCCGCGGTCAGGATGCCCCCGCACAGGTCGTCGGCGAGCTCGCTGAGCGTCAGGTCCAGGACCCCGGCGAAGATCCCCTGGGCGGCCAGGGTCTCCAGCGTGCGGCCGCCGGTACCGCTGACGTGGAAGACCAGCACCTCGTAGCCGAGCTCGGTCAGCCGCTCGCGCGCCGCGTCCACGCCGGACGTGGTCACGCCCGCCATGCTCGCCGCGACCAGCGGACGGGGACCCGTCCCCAGCCGCGGCGGGCGCTCCCCGGAGGCACGGGCGAAGGACCCGGCCATCCCGGCGATGGCCGCCACGGCGTTCGCCAGGATCGGCGCGGAGACGCTGTTGATCCCCGCGATGTCCACCACGCTGTACATCATCGTGATGTCCGAGGAGCCCACGTACGGGGCGGTGTCCCCGGACGCCATGGACGAGACCATCAGTTTCGGGACGCCCAGCGGCAGGGCGCGCATCGCCCGGGTGGCGATGGAGGTGCCGCCGCTGCCGCCGATCGCGAGCACTCCGTGCAGCCGGCCCTCGGCGTGCAGGCGCAACAGGGTCGCCTCGGCGCCCCGGGCCATCGTCGTCACGGCCGCGCCCCGGTCGGCGGCCGATCGAAGGAGGGACAGTTCGGTTCCCGCGGCCCGGGCCACCGCGGCGCGCGACACGTCCGCGGCCACCCGGGGTTCACCCATGATTCCTGTGTCGACCAGTACCACTCCGACGCCGGCACGCAGCAGCCTCTCGCGCAGCCAGCCGTACTCCACACCCTTGGTGTCCAGGGTTCCCACCAGCACGACGTTCGTCATACGTGCAATGTCCAGGCAGGCGCGGACGTTGGCAAGTACGAGCTCTGGTCAAGCCTTCAGCAGTACCAACAGTCGCTCCAGGAAGGGGAGTTGCGAGGGGATCAGCATGTTCTGGGCCATCTCGGGAGTGCACCAGGCCACCCGGTCCAGCTCCGGGAACTCCTGTACGTTCCCCGAATGCGGGGGCCACTCCAGGGTGAAGGTGCCCGGCACCATGAGCGCCGGATCGAGGTCCGCCTCCACCGCCCAGATGGTGACCAGCTTCCCGCTGGAGAGCCGTACCTCGCCCAGCGGCAGGTACTCGCCCTCCGGCGGGGGCAGGCCGATCTCCTCGGTGAACTCCCGGCGGGCCGCGTCGCGCGGAGTCTCCTCCGGCCCGTACTCGCCCTTGGGGATGGCCCAGTCCCCGGAGATCCTCCCCGACCACAACGGGCCGCCCATGTGCCCGAGCAGGACCTCGACCCCCGGCTCCGCCCCCGAGCCGCCCGTCCGCCGGAAGAGGAGCAGTCCGGCGCTGCGCTTGTACGTCATGGGCCCATACATGCCCCGTACCGGCGCCGGTCAGTGATCGTGCGGGCCCTCCCGGTGGACCGGCCCGTGCGCGTCCGCGCAGTGCGGGTCGTACGAGGCCTCGCCGCGCCGGCCGACCGAGAGGAGCGAGTCCTGCGTGTGGTCCACCTGGAGGGTGGTGTGCGTGATCCCGTACTCCTTGTCCAGCAGCTGCTCCAGCTCCCGGCGCACGGCGTGGCAGTCGCCCGCCGGCTCGACCAGCACGTGCGCGGAGAGCGCGGCCTGCCCCGAGGTGATCGTCCAGATGTGCAGGTCGTGCACCTCGGTGACCGGCGGGTGCCCGACGAGCCGGTCGCCGACCGCGTCCGGGTCCACGTGGGCGGGCGCGGCCTCCAGGAAGATCCGCCCGGAGTCGCGGACCAGCCCGTAGCCCGCCCTGACCATCAGCACCACGACCACGAGCGTGGCGATCGCGTCGGCCTGCCGGAACCCGGTCGTCATGACGACCAGACCGGCGACGGCCGTTCCGATGAAGGCGAACAGGTCGTTCAGCACGTGCTGGTAGGCGCCCTCGACCGCCAGCGAGGACCGGTTCGCCCGCGATATGCACCAGGCCGCGGCGACATTGACGAGGATGCCGGCGAGCGCCGTCACCAGGACCAGCCCGCCCTCCACCGGCGGCGGGTCCATCAGCCTGCGCACCGCCTCGTACGCCAGCCACGCGGCCAGCAGGAGCAGCGTCAGGCCGTTGGCCTGGGCGGAGAGTATCTCCGCGCGCTTGAGGCCGTACGTGAAACCGCCGCGGGCCGGTCGGGCCGCCAGCCGCATGGCGATCAGAGCGAGGACGATCGAGACGGCGTCCGTCAGCATGTGGGCCGCGTCGGAGATCAGGGCCAGCGAGTGCGCCATGACGCCGATGACCACCTCGACGGCCATGAACCCGCCGATCAGGCCGAGCGCGATGGCGAGCCAGCGGCGGTCGGCGTCGGCGGCCACACCGTGGCTGTGGCCGCCGGGCCCGTGGCCGTGGCCGTGGTCGTCGTGCCCGTGGTCGTGCCCGGTCATGGAATCCCCCGTCTCGTCGCGGCAGCCGTTTGTTCGGTTCCCGTCGCGTGAAGTGAAGCGCACCCCGGCGCTATGGGCAAAGGCTGCAACGGGGACCGTTGTCATTACCTATAAGAGGCCTCTGACCTGCGGTTTTGTCGGACAGCTGCCGGGCCGGTGCGATCGTGGGAAAATCTGCTCATGGTCCAGCGCCCCGGTGTGCCGACCGCGCCAGAGCTCGTCCTGGAAACAGCGACGGGCTCCACAACGATGACCCCGGGCCGGACCTACCACGTCGGCAGGGACCCCCTCTGCGAGGTCTGCTTCGAGGACGCCCGCGTCTCCTGGCACCACGCCGTCCTGCGCCCCGACGGCGACCACTGGACGGTCGAGGACGAGGACAGCACCAACGGCACCTGGGCCGACGGCCACCGCGTTCACGAGTGGAGCGTCGGCGTCGGCAGCGAGCTGCGCTTCGGCGACGCACAGGACGGCCCGCGGGCCGTCCTCATCGCTCCCGGGCCCGGCCCCGGGCCGGCCGGAGCCCGGCCGGCCCGGGTCTCCAACCCGTCCATGACCACCACCTTCCGGCAGCCGAGCGCCGTACTCCCGCTACCCGCCCGCACCGCCGTGCGCATCGGCCGCGCCGTCGACAACGACCTCGTCATCGACGAGCTCGACGTATCGCGCCGGCACGCCGAACTGCGGGCCCTCGCCGACGGCAGCTACGAGATCGCCGACCTCGGCAGCCACAACGGCACCTACCTGAACGGCGCACCCGTCACGGGCGCCGTCCCCCTCACCGAGGGCGACATCGTCGGCATCGGCCACCTGGCCTTCTGCCTCGTCGGCGACCGGCTCCAGGAGTACGAGGACACGGGGGAGGTCACCCTCGACGTCCAGGGCCTCACCGTCGCCGTAGACCGCGGCCGCAAGACCCTCCTCGACGAGGTCTCCTTCCCCGTGGGCGCCAAATGCCTGCTCGCCGTCATCGGCCCCAGCGGAGCCGGCAAGTCCACCCTGCTCGGCGCCCTCACCGGACTGCGCCCCGCCGACCGGGGGGCCGTCCTCTACGACGGCCGCGACCTCTACCGCGACTACGCCGAACTGCGCAGCCGCATCGGGCTCGTGCCCCAGGACGACATCCTCCACTCCCAGCTCACCGTCCGGCGCGCCCTCGTGTACGCCGCCGAACTGCGCTTCCCGCAGGACACCGCGAAGCCCGAGCGCAGGCGGCGGGTGGACGAGGTGATCGGCGAACTCGGCCTGGAGCAGCGCGCCGCCCAGCCCATCCACAGTCTCTCCGGCGGCCAGCGCAAACGGGTGTCCGTCGCCCTGGAGCTCCTCACCAAACCCTCCCTGCTCTTCCTGGACGAGCCCACCTCCGGCCTCGACCCGGGCATGGACCGCTCGGTGATGCACATGCTGCGCGGCCTCGCCGACGACGGCCGCACCGTCATCGTGGTCACCCACAGCGTCCTCAGCCTCGACGTCTGCGACCGGCTGCTGGTCCTCGCCCCGGGCGGGCGCATCGCCTACTACGGGCCGCCCGCGGAAACCCTCGGCCACTTCGGCTTCTCCGAGTGGCCCGAGGCCTTCGAGGCCTTCGAGAACCAGCGCGACCGCGACTGGGCGGGGGAGTACGCCGCCTCGACCGCCCACCGCAAGTACGTCCTCGGCGCGGCCCGCCAGCCGTGGTACGGCAGCGCGTACCGGACGGCCGCCGAGGCCGCCTCCCCGGCCGACCACGTGCCCCCGCCGCCCCCCAAGGCGCAGAGCTGGGGCTCCCAGCTCTCCACCCTCGTACGGCGCTACGCGGCCGCGCTCGCCGCGGACCGGACCTTCCTCGCCATCATGATCGCCCTGCCGTTCGTCATGGGCGCCATGGCCCGCGCCCTGGCCGGCAGCAGGCTCACCCAGGAGACCGCGATCAACGCCCTGCTCATCCTGTCCGTCGGCGGCGTCCTGACCGGCGCCGCCAACGCCGTGCGCGAACTGGTCAAGGAGCGGGTCATCTACCGGCGGGAACGGGCGGTGGGGCTCTCCCGCTCCGCCTACCTGATGTCCAAGGTCGTCGTACTGGGCGCCGTCACCGTCGCCCAGGCCGTGGTACTGACCCTGGTCGCCCTCTACGGCGTGGACCTGAACGCCCCGGGCGGCCGCGGCGTGCTCATGCAACCCCTCGCGGAGATCACCATCGCGGTGGCGCTCCTGGCGTTCAGCGCGATGATGCTCGGCCTGCTGGTCTCCGCGCTGGTCCGCAAGGAGGAGGTCACCATGCCGCTGCTGGTCCTCCTCGCCATCGTGCAGGTGGTCTTCTGCGGCGCGCTCCTGGAGCTGGACGGCGTGCCCGTCATCGCGCAGCTGGCCTGGCTGGTCCCCTCGCGCTGGGCCCTCGGCGCCATGGCGGGCACCATCGACCTCGGCGCGATCGTGCCCGGCACCCTCACCGACGACCCGCTGTTCGCCCACAGCCCCGCGGTATGGCTGCTCAACCTGGGCATGCTCGTGGTCCTGTCCGTCCTGTTCGGGGTGCTGGTCGCGAGGCTGCTGCGCCGGCACGAGCCCGTGATCATGCGGAAGTAGGCCTCATGAGCAGCTCGATGGATCCCGGGATCGCCGTGGCGGACTTCCGGCCCACCCATGTGGTGCCGCCCCCGGGGCTCTCCGCCTGGGAGACCCCCGACGTCTCCCGGCCGACCGCGGCCCTGGACGCCTTCCTGCCCGTACAACTGCTGTCCCGGCGCGGCGAGTGGGGAGAGATCCTGTGCGCCAACGGATGGAGCGCCTGGGTCGACGGACGGCTCCTCGTCGCGGTCCCGCAGCCGCCGCCGACCACGGGGGAGCGGCCGTCGGTACGCGCCGAGGACCCGCGACCGCTGCTGGAGCGCGGCGCCGACGCCCTGGAGCGCTACCGGCACGCCGTGGACGAGCTCGCCTCCGGCCGGGTCGACACCGACGCCTTCCGGCGGTCCCTGCGCGGGCTGCGGGTGGGCGTGGTCGTCGACGGGGAATCGGTCTGGCTCTACGACGAGACCTCCGGCCGGTGGATGTACGGCGACGGCACCCGCCTGGCGACCTACGCGGTGATCGACGCGCTGGGTGCCCCGCCCGGGCAGGGCTCCCCGCAAACCGATCCGGACGACGCCGGCGGGGTCGGCGCGGGGCCGGACGCGCCGCCCGCCGGCCCGGCGGCGGGCCGGACCGACGGGGCCACCCCGACCCGCATCGTGGACACGCACGACCCGGAATCGCCGTGAGGCGGAAGGCGCCGGCTCAGCCGCGCGTCGCCGCGGGCTCGTCGACCAGCCCGCGGCGGTGCAGCGGGCGGGCCAGGACGCCGCCGAGGAAGCCCGCCGCCGCGCCCCACAGCAGGCCCAGGCCGACGGTGCGCCACAGCACCGGGTCCAGCAGGACCTCCCCGCCGAGGGCGTCCACCTCGCCGATGCCCAGCAGGGACAGCCCGTACTGGGCCTGAACCCGGGACAGCAGGCAGACCGCGAGGGTGGCGAGGCCGAGCGCCGCGCCCAGATGGAGGGCGTGCTGCCAGGGCCGGACGTGCGCGGGGGACCGTACGGCCGCGAGTACGCCCGTGCCCAGCAGCAGGACGGCGGCCACCACTACCAGCCACCACGCCCGCGGGTCCCGCGCGGCGAACGACGCCACGTCCACCGGGGCCCCGTCGGCATCGCGCAGCACCTCGTCCAGCAGCTGCGGCATCGGCAGCCCGAAGGCTCCGTCGACCCGCGCCTCCCAGGCGCCGCCGAAGCCCAGGGTGAGCGCGATCCAGACCAGGTTCGGCAGCCCGAGCAGGACCACGGCGAGGGTCTGGCCGGCGTCGCCCTGGGTGGCTGCCACCACCAGGCCCACGACGACGCCGATCGCGACGTACGCGAGGAGCAGCAGGGTCGTGGCGAAGGCTGCCGGACGCACCGCGGTGTGGAAGCGGACCAGTCCGGCCGGGAGCGGCGCGCGTCGGGACACCAGCAGGGCGATCAGCAACAGGCCCAGGATCCACACCAGTCCGAACAGGAGCGTGGCGGGCACGTCCGCGCGGAAGCCCACCTTCGGCGCGGAGTCGAGGAGTTCGCCGATCACCCCGAGCGTGGAGTCGCCGGTGGAGATGCCGAAGTCCTGCCGGGCCAGGGCCGCCGCACCGGTCAGGGCGAGCAGCCACACCACGACCAACGGGACGGCCCGGCCGAGGAGTTCCCGGGGCCCGGCGACGGCCCGGTTGTGCAGCGGGCGCAGGAAGCAGTAGCCGGCCGCGAGGGCGCCCGCCAGGCTCACCGAGAGCGGGAGCACCGACAGGCTCGCGTCCGCGCCGGCCAGCAGTCCGGCGTCGCCGGACACCTCCACCGAACCGCCGGCCCCCATCACGACGACCGCGGCGAGCACGTGGGGGAACGCCCCTTCCGGAAGACCGCCCGCGCCCGCGCACGCGAGCCCGGCCGCGGCGATCGCGATCATCGCCGCGAAGCCGGCGACGACGGTGACGAGGGCGTCGCGCCAGGCCCTCGCGGAGCCCCCGGACGATGCCGTTCTCGGAGTCTGGCTCACCCTGCAACCGTGGCACTCCCGGCTTGCGGGCACCACCCGGACAGCGCACACAATGGTCCGATGGGAACTCCCTTCTCCTGGGAAGAAGAGCCCGTGAGCACACATCCCTCCGGCAGGCAGCCGTCGTCAGAGCGACCCACCGGGCCGCCTTCCGGGCCGCTGTCGGGCGGGCAGCAGGTGCCTCCTCCCCCGCCGCCGACCGGGCCGCCCGGCGGTCCGGCCGGTCCCGGCGGTCCGGGGCCGGACAAGGTTCCCTGGTGGCGGTCCGTTCCACGGCTCGCCACCGCGCTCGTCGCGGTGGTGGCGGCCGTGGCCCTGGTGGTGGTGCTGACCCGGCCCGACGGCGCACCGAGCGCCGGGGCAGAGGTGTTCCTCCAGCCGGCCGCCGCGGCCGGTCCCGACCCCTTCACCGAGTCCACCGTGGTCAAGGAGGACGCGCCGCCGCCGGAGAGCCCCGAACCGTCCCCGACCGGAGCCGCCCCCACCACCCAGGGCACCGCCACGGGCACCAGGAGCGTCAGCGGCTCCGCCCCGGGCGTGTACGGGGGCACCCAGGACGTGGCGAGCTGCGACGTCGAGAAGCAGATCAAGGTGCTGGGCGCGGAGCCCGCCAAGAACCAGGCCTTCGCGGCGACGCTCGGCATCCAGCCTGCGGCCGTACCCGCGTACCTGCGCTCGCTGACCCCGGTGCAGCTGCGGCTGGACACCCGGGTCACGAACCACGGCTTCCAGAACGGCAAGGTCACCAGCTACCAGGCCGTGCTGCAGGCCGGGACGGCCGTGCTCGTGGACGACCGGGGCGTGCCGCGGGTGCGCTGCGCCTGCGGCAACCCGCTCGGTCCGCCGGTGCCGCTCAAGGCCGCGCCGAAGCGCTACGGGCAGACCTGGCCCTCGTACCAGCCGGCGAAGGTGGTCGTCATCGCGCCGGCCGTGCAGCCCGTGAAGAAGATCGTGATCTACGACCACCAGAACCGGCACTGGTTCGAGCGCGACAAGGGCCACCACCAGGAGAGGAAGCCCGACCGGCCGATCCCGCCGCCCGTGATCCCGACGCCGCCGACCACGCCGAGCCCGGGAGTCACCCCGACGCACACCGGGCCGAAGCCGACCGGATCGCCACCGAAGTCGCCCACGCACACGGGATCGAAGCCGCCGACGAAGCCGCCGACCAGGTCGCCGTCGAAGTCGCCCACGCAATCGGGGTCGAAGCCGCCCACGACGTCTCCGAAGCCGTCCGGCTCCGAATCGCCGTCGAAGCCGCCCACCGGGGCGCCCTCGAAGTCGCCGTCGAAGTCGGAGCCCCCGACCACGTCGCCCTCGGGGTCGCAGCCCCCGTCGAAGCCTCCGTCCGGGTCGCCGACCCCTTCGAAGCCCCCGTCGGGAACGCCGTCGAAGCCCCCTTCGGGAACCCCCTCGGGAACCCCGTCCGGCACCCCGCTGGTCTCGCCGAAGCCCTCCCCGACGCCCTCGGCGCCGGGGTCACCCACGCCGTCGGCCCCGGGGTCGCCCACCCCGTCCAAGCCCCCTTCGGGATCACCGTCGGGACCTCCCTCGCCGTCGGGTTCCCCCTCGGGGTCCCCGGCGGCATCGCCCTCGCCCAGGCCGTCACCGTCGCCCTCTCAGGCGCTTTCGCCCCGGCCGACCGACCGCACGACCTCGCTCCCGTCACGGACGCCGCCTCCGACGGACCGCACGCCCCGGCTGCCGTCGCGGACCCCGCCGCCGACCGACCGTACGCCCCGGCTGCCGAGCAGGCCGCCGGCTCCGCAGTCACCGGTGGCGCCGCAGCCGAAGCCGGAACCGACCCGCACGGCCGTCGATCCGCAGCCTGAGGCTCCGCCGCCGGCGGAGCAGCCCCGCGAGGACGGGGGCGGGAACGGCGGCGACGGCGGCAACCGGTAGCCGGTCAGCTCCGGGCGCGGCGGGCGAGCGAGTCGCCCGCCGCGCCCACCACCGCGCCGAGGGCGACCATGACGACGTAGCCGTAGACCTCGTAGCCGTCGGGAACGAGGAAGCGGACGAAGCCCATGAAGTGGATCCAGCCGAACCACTCGTGCAGGAGGCCGCTCGCGCCGCCGACGAGCAGGACGAAGCAGAGCAGCCCCGAGACGGCTGCCAGCGGGGATTTCGCGGAGGTGGAGGTCATGGCCCGACGGTAGGCGCGCGGCGCCCGGCGGCGGATCCGTCCGAAGGCTGCCCCGGGTCGTACTTAAGTATCCGGTGACCGCCGCGCACACCCGGCGACGTGCGGGTCCGCGTAGATTTCCCGGACATGCGCCGTATTCACCGCACCGGCCGGGACTGGGCCGTGGACATCGCCCTGGTCCTCTTCGCGGCCTGCTTCGCAGCCGTCAGCTCGCAGTCCGTCCCGGTACCGGAGGACCTGGGCCAGGCATGGCGGACCGCCGACCAGGTGGCCGGCGGGCTGGGGTGCGCCGCGCTCCTCCTGCGACGGCGCTGGCCCGTGCCGCTGGCCGTGGCCCTGATCCTGGCCGGCAGCCAGACCCACTACATGACCGGCCCGGCGATGGTGGCGGTCTTCACGGTGGCCGCGACCAAGCCGTGGCGGGCCACGGCCTGGGTGGCGGCGCTGGTCTTCGCCCCGCTGCCCGTCTTCCTGTGGCAGCTGCCGGACCTGCCCGAGGACCGGGCGGGCTCGGCCGTGACCTACTTCGCCCTCATCGCCGGGGCCATCGGCTGGGGGCTGTTCCGGCGCTCGCGCACTCAGCTGATCGCCTCGCTGCGGGCGCGCGCCGAACTGGCCGAGGCGGACGCGGACTCCCGGGCCGAGCGGGCCCGGATGGAGGTGCGGGAGGAGATCGCCCGCGAGATGCACGACGTGCTCGGCCACCGGCTGACGCTGTTGAGCGTGCACGCGGGCGCTCTGGAGTTCAACCCCGGCGCCCCGCGGGAGGAGATCGAGCGGGCCGCCGGGGTGATGCGCGAGAGCGCCGGCCTGGCGCTGCGCGACCTGCGCGAGGTGATCGGCGTACTGCGCTCGGGCTCCGGGCCCGAGGAGGGTGAGCGGCCGCAGCCGGAACTCGCGGACCTGGACCGGCTGGTCGCGCAGGCACGGGCCGCGGGTGGGCGCATCGAGCTGACGGGGCCGCCCGCGGGCGCCGCGCCCCCGGCGCTGGTGGGTCGTACGGCGTACCGGATCGTGCAGGAGGCGCTGACCAACGTACGCCGGCACGCGCCCGGTGCGGCCGTCGAGGTACGGGTGGCCGGCGGCCCGGGGGGCGGGCTGACGGTGGACGTCCGCAACGCCCGCCCGCCCGGGCCGGCCGCCGCCCCCGCCGACGGTGCGGGCCCCGGACCCGGCGGCGGGCAGGGCCTGATCGGCCTGGCGGAGCGCGCCCGGCTGGCCGGCGGGGAACTCACCGCCCGCCCTGCCGACGGAGGATTCCGGGTGCACGCCTGGCTACCCTGGCAGGGCCGACCGGGTCGGGCGAAGGGGGAGGGGGCCGGATGATCCGGGTACTGCTGGTCGACGACGACGCGATCGTCCGGGCAGGGCTGCGGCTGATGCTGGGCGGCGCCCCGGACATCGAACTCGTCGCCGAGGGCGCCGACGGCTCCGAGGTGCCGGGGCTGGTCGCCGCGCACGGCCCCGACCTGGTGCTGATGGACATCCGGATGCCCGGGGTCGACGGGCTCGCCGCCACCGAGGCGCTCCGAGGCCGGCCGGGAGCCCCGGAGGTGCTCGTCCTGACCACCTTCCACACCGACGAGCACGTCCTGCGGGCGCTGCGCGCCGGCGCGGTCGGGTTCCTCCTCAAGGACACCCCGCCGCAGGAGATCGTGACGGCGATCCGCACGGTGGCGGCGGGCGACCCCGTGCTCTCCCCGGCCGTCACCCGCCGGCTCATCGACCAGGTGGCGGGCGGCACCGGCCGGGAGCCGCGGGCGGCCACCGCCCGCGCCCGGCTGTCCCTGCTGGCCGGGCGCGAACGGGAGGTGGCGACGGCCGTCGGGCGGGGCCTGTCCAACGCGGAGATCGGACGGGAACTCCACCTGGCCCTGCCCACGGTGAAGACGCACGTGTCCAGGATCCTGACCCGCCTCGACCTCAACAACCGCGTCCAGATCGCCCTGTTGGTCCACGACGCGGACGAACCGGCCTGACCGTGCAGCGACCCCGGCCGCGGCCTCACCCCACCGGCGGGGCCTGGCGGCGGACCATCTCGGCGATCCAGTCGGGGGCGAACGGGGACGTGCAACCGGGGGACGTGGGATAGTCCTTGAGTACCTGGAGGCGCTCACCGATGTCGATCGCGCGGGTGCGGTGCTCCGGGTGCTCGATGCCGATCTGCGCCAGGCAGTGGTTCATCGCCCACTGCAGGCGGTCCGGGGCGTCCTTCATCTCCGCCTCGATGACGTCGAGCAGCCCCGGGAGGTCGAGACCCTCCGGCTCCTTCGCCACGCGCTCCGTCGTCAGCGCCCAGCCCGCGCTCGCCACCACCGGATCCGGGTCCGCCGTCCAGACCAGGCGCAGTTCCTCCGCGTGCGGGTTCTTCTTCACCACGTAGTTGACGAGCCAGTCCTGCACCTTGGGCGTCCGCGCCCCGCGCAGCATGGCGTCCAACTCGTCCCGCCCGAACGCCTTCGGCCGGCAGACCAGGAGCGCCAGCAGCCTCGCCGCCGTGTCCTGCGTGGCCCAGAGCTCGCGCGCCAGTTCCTGCTGCGTCTTCAGCCGTTTCGCGAGGGCGCGCAGCCTGCCGAGGTTCACCCCGTGGTCGTCGCCGTGCTTCTCGTTCACCGCGCGGGTCTTGGGGTCCTCGAGCGCGGCCAGTTCTGCCATCACCCCGGCCAACGCCGCCCGGGTCTGCGCCGCCTCTGCCACCTCGGCCTCCTCTCCCTCACGTGCCGGACCGAGCCTAGTCCGTCGCGGTGACCGGACCGGCGCACCGAATGGATGGTCGATGCACGGGAATTGCGCGTGCCGCGGCCGGATCCGGGGCCGCCCAAGATGCCGATCGGTGGAGCGGTGACTAATATCATCCGTAGGTAACTGTGGCAACTGTGGGAATCACACCCTTGACCCGCGGTGAATACGCCAGAGCGCGAGGCGTGCGACATATCGCACCGGCCCACAAGGTCCGTGGCCCGACGAGGCCGCGTTGACGGGGGATGCGCGCAAGTCAACACATGTGTACGGCCACAGGTGCAGCCATGGACATCCCTTGCTGAGGAGGAAGAACAAATTTTCGTGCCATAGCAACGAGAAGGGTTCTCAACCATGCGAGCAATGAGAGTCAAGCGCCTCTTCGCGGCGTCCGCCATCGGCGTTCTGATGGCCGGCGGCGCCCTGGGAGCCGCAAGCACCGCCTCGGCGGCGACCCCCACCCAGCCCGTCTCCTACGTGAGCGGCGGCGGAGGCTGGGACCATGACAGGGGCGGCCACCACGGCTGGTACGACGATGACGACGACCACCGTGGCGGAGGCTACGGCCACGACTGCTGACACCAGCGCACGCTGTGCGGCCCGCGCGACGGGCCGCACAGTGTCGTGTCGCCCCGCGGAACCGCCCGGCCGGACCGCCCCACAGGGACACCGGCGGGTGACAGTGAGACCCTGGCTGCATGGCCCGTAGGGGAGACGTTCCCGAGGTCGACTGGCCCGCGCGGCCGGACACGAGCCTTGCGCTCAACCACATGGGCACGTTCGACTGGGACCTCGACAGCGGGCGGATGCACCTGGATCCCACCGCCCTCGAGGTTCTCGACCTGCGCCCGGACGAGTACAGCGGCACCCCCGCCGGGCTCCGTGCGCGCATCGCGCCCGCCGAGGCCGCCCGGCTCGACTCCCGGGTCGCCGAGGCGATCAAGGACGGCCGGAGCCACTACGGGGCCTACGTCCGCAGCCGCCGCCGCGACGGGTCACCGGCCTGGACCCACATCCAGGGGCACATCCTGCGGGACCCGGAAGGCCGCCCGTACCGCGTCATCGGCATCCTCCGCGACGCCGCCCACGACCCGGGCGAGCCCGGAGCCGCCGGGGAACAGGACGAGGGGCGCCGCCGGATGACCGGCGTCGTCGAACGGACCACCGCCATCCTCGCCCACGCCCGCACCGTCAACGACGTGACCGACATCCTCAAGGACCCGCAGGCACTCGGCCACCTCGGCGCGGTCAGCGTGATGCTGGGCGTCGTCGACGGCGGCCGCATCCACCTGGTCGCGGAGGGCCAGCTCGGCACGTACGTCCCCGAGATCGAGTACACCCGGATCGACGCGCGGTTCCCGATGAGCGTGGCCGTACGCACCATGCAGCCGGTCTTCATCGTCTCCCGGCAGGAGTTCCAGGACTCCTACCCGGAACTGTGGCCCTACATCGAGCCGCTGGCCGTCCACAGCGGGGTCTACCTGCCGCTGATCGCGCAGGGCCGGCCCGTGGGCGCCCTGGGGCTGCTCTACAAGCGCGAGGGCGACTTCACCGCCGAGGAGCGCAACCTCCTGATGGCGCTGGGCAGCGGCGTCGCCCAGAGCCTCCAGCGCGCCATTCTCTTCGAGCAGGAGCACGACCTCGCCGAGGGACTCCAGCGGGCCATGCTGCCCCGCCGGATCCCCACGGTGCCGGGCGCGCTGATCGCCGTACGCTACCGCTCCGCCAGGATGGGGCGGGACATCGGCGGCGACTGGTACGACGTGGTCCCGCTCGGCGGCGGCCGGGTCGGCGTGATGATCGGCGACGTCGAAGGGCACGACACGGACGCGGCCGCCGTCATGGGGCAGCTGCGCATCGTGATGCGCGCGTACGTGGTCGAGGGGCACACGCCGGGCGCGGCCATGGCCCGGGCCTCCGCCTTCCTGCGCGATCTGGAGACGGAACGCTTCGCCACCTGCACGTACGCCGAGGCCGACCTCACCAGCGGAATGATCCAGATGGTCCGCGCCGGCCACCTCGACCCGGTCGTGCGGCGCGGTGACGGCAGCTGCCACCGGATCCAGGTGGCGGGCGGCCTGCCCCTCGGGCTGCCACCCGCCGAACCGTCCGCGGCGGCCGGCTCCGGCTACCCCGTCACCAGCCTGGAACTGCACCCCGGAGACACCCTGGTGCTGTGCACGGACGGCCTGATCGAACGCCCCGGAGCCGACCCCGACACCGGCATGCTGGAGCTCATGGCGGCGATCCACAGCGGCCCCGCGGACGTCGAGGAACTCGCCGACGTGCTGTGCGACCTGGTCGGGGACTCGGGCGGCGGGGACGACATGGCCCTGCTCGTGCTGCGCCGCCGCGGTACGCCCACCGGGCGCGGCGGCGGGCCGCTGCGCCAGCGCCTGGACCCGGGGGACGCCGAGGCCCCGGCCCTGGCCCGGCACCTCATCCGGGCGGCGGTGGCCGCCTGGGGTGCGCGGGACCGGGCGGACGAGATCGAGCTGGCGGCGGACGAACTGATGACGAACGCCCTGGTCCACACGGACGGCGGCGGCCACATCAGCATGCGGATCACACCGCAGGGCCGGATCCGGGTCGAGGTCGAGGACTCCAGCAGCGCACTGCCGCGGCGGCGGGAGGCGGACGACTGGGCGGTGTCGGGACGCGGCCTGATGCTGGTGGAACAACTCGCGGACGCGTGGGGCGTGGAGCCGCGGGGCGGCGGCAAATGCGTGTGGTGCGAGTTCGCCGTGAACGCCCCGCAGAGCACTGACGAACTGCCGCGGCACTAGGCCGTCTCTTTCGGATCTTGTAGGTCGAGCCCGCGTCGTCCGGTGCCGTGCCCGGCAAGGCGGAGAGGCGCCCGCGTACTGGACGCACTCGGGCGCCCCGACACCCGTGGGCTCCCCCCGGACGGAGTCTGGGGGTCGGGTGCGGTGCCGGGCGGCGCGGGCCCGGCAAGATCCGAAAGAGACGGCCTGGATCGCGGCGCCGAGGTCGAGCGGGCCGGCCGCGCCGACGGCGGCGATGCGTTGACGGTCTGTTGGCTGAGCGGGCCGAGCGGCTCGGGCACGTCCTCGCCGTTGCCGCCGGCGACGGGATACGGCCCCGGATCGACGACTACCCGCGCGCCCCGGAGCGGACCGATGGGGGGAGGGGGTCAAGCCGGGCCTGCATCTGCGCCCATGACTCGTCCCGGCCCCGCCCTCCCGGCCCCGCCCGGAAGCGGCTACAGGCGTACCAGCGTGACCTCGGTGGCCTTCACGCTCGTCCACACCGCGGAGCCGTCGGCCAGGCCCAGTTCGGCCGCCGCGTCCGGGGTGATCTCCGCGACCAGGTCGGGTGCCTCGGCCGACGCGATCAGCACGCGCAGTCGGCTGCCCACCGCGGTGATCTCCCGTACGGTGCCCTGCCACACGTTGCGGGGGCTGCCGCCCGGGCGGTCCCGGTGCACCGACACCGCCTCCGGGGCGATGATCGCCAGGGCCTCGGATCCCTCGGGCAGGGCCTCGGCGACCACCAGGCGGCCGCCCGCCGGGAGGGCGAGGCCGTCCGCCGAGGCGATGCCGGGCCAGGCGTTGCGCCCGAGCATGCGGGCCACCCACGGGGACCGCGGGTGCCGGGACACCTCGGCGGGCGGCGCGTCCTGGAGGGCCCGGCCG
This sequence comes from Streptomyces sp. A0592, assembly GCF_004795115.1. Classification (NCBI taxonomy): domain Bacteria; kingdom Bacillati; phylum Actinomycetota; class Actinomycetes; order Kitasatosporales; family Streptomycetaceae; genus Streptomyces; species Streptomyces sp. A0592. The sequence continues at coordinate 58,032 of NZ_SSBM01000018.1, forward strand.
TCGGCCAGAACGAGGACCCGGTCGGCCAGCGAAACCGCCTCGACGGGGTCGTGGGTCACGATGAGGCAGACCCCGCCGAAGCCGGCCAGGTGCGTGCGCAGGGTGTGCCGTACGTGGGCCCGCGTGGTCTGGTCGAGGGCCGCGAGCGGCTCGTCCAGCAGCAGGAGCCGCGGGCGGGCGGCCAGGGCCCGGGCGAGGGCGACCCGCTGGGCCTGGCCGCCGGAGAGCTGCGACGGCTTGCGGTGCGCGAGGTGGCCGACGCCCAGCCGGTCCAGCCAGGCCTGCGCCTCGCGGCGGGCGTCGGCGCGCGGCACCCCGCGGGCGCGCAGCCCGTACGCGGTGTTCGCCAGCGCGCTCAGGTGCGGGAACAGCGCCCCGTCCTGCGGGACCCAGGCCACCTGCCGCTTGTGCGGCGGCAGGGTGGTGACGTCGGCGTCGCCGAGCCGCAGGTCGGCGTGGGCCCGCGGGGTCAGGCCGAGCAGGGCGCGCAGCAGGGTGGTCTTGCCGGCGCCGTTCTCGCCGACGACGGCGATGGTGGTGCCCGGTTCGGCCTCCAGGGTCAGGCGGTTGAAGCCGGTGACGGTGGCGTGCAGGGGCCAGTGCTCCGGCTCCGCGTCGTGCGCCGCGGACTCCGGCAGCGGCAGGGCGCCGTCCGCGCCGGACTCCTCGGCCGGCCGCGTGGCGGGGGAGGGTGCTTCTTCCGGGGCCGGCTGTGGCGCCGTGACCGCCCCGCGGTCGACCGGGGTGCCCGTCCAGCGGCCGCGCAGGGCGATCAGGACGGCCATGGCGATCGCCAGGAGCAGCAGCGAGACCGAGGTCGCGGCCTCGGGCCGGTCCTGGAGCAGCAGGTACACCTGGAGCGGCAGGGTCTGGGTGGTGCCGGGCAGGTTCCCGGCGAAGGTGATGGTCGCGCCGAACTCACCCAGCGCGCGGGCCCAGGTGAGGGCGGCGCCCGCGACCAGACCGGGCGCCACCATCGGCAGGGTCACCGTGAAGAACACGCGGACCGGCGACGCGCCGAGCGAGGCCGCCGTCTCCTCGTAGCTCTGCTTGAGGCCGCCGAGGGCGCCCTCCAGGCTGATGACCAGGAACGGCATGGCGACGAAGGTCGCCGCGACCACGGCTCCCGAGGTGTGGAAGGGCAGGGTGATCCCGAAGGAGTCCTCCAGCCAGGGTCCGAGCAGTCCGCGCCGGCCGAAGCCGAGGAGCAGGGCGACACCGCCCACGGTCGGCGGCAGCACCATGGGGAGCAGCACCAGCGAGCGGACCAGCGCCTTGCCCTTGAACCTCACCCGGGCCAGCAGCCAGGCCAGCGGCACGCCGAGGACGAGCGAGAGGCCCAGCGCCCACAGGGACACCACGAGCGAGAGCTTCAGGGCCTCGACCACGCCCGGGCTGCCCAGGTGTTCCCCGAGGTCGCCCCACGGGGTGCGGACGAGGATCCCGATCAGCGGCATCAGCAGGAACGCGACGGCGAGCAGCGCGGGGAGCGCCAGGGCCACCGGGGGCCGGGTGCGGGTACGGAGTCTGCTCACGGGACTTCCTGGCTGGGGCCGGCGTGGCCGGGCGGGTCGGGTCGGGGCGTGGCCGGACGGTGCGGTTCGAGGTGGTTCGGTGCGGTTCGGGGCTGTCGGGCAGGGGCGCAAGGGGGAAGCGTATGCGGGGGCGGCCGGCGGGCGCGGCCGGGCGCGGGCACGCCGAAGGGGCTGCCTGTCCCCCCGGACCAGACAGCCCCTCCTGCCATCCACGGGGAGCGGCGCCGCCTACGGCTGCTGGAAGCCCGCGTCCTGGAGGACCTTCTGCGCCTCGGGGGTGCTCAGCCAGGCCACGAACGCGGCCGCGGCCTCGGTGTTCTTGGACTGCTTCAGCGTGGCGGCCGGGTAGGAGGCCACGGCGTTCTGGTCGTCGGGGATCTCCACGGTGACGACTTTGTCGCCCGACTTGGCGGAGTCCGTCTTGTAGACGAGGCCGGCGTCCGCCTCACCCAGCTCGACCTTGCTCAGCACGGCGCGGACGTTGGGCTCCTGGGAGACCGGCTTCACCTCGACCTTCTGGGCGTCGAGGATCTGCTTGCTGTAGCGGCCGACCGGCACCTCGGGCGCGGCGAGCACGACCTTGACCTTGGTGTCGGCGAGGTCCTTCAGGTCGTCGATCTTGAACGGGTTGCCCTTGCCCGCCGCGATGACCAGGCGGTTCTTCGCGATGATCTTGGGGTCGCCGGTCTCGGCCTTCAGCCCGTCCATGGTCTTGGTGTCGGCAGTGACCAGCGCGTCGGCCGGGGCGCCCTGCTTGACCTGTGCCGCGAGCTCCTGCGAACCGGCGAAGGAGAAGGTGACCTTCGTGCCGGGGTGGGACTTCTGGTACGCCTCGCCCGCGGTCTTGAAGACGTCGGTGAGGGAGGAGGCGGCCAGGACGGTGAGGTTCGCCTGCGGCGCGGCGGACGCCGAAGGCGCCGCCGAGCCGGTGCCGGAGGCGGCGGGCTTGTCGTCGCCGCTGCCGCAGGCGGTCAGCCCGGCGAGCAGGGCGGCGGACAGGGCGGCGGCGACGGTGCGGCGGCGGGTCAGGGTCGGGGACATGAGCGCAGGCTCCTCGGTCGGGTCGGCGGCCGGCCGGGTGCCGGATCCGCGCGGTGGTGACCCGCGCCGGTGACGGGCGGAGCGGGTGGGGACGGTTCGGTGGTGCTGAGCAGTGGCGCCGAGCGGCGGTGCGGGGGACCGCGGGCCGGCCGGGAGCAGAACGCGGGCGGAACGCGGCGGCCTGTGGGTTCAGGCGCGGTCGATGTGCACGCTCGTGGACTTCACGCGGGCGGTGGCCCGCATGCCGACCTCCAGCCCGAGCTCCTCGACGGCCTCACGGGTGAGCAGGGAGACCCGGCGGTGGGGACCCGCCTGGATGTCGACCTGGGCGGACACCTCGCCGAGCCTGACGGCCGTGACGATGCCCGGAAAGGCGTTGCGCGCCGAGGTGTACGGCTCGCCGTCCTCGGTGTGGGCGCCCTGCCCCACCTCCACGGAGAAAGCGGCCAGATCGCGGCCGTTGATCAGCCGCCGGCCGACCTCGTCGCGATGGGTCACGACCCGGCCGGCGTCGGCCCAGCGCCGCGCGGTGTCCGGGCTGACGCCCAGCAGTCGCGCAGCCTGTCCGATGGTGTAGGACTGCATGTGCGACAAGGTAGGGGCACGTGTGGCGCATTTGCAATTCTCTTGGGGAGAACACCATGGTAGGTGCCAGGTGTCTTGGTGCATCTGCCAAAAGACGGAGAAGAGTCGTTCCCCCGCGGGGGGTCCGGATCGCTAGAGTCGGGGCATGGCAGATGAGGTGTCGGGGACGGAAACGGGCACGGTGCGGGTCGACGCGTGGATCTGGTCCGTGCGTCTGACCAAGACCCGGGCGATCGCGGCGACGGCCTGCCGGGCGGGTCATGTGAAGGTCAACGGGGAGCGCGCCAAGCCGGCGCAGGCGATCCGCGCCGGTGACGAGGTCCGGCTCTTCCACGCGGGGCGCGAGCGGAGCGTCGTCGTCAGGCGGTCCGTGTCCAAGCGGGTGGGCGCGCCCGTCGCCGCCGAGTGCCTGATCGACAAGAGCCCGCCGCCGCCGACCCCCGTGGAGGCCGCGGTCGTCGGCATCCGCGACCGGGGCACGGGCCGCCCCACCAAGCGCGATCGCCGCGAGATGCAGTCGCTGCGCGGCCGCTGACGGGGGCGCGGTCCGGGCCGGGCTCCGACGACAGGGCCGGGCGGCCGCCCGGCGCCGGCGGCCCGGCTTGCCTCACGTGCCCGCCGCGAGGCGTCGCGGCGCCCCGCCGTGCCGGCCTGTACCGTGCTGTGCCGGCTCGTGTCCGCCGTGCTGTGTTGTGCCGCGGCCTTCTCCGTCGTGCTCCCGCTGTGCCGTGTGCACCGCACGCCACCGCACCCCCGCGGGCGCCGCCACCGGCGGACGGGACCCGCCCGTCGTCCGGGCTCAGCCGCGCGCCGGGACGCTCAGACCTTGCGGTAGGCGTACGCCTCGGCAGCTGCCTCCACGACCTGTGCCAGCGGGGCGCCCGCGGACGCGGCGACCACCGCAGCCACCGCGCCCTCGACGAACGGCGCGTCCACCAGCCGCGCGTCCGGCGGCAGTTCGTCCTCCAGCAGCAGCGCCTTGACCGTCAGCACCGAACTCCCGAGGTCCGCGAGCAGCGCGACCCCGGCACCCCGGTCCACCTCCCGCGCGGCCGCCACGATCCGCTCCGCGCTGGTGCCGAGCCCGCCGGCGGATGTGCCGCCCGCAGCGGCCACCGGAGCCACCGGTCCGCCCGCCGCGAGGCCTCGCGCCAGCTCCGCCACCGACTCGGCGACCGGCGCGCTGTGCGAGACCAGCACCACCCCGACCAGGGCCGGCTGCGTACCGCCGGCGCCGTGTCCGCCCGTCACCGTGCGCCCGCCGTCCGCTCGGCCACGTCCGCGAGCGCCCCCAGCAGCAGCGCCGACGAGGTCGCTCCCGGATCCTGGTGCCCGATGCTGCGCTCGCCGAGGTAGCTGGCCCGCCCCTTGCGCGCCTGCATCGGTACGGTGGCGAGGGCCCCGTTCTCCGCCGCGTCCGCCGCCGCCCGGTACGAGGTGGCCAGCGCGGCCACGCCCGGCAGCAGCGCGTCCAGCATGGTCTTGTCGCCCGGCGCCGCCCCGCCCAGCTGCGCCACCGCGCCGACCCCCTGGTCCAGGGCCCCGCGGAACTCCTCGTCGGACACCTCGGGCGCCTCGCCGAGTTCCTTGCCGGTACGGCGCAGCAGCATCCCGTACAGCGGTCCCGACGCGCCGCCGACCGTCGAGATCAGCGTCCGCCCGGCGAGCTGGAGCACGGTGCCCGGCGCTGCCGGGGCCTCCGTGTCCAAGACGGTGCGCACGGCCGTGAAACCCCGCAGCAGATTGCTCCCGTGGTCGGCGTCCCCGATGGGGGAGTCGAGCTCCGTGAGCCGGTCCGCCTCACGCTCCACGGCGGCCGCGGCGGCCGCCATCCAGTTCCGGAAGAACTCTGCGTCACGCACCGGATCTCCTCGCCTCGCGTCCGCCCCGGCCAGTCCTTGCCGCCACCATAGATCAGCGCCCCCGCCGCGGGGCCGCTGTGCGTGCGGGCGCGTCAACCCGCGCGGGCGGCGGCAGTGCCGCCGGTGCGCAGAAATGGTCAATTGGCGCCGCATGCGGTCAACCGGAAGCGCGAGATTCGGCCACGTGGTCGGATGTCTGCTTCTGCGGGATTCGACGAGTGCGAGGCGCAGCGTGGCAGCGACGACTGAAGAGCCGTTCAGGGCTCTGCTGGAAGCGGCACCGGACGCGATGGTGATCGTGGACGACGCCGGGGTGATCCGGCTGGTGAACGCGCAGACCGAGGCCCTGTTCGGCCATCCCCGGCGGGAACTCCTGGGCCGCCACATCGAGGTCCTGGTCCCCGAGCGGTTCCGCGGCCAGCACCCGGGCCACCGGCTCGGCTACGCGGCCAGCCGCCAGGTCCGCCCGATGGGCGCGGGGCTGGTGCTGTACGGGCTGCGCAGGGACGGGCGCGAGTTCCCGGTGGAGATCAGCCTGAGTCCGCTCGAGACCCCGGAGGGCCTGCTGATCTCGGCGGCCGTGCGGGACGTCAGCGAGCGCAGGGCCGCCGAGGAATGCTTCCGGGCCCTGCTCGAGGCGGCACCGGACGCCATGGTGATCGTCGACGAGAGCGGCTCGATCCAGCTCGTCAACGCGCAGACCGAGGCCCTGTTCGGGTACGCGCGGGAGGACTTGCTGGGAAGACCCGTCGAGGTGCTCGTACCGGAACGGTTCCGCGGGCACCACTCCGACTTCCGGCACGGCTACTTCGTCAACCGCAAGACCCGTCCCATGGGAGCGGGCCTGGAGCTGTACGGGCTGCGCTGCGACGGCGGCGAATTCCCGGTGGAGATCAGTCTGAGCCCGCTGGAGACCCCCGACGGCACGCTGGTCTCCGCCGCCATCCGCGACGTCACCGAGCGCAAGTCGGCCGAGGAGATGCTCGCGAAGCTCTACGAGCAGCAGCGCCACGTCGCGCTCACCCTCCAGCGCAGCCTCATGGGATCCCCGCCGGACGTACCGGGGATGCCCACGGCGAGCCGGTACTTCCCGGCCCGGCAGGGGGCCGGGGTGGGCGGCGACTGGTTCGACCTCATCCCCCTGGGAGGCGGCCGGGTCGGCGTGATGGTCGGCGACGTGATGGGGCGCGGACTGGACGCCGCCGCCGTCATGGGCCAGCTCAGATCCGCCTCCCACGCCCTGGCCAAGACCGGCATGCCGCCCTGGCAGCTCATGCGCGCCCTGGACGCGGTCGTCAGCGAGCTGCCGGACCAGTTCGTCACCTGCTGCTACCTGGTCGTGGACGCCGATTCCGCCGAGATCACCATGTGTTCGGCCGGACACCTGCCGGTCCTGCTCGTCGCCCCGGGCGGCGAGGTCACCCGGCTGCCCGTCGAGGTGAGCGTGCCGCTGGGCGTGGGAGAGGTGCCCCACCACGAGACCCGGCACACCGTCGAGGCCGGATCGGTGCTCGCCCTCTACACGGACGGCCTGGTGGAAACGCCCGACAGCGACATCGAGGGCCAGGTGGACGGTCTCGCTGCGGCGTTGGAGAAGGCCGTCGCTGCGTCGGACGGCCTGGAGGCGGCCGCCGACCGGCTGTTGGCCGAACTGCTGCCGGACGCCGACGACAACCCCGACGACGTGACCCTCCTGCTGGTCCGCATCCCCGACACGCCCGTGACCTCGCAGAGCATGCTCCTCGCCGCGGACCCGAGCAGCGTCGGCGCGGGACGGCGCTTCCTGTGCTCCACGCTGGCCCTGTGGGGCAAGGACGACGAGCAACTCCGCGACACCGCCTGCCTGCTCACCTCCGAGCTGCTCTCCAACGCGGTGAACCACAGCCGCGGCCCCGTCCGGCTCCGCCTGCGCCAGGCCGGTCGTGAACTCAGCGTCGAGGTCTGCGACGGCAGCCCGGTCCTGCCGCAGGCCCGCTTCGCCGCCCCCGACGCCGAATCGGGCCGGGGGCTGCTCCTCGTCGACTCGCTCGCCTCCTCCTAGGGAACCCTCCCGACGGCCGAGGGCAAGGCCGTCTGGTTCTCACTGCCTCTGCCCGCCCCACGCCCGGCCCCTCCCTCGGCGCGGCGGGCGGGGCGCGTCATCGGCGGGCTCCCGGCGGACCTCCGCGCGAAAACGGACTGAGCCCCGGGGCGGCCACGTGATCGAATGGGCGTGTGAACGGCCGTGACGGAAAGGGTCCCGCTGTGTCAGATACGCCCCCGCCGAACGTGTGGGCCGCGCCGCCCGCAGGCGCTCCGCAATGGCCGGCCCCGGCGCGGGGATGGCCGCCCACCGCCCCGGGCGGTCCTCCGTTCGCCGCCGGGCCGCCGCGGACCGAGACCGCGCCGGCCGGCAGCGCCTACCACGAACAGGCCCGCAACGGACGGCAGAAGGTCCCGCAGCGCATCGGGGAGTTCCTCCTCGTCCTTGTCGGGAACCTGGCCGTACCGCTGGTGGTCATCGCGTTCGGCGCCCTCGCCTGGTACGTGCTGGGGCAGGACTTCGCACCCGAGAACGGGGACCGGATCCTGGGGGACCCGCTCGCCGACGAGGCGCTCGGCCTGCTCTCCATAGCCACCGGCATACCCGTCGTACTGCTCGCCGTCCGCTGGTGCGGCAGCCGCCCCGGCGGCACCGCGGCCTCCGTCGTGGGCCGGCTGCGCTGGGGCTGGCTGGCCCGCTGTGCGGCGGTCGCGTTCCCGCTGATCGTGCTCCAGATGGGCGGGCTGGCGCTCTGGGGCTACCTCAGCGAGGGCGAGGAGTCCCTCGCCGGCGACTTCCCCGGCTGGTCCGGTCTCCTCCTCGGACTCGTCGTGCTGTGGGCGCTGATCCCCTTTCAGGCCGCGGCCGAGGAATTCGTCTTCCGGGGCTGGCTCGCCCAGTTCTTCGGCGGATTCCTCACGTCCCCCTGGCCGGGCATCGTCATCGCGTCCGCCCTCTTCGCCGTCGCCCACGGCTTCGGCGAGTGGTCGGGATTCGCCCTGCTGTTCTACTCCGCCCTGTGGTGGGGATGGCTGACCATCCGCACGGGAGGCCTCGAAGCCGTCATCGCGGTGCACGTGGCGAACAACATGACCGCCTACGGCATCACCGTGGCCCTGGGGCAACTGGCGGAATCGGGCAACGCGGCGGACGCCCCGTGGCAGGCCCTCGTCCTCGAACTCGTCGCCGCACCGGCGTACTGCCTGCTGATCGCGAAGCTCGCCACCGCCCGCGGCGTCCGGCGCCTCAGCCCGGGAGGGCCCGCCGAGCCTGCGGAGCCGGCCGGGCGGGTGGAGCCGGCCGAGGGTGCGGAGCGGGCCGTGTAGGTGCGGCTCCCTCACCGGTCGGCGGTGGCCGATCCGATCTCCACCACCCGGGCCCAGGACGGTGTCGGGTCCGGCCGGTAGTACGGATCGTCCTCGTCCCACCGCAGCCTCCTGTTGCGGGAGAAGCGGCCCACCACCGTCCGGCAGGGCGGCCGGACGGCGGGCCAGGCCGTCCGCCCGTCCGTCAGGACCACGATGACGTCGGGCCGGGGCCCCGACCGCAGAGCCCTGGCGAAACCCGCCCGCAGATCCGTACCGCCGCCGCCCAGCAGCGGAATGCCCTCGCCCTGGCACAGGGGGTGTACGATCCGCGCTGCCGCGTCGCACGGCACCACGGTGACCAGGTCGCGGCGGCCGCCCACGGCCTGGGAGATCGCGGCGACCTCCAGGAGCGCGCTGCCCAGTTCGGCGTCGCTGACCGATCCGGAGGTGTCGATCACCACGCAGACCCGCGGCGGTCGGCGCCGAAGGCTCGGCAGGACGATGCCCGGCAGGCCGGCCGAGCGCCGCGAGGGCCGGCCGTAGCTGTAGTCCTCGCCGGCGCCCGCGCCGGAGGCCGCGGACCGGACCGCCGCTCCGAGCAACTCCCGCCACGGCTGGGGCGGGTGGAAGGCCTCCTCCGCCCACCGCTTCCATGCCTTCGGGGCGCTGCCCGGCCGCCCGTTGATGCCCTGCGCCACCCGGAAGCGGACCGCGTCCTGCTCCTGCTCGCTGAGGCCGTGCGCGCCGTCCGGCCCGAGGTCCCACCCGCGGTCCATCCCGTCGGCGCCGCTGCCGCAGTCCAGCCAGACCAGGCCCTGCGTGCGCGGCCCGAGCCCGAATTGGCGCAGGTAGTCCTCCATCAGCTCGCCCCCGGACAGCCCCAGGTGCTGCGGGGTGACGGCGCCCGCGGGCCGGGCCAGTCCGTCGCCGAACACGTCGTCGTTGATCTCGCAGTCCGCGGCGATGTTCACCCGCAGCCGTGCCCCGGGGCCCTCCAGCCCCTGCAGCCGCGCGGCCCGGTCGCCGCGCCGGTGGTGGTCGCGCAGCAGGTGCGACACCTCGTGGACCCAGACCCCCGCCAGTTCCGCCACCGGAGTCCGGTACACGAACCCCGGCGAGACGTAGACCCGCCAGTACCGGTCGACGGCCATCGTCGGCACCTGCCGCGACTCCACGGTGTGAAGGGCGAACAGAGCCGTCGCGAGGTACGGCCTGACCCGCGCGGCGTGCAGCCGTGCGGTGTAGAGCTTGTCGAGGTCCAGCGCCCCGGGCGCCCCGGCGCTCACCGGCGGGCCCCCACGGGGACGCCCTTGCGGTCCGCGGTCCGCTCCGCCGCCCGGTCCGCTCGCCGGGACAGGTCCACCACCCCGGCGAGCCGCTCGATCGCGGCCGGCACGTCCCACTCCTCCCGGCGCAGCGCGGCCAGGGAGGTCGCGGGGACGACCACCAGGTCCGGCGCCCCCGTCTCCAGCGCCCGGACCATGATCGTCCATGCTGCGTCCCAACGGGCCTTCTCCGGACGCCGGTTGACCGCGGCCACGATCCCGTCCAGCACGGCTTGGCGCTGGTCGCCCCGCTCGGGCAGGTCGGCGCCGGCCGGGTCGGCGAGCAGCTCCTCGGGGTCGGGGAGTTCCATCCGGTCCACAGCGGCGAGCAGTTCCAGCGCCGGACCGTCCCCGACGGTTCCCCTGACCAGCATGGACAGCACCTCCCGGGAGGAGCCGGCCGCGGTGGCGAACGCGATCAGGCGCAGCGTCATGTCCCAGCTGCGGGGCGACGGCCAGGCGCCGCCGCGCCGCGTCTCGGCGGAGGGCAGGCGGTGTACGAGCGGGGGCCGGGTGGTGAGGAACCCGCACACCGCGCGCCGGGCGAAGTCGACGGCGGCCGGCAGTGCCTGCGCGTCGAGGCGCGGCAGGGTGGCGCGCGGCCAGGTCCCGCCGAGACCGCGTACGACGACATCGTGGTCGTGGGTCCACTGGAGGTGGACGAACCGGTTGGCCAGCGGCGGGCTCAGTTCCCAGCCGTCGGCCGCCGAGGACCGCGGGTTCGCGGCCGCCACGATCCGCACCCCGGGCGGCAGTTGCAGGGCACCGATCCGCCGTTCCAGTACGAGGCGCAGCAGGGCGGCCTGCACGGCCGGGGGTGCGGTCGACAGCTCGTCGAGGAAGAGCAGCCCGCGCCCGGCCCGTACCAGGCGCACCGCCCAGTCCGGCGGGGCCATGGGGACGCCCTGCTCCGCGGGGTCGTCGCCGACGACGGGCAGCCCCGAGAAGTCGGACGGTTCGTGCACGCTGGCGATGACCGTGGTGAGCGGCAGGTCCAGGGAGGCAGCGAGCTGGGTCAGGGCGGCGGTCTTGCCGATCCCCGGCTCGCCCCACAGCAGGACGGGCAGGTCCGCGGCGACGGCCAGGGTGAGGGCTTCGAGCTGGTTGTCGGGGCGCGGCTCGGTGGTGGTCTCGCCGAGCAGGGCCAGCAGATCGCCGGCGACGTCGAGTTGGGAGACGGCGGGTATGTCCATGCGCATGTGTGGTCACCTGTGGGGTTCGTGAAAGGTCGCGTACGAAGGGGGGCACGGCCGGGCGGTCCCGGCCGACGGCGCAGTGCGCCGGAGCTCAGGCCGCCCGGCGGTCGTGCCGGGAGCGACCGGGCTTCGGGGGGAGGCGGTTGGGGCCCGGTCCGGCCAGGCCCGCGCGGAACAGCCCGTAGGTGATCCGCCGTCGGGCGGCCGCCTCCAGTTCGTCCAGCAGGGGTCCGGGGCGCAGAGTTGCGCCGGGGCCCAGCAGGCCCTCGACGACGGCCAGCGCACCGGCGATGTCTCCGTGGTCCAGGCGTTCGCGGACGCCGGTGAGGCAGTCCGGTCGGCGGTGGGCCGCGTCGATGGCCCGGAGGCAGGGCAGGGGAGTACCGGACAGCGCCGCCAGCAGTTCCTCGCGCCGGACCTCGGCCGGGTCGTGGTCGAGCGGTGTCAGCACGCCGTCGACGAGGCCGATGCGGTGCCGGGACCCACGGCATTCGACGAAGCGCGGCCGGCCCGGCCCCGGTTCGGGCTCCGGTTCCGTTTCTGCGGTCCCCGACGGCGGGGCCGGTGCACGGTCCGGTGCGAGGGCGGCGGCGACCAGCGGGTGCAGCCGGTCGGCCCCGATGGAGCCGGTGCGGAGCAGTTCCAGGTCGGGCAGTACCCAGGCCGCCGCGTCGGGCAGGACCGGCAGCGTGTGGGCGCTGCCGTCCGTGGGGGCGGACCCGATCCGGAGCGACGGCATCCCGGCGCCCTGCCCGTCCGCGTCCCCGTCAGCGCCCGCGACCAGGTCCAGGACCAGCCGCTGCCGGGCACCGAGCCGGACGGTGACGCTGCCGGTGTCCCGTCCCTCGGCCCGGAGCACGATCCCGGCCTCGGCGGCCCACCGGTCGACGGCGCACCGGTGCTCCGGAGGCAGCGCTCGGGTGAGTTCCGGATCCGGCCCGGGCGGGTCGTCGCAGGGCGGCCGGTCGGCCCCGGAGCGGGCCCGCAGCTCGTCCGTCCTGCGCGCGTCCCACAAGTGGCGGTGCAGGTCGAGGCGGAAGCGCCGGTCGGGGCGGGACCCGCGGCGCGGATCGGCGCCGGCGACCCCGGCCTCGGAGCGGGAACCGTCCCACAGCGCGAGGCCGATGCGCTGCCCGCCGTCCGCCCAGGCGGGCGGAGTGCGGGCCACGAGGTGCACCGGGGGCGCGGTGCCCGCGGGCGCGGCGGTGGCGTACCGGGCCAGGGTGATGGTCAGACCCGGGCGCAGCAGCCCGTCGGGGGCGACCCGCGGCATGTGCCAGCGCAGCAGGTCGGGAGCCAGGTGGCGGAGGTCGGCCCGGATCCGGTCCGCGAGGTCGCGGCCGTGCGAGCGGGCCAGGGAACGCAGGTTGAAATCGACGTCGAAGCCTGCGGCGGCGCATGCCGCGGACCAGTCGCCGGCGTGGCGGCGCGCGGTCGCAGTCTCGATCATGGACACCGGCACGGCGTACTCGCGTACGCGGCGCCAGAGGGTGAGGCGGGAGTCCCTGTTCGCGGTCGCAGTGAGCATCAGCACTCACCTTGCGCGGTGGGGACCTCCGATCCGTGAGTGGAATGAGTGGTCATCGCGGTGATCGTAGCGGCCCCTGCCGCGGCCGGCGAGGGCTTTTCCGGCGGGTGCCGTCCCGCCCGGGCCAGTGGTGGTGGTGCTGGTCGATGATGTAGTGGTGGCCGTGCAGCCAGCCGCCCCCGGCCGGACGGGCGTCGGCGAGGTGCGGGTGACCGGGCGGCAGGTCCGGGTGTACGTGGTCCAGCCGGTCGGGGTCGCGGACCGGCCAGGCCGCCGCCGCGGCGGCGGTCGCGGCCAGGGCGACGGCCCCCAGGGCCGCGGCGGTCAGCGGCAGGCCGGCCCACGGGGCGAGCCACCCGGCCAGCGGATAGGTGAGCAGCCAGCAGCCGTGGGAGAGGGAGAACCGGGCGGCGAAGGCGGCGGGCAGGTCCGCGTCGGCGGTGGAGCGGCGGACCACGCGGCCCCCCGACGTCAGGACGGCCGAGCACGCGGCCCCGATCACCGCCCACGCGGCCAGGAGCGCGGGCCAGGACCAGGCGCCGGGGGCGGTCGCGGTGAGTACGGCCACGGCGGCGAGGACCAGCGGGAGGCAGGCGGCGGCCCGGAGCATCACGGTGCGGTCGCAGGAGCGCCGCAGGAGCCGGGGCAGGGCGAGCGCGGTGAGCACGGACCCGGCGCCGTAGGCGCCGAGGGCGACCGAGACCGCCCCGGCCGGGCGGTCGAGGTGCCCGCGGACGGCGGCGACGGTGTCCACGAAGACGACGGCTCCGCCGGCGGCGACCGCCAGGTCGAGGGCGAGCAGGGCCCGCAGCCGCGGAGTGGCCCGGAACAGGCGGATGCCGAAAGCGGCCTTGGCGTAGACCCCGCCGGTCCGCTCGACGGGGGCGGGCCGGGGCAGCGCCGTCGCGGTCACGAGCGCGGCGGAGGCGAGGAATCCGGCGACGGTGCCGGCGAACAGCCGGTCGTAGGAGACGACGGTGAGCAGCGCCGCGGCCAGGACCGGGCTGAACAGGCTCTCCAGGTCGTAGGCGAGCCGGCTCATCGACAGGGCCCGGGTGTAGTCCTGTTCGTCGGGCAGGACCTCGGGGATCGTGGCCTGGAAGGCCGGGGTGAAAGCCGCCGAGGCCGCCTGCAGCAGGAAGATCAGGACGTGGATCTGCCACACCTCGGTGACGAGGGGCAGGGCGAGTGCGACACCGGCGCGGGTGAGGTCGGTCGCCGCCATGAGGACGCGCCGGGGCACCCGGTCGGCGACGGCCGTGACCAGCGGCGCGACGGTCACGTAGGCGATCATCTTGATCGCCAGCGCGGTGCCGAGGACTGCCGGGGCGCCGTCGCCGGCGAGGTCGTACGCGAGCAGGCTCAGCGCGACGGTGGCGAGCCCGGTGCCGACCAGGGCGACGACCTGGGCGGTGAACAGGCGGCGGTAGGTGCCGTTGCGCAGCACCGACAGCACGGACAGCGCCGATGGCGCGGACGGCACGGGTGGCGCGGAAGGCAAGGACGGCAAGGGCGGCCCCGTTCCGGTCGGCGGATCGACGACACGGTGTCCAGCGTAGCCAACATGTGCGCACCTGTGCACGTATCAAGGGCGGAACGGGGCCCCGCGGGCGGGCTCAGTCGTGCGGCGGGAGGGAGCCGATCTCATGGTCGGCGACGTTCATGGCCTCGTCCACCAGCCGGCGCAGGTGGCCGTGGCGCAGGGCGTAGACGACGCGGCGCCCGTCCTTGCGGGTGGTGACCAGCCCGGCGAGACGGAGCTTGGCCAAGTGCTGGCTGACGGAGGGACGGGCCGCCCCGCACGCCTCGGTGAGCGTGGTCACGTCGGCCTCGCCCCGCCCGAGCCGCTCCATCAGCGCCAGGCGCGTGCGGTCCGCGAGCAGGGCCAGGACGGACGCGGCGACCTCCAGCCGGTCGCCCCGTACCTGCGACGCCTGCGCACCTGCCGGATGCTTGCCTGAGCTCATGCGGACATCGTAGGACGGCGGGAGTGAGACGCGTGCGCTTTGGCGCACGCATGGGAACGCGCACGGGCCCCGCAACCCCCCTGGGGGGCGCGGGGCCCGTGCGCGGACGTGGCGGTGGGATCAGCCGAGGGCGGGTGCCTGCTGCTGGGCCGTCGCTTCCGCGCCGTCGGTGCGCGTGTCCAGGAGCTTCTGGGCCAGGACGCCGAATACGACGGCGAACACCGTCCACAGAACGAGCTGTACGGCCAGCGAGGCCACCCGGAACTCCCACAGAAGGGCCGCGGGGAAACCGGCCTGGACCGCGTCGCTGTTGTCCGGCAGGAACACGAACGCCAGTGCGGTGGCGACGATGAAGCCGCCGGCCGCGGCCAGCGTCGCGTTCCAGTTGCCCAGGCGCGGTGCCAGCCGTCGCCCGAGGATGATCGCGCCGACGCCGAGCAGCACGCTCAGCAGGATCATCAGGAAGAACAGCGTGGTGCGCTGCCCGATCGTGTCCGGGTTGCCGACCGCCGGCGGGGTGGCGGGGTACTTGAGGAACGGCACCAGGTAGACCAGGGCGAACGCGCCCGCCCCGGTGAGCGCGGCCGTGGCTCGCGGGCTGAACCCGCCGACGCGGCCGAGGGCGAACGAGAACGCGAGCGAGGCGATGCCGCCCAGCGCGACCCCGTAGACCAGGACGCCGGTGGCCAGGCCGGCCGTCGACTGGACCGGGCGGCTGACGAGCTCTTCCTCCTCCTCGGCGGCCTCGCCCGACGCGGCGTCACCACCGTGTCCGGCGTGACCGCTCGCGGCGCTCGCGGCGTCCTTCGCGGCGGCGGCCTCCTCCACGGCGATGGAACCCCGTACCGGGGGCTCACCCACCACGTAGGCGACGGCGAAGGCGAACAGTCCGGCGATCAGGCCCGCGAGCATGCCGCGGACCAGCAGACCTCTGACAGTTGAGGCATACATGTGCGTGCCTCTCAGTGGCAGGGGAAGCCGAGCAGGTGGCGACCGTCGTGCACCCACTCGTGCACGCCCTCGCCGGCGAACACGGCGGTGGCGCCCTGCTCGGCACCGACGAAGTAGAGGGCCACGAGCATCAGGAGACCGACGAAGACCGCCCAGGGCAGGACCGCGCGCACGGGCAGCGGAGCCGACGGCGAGACGGCGGGGGTGGATATGGCAGCGGAAGCGACAGCCTCGGCCATGATGGAACCTCCTCGGGGAACAACGCGTCCCATACGGTGGTGCAGGACGACGGTCCTCGGGTCTGACTCGCCGAGACGCCCCCGGGGAGGTCGCCGCAGCACACAGTGGCGCGACCATGCCGGATTCACACCGGACTTCCGTCTCGCCGTCGTCGCTATGTCTTTATGTCGCGCTGACGGTACCGTGCGGCGGACCCGCGGCCAAGACCGTGAGTCCCTGATCACACGGCTACGCTGCGGTAATGCCGTCGCGCACCCGCTCCGAGGAGCGGAAACGCCCGGTGAGCTGGCCGTGACTACTGCTAGAATTCCCGTCGTTGGCCTTCGGCGTACGTGCTCCGTGCACGCGCCCGGAGGCTTTTTTCATGCCTTCACACCTGACCACCAGCCACGGACCCACCCCCGCCCCGCCCCCCTCCACCGGCTACCGGAAGCTGCTCCGCACCACGGAGTTCAGCGGTCTGTACGTCAGCTTCACCCTCACCGCCGCCGCGGGCGCCCTGTCCGGCATCGCGCTCGGCACCCTGGTCGACCGGCAGACCGGTTCGCCGTTCCTGACCGCCGTGAGCATGTACGGCGCCACCTTCGCCGCGGTCCTCGGCGCGCTGACGCTGATGTCCGTCGCGGACGGGAAACGCCCCCGGCGCACCCTCCTCCTGCTCCAACTCGCCTCGCTCGCGGGCGTCTGCGCCCAGGCCGTCCCCGAACTGCCGCTCGCGGCCCGCTTCGCACTCCTCCTCTTCCTCGGCTTCTTCCAGTCCCTGGGGACCGGTGCGCGGCTCGGGCTGCTCGCCGAGGTGGTGCCGGCCGCCGGCTACGCGCCGGCCCGTTCGCTGATGAACATCACCGCGGGCGGCACGGCGATCCTCGGCTACGCCGGCGGCGCCGTACTGCTGCGGTACGCGGGCCACCAGGGGGTCTTCGCCGTCGCCGCCTGCCTCACCGCCCTCGGCGCGGCCGTGGTGGCGGCCACCGTACGGGAGCACTCGGTCCGGCTCGCCCGCCGGCCGGGCCTGCGGCAGACCTGGCGGGCGAACGCCGAACTGTTCGCCCACCCCGGCCGGCGGGCCCTGCTGCTGGCCCTGTGGGTTCCCAACGGGCTGATCGTCGGCTGCGAGGCCCTCCTCATCTCCTACGACCCCGCCCACGCCGGGACCTTCCTGGCCGCCGGATCCGCCGGCATGCTCGCCGGCGACCTGCTCGTCGGCAGGGTGCTCACCGCCGCACGGCGCCGCCGCCACGCCTTCGTGCTGCGGCTCCTGCTCGCCGCCCCCTTCCTGCTCTTCGCGGTCCACCCGCCCGCCCCCGTCCTGGCGGTCGCGGTGTTCGTCGCCGGGGCCGGGTTCGCCGCCACCCTGCCGCTCCAGGAACGGCTTCTGGAACTGACCCCCGAGGCGATCCGCGGTCAGGTCCAGGGGGTCGAATCGGCGGGACGGATGACCTGTCAGGGGCTGGGTGCCGCGATCGCCGGCGGCCTCGCCCAGTACCTCGGCGCCGGCGCGGCGATCGCCCTCGCCGCCGCGGCCTCCCTCGCCGTCACCCTCCTCACCCGGCCGTTCCG
This sequence comes from Streptomyces sp. A0592, assembly GCF_004795115.1. NCBI lineage: Bacteria > Bacillati > Actinomycetota > Actinomycetes > Kitasatosporales > Streptomycetaceae > Streptomyces > Streptomyces sp. A0592. Next base: position 75,152 of record NZ_SSBM01000018.1, read on the forward strand.
CCCCGCGAGCGGCGACCGGCCGCGCTGACGGGCACGCCGCACGTATTCGTGCATCTGTTCGGTTATGGGTTTAGGCTGGGTCCATGCACGCGGTCCGGGCTCTGCAGGGCTCCCTCTTCGACCAGGGTGACGAGATCGGTCTCGGCCCCCTCGCCGGGCTGCGCCGGACCGAGCTCGGCGCCGGGGCCTGGGTCGACCACCTGCCCGGCTGGCTGTGCGGCGCCGACGCGCTCTTCGAGCGGCTGGCCGCAGACGTGCCCTGGCGCGCCGAACGGCGGCAGATGTACGAGCGGGAGGTGGAGGTGCCCCGGCTGCTCGCCTTCTACGGCGAGGACGAGGACCTGCCCCACGCCTCGCTCGCCCTGGCCCGCGATGCGCTGAGCGCCCACTACGCCGCCGAGCTGGGCGAGCCGTTCACCACCGCCGGGCTGTGCCTGTACCGCGACGGGCGGGACAGCGTGGCCTGGCACGGCGACCGGACCGGCCGTTCCCCGACGGAGGACACCATGGTCGCCATCGTCTCCGTCGGCGACCCGCGCGATCTGGCATTCCGGCCCCGCGACGGCGGGGCCACCCTGCTGCGGCTGCCGTTGGGCCACGGCGACCTCGTGGTCATGGGCGGCTCCTGCCAGCGGACGATGGAACACGCCGTGCCGAAGTCGGCGCGGGCCGTCGGGCCCCGCATCAGCGTCCAGTTCCGGCCCCGGGGCGTGCGCTGACCCGAGGGCGGGCACCCCGCTCCCGTCCCGGCGGTTGCGGCCCCGTCGGCGTCCTCGACCCGGACGGCAATCCGGTCCTGGTGGACCAGCACGTCTGAGCGGACGCGGCCGGACCCCGGCGCGCCCGGGCCGGATCAGACGCGGGTCCGGACGTCGGCCCCGGGCTCCTTCGAGGGGCGCGCGGCCGCCGCCGCCGCGTGCAGCGAGCGCAGCGCCAGCATCAGGATCCCGATGTCGTCCAGATAGACCGGGTCCGGAATGAGGTCCACGGGCGAGACGGTGTAGACGAGAGCGGCCCAGAACAAGGCCTTGTCGTGCAGCGGAATGCCCGCGTCGACCAGCAGCCGCCGCGCCCTGAGCACGCGTACGAACATCACGGCCGCGACCACGGCGAGCCCCGCCATGACGATCGCGCCCACGATGACCCAGACCGTTCCGTCCATGGCGCCCATATACCCCGATTCCGGTCGGTGATACCCCTACGGCGGCCCCGGCCGCTCAGGCGCCCTGTCCGCGCAGCCGGCGCCCGACCTCGCCCAGACCGTCGGCGAGCACGTCGAGCTGCGCCGGGGTCAGGACGTCGACCAGGATCTCCCGGACCGTGGCCACGTGCCCCGGCGCCGCCTCCTCCAGCTTCGCGCTGCCGGCGTCGGTGAGCACGGCGAAGACCCCGCGCACGTCCGAGGGGCAGCTGCGGCGGCGGACCAGTCCGGCCTTCTCCATCTGGGTGACCTGGTAGGTCAGGCCGCTCTTGGAGTTGATCAGGCCATTGGCGAGCTCGGTCATCCGCAGCTCCCGCCCGGGCGCCGCGGCGAGCCGCACGAGGATCTCGTACTGCGGGTGCGAAAGCCCCGCGTCGTCCTTGAGCTGCTGGTCGAGGCGCCGGTTCACCAGGGCAGAGGCGGCCAGGAAGCCGCTCCAGGCCCGCATCTCGCGCTCGTCCAGCCATCTCGGTTCAGCCATGGCCCCAGCCTACACGGGTTGTTCGAATTTGAATCACCGGTTAGGGTCCATGGCCAGCGGTTCGAATTTGAACAACTCTTCACCTGCCTCCTCGGACCGCACGACCGGAAGGACCCCCACGATGACCAGCCCCTCCGTCACCGCGGCGAAGCCGCAGGCCGCCGCGCCGGCCGCGCAGGGCCCGCTCGCCGCCCTCTCCACCCCCGGCCACGACGCCGGCCTGCTGCTCCTGCGCCTCGTCCTCGGCCTGACCATGGCCGGACACGGAGCGCAGAAGCTCTTCGGCTGGTTCGGCGGCGGAGGCATCAGCGGCACCGGCCAGTTCTTCACCGCCAGCGGCTACCCCGCCGGCGACGCCATGGCCGTCCTCGCCGGCCTCACCGAGACCCTCGGCGGCCTCGGCCTCGCCGCCGGCCTGCTCACCCCGCTCGCCGGCGCCGCCGTCGTCGGCACCCTCATCAACGCGATCGCCGTCCACGGCACCGGCTCCTTCTTCGCCCCCGCAGGCATCGAGTACGAACTCCTGCTGACCGCGGGCGCCGCCGCCCTCACCCTCACCGGCCCCGGCCGCTACGCCGTTGACCGCTTCCTGCCCGTCCTGCGCACCCAGCGCCCGGCGCACGGAGCCCTGGCCCTCGTACTCGGCGTCGTCCTCGCCGCCGTCATGCTCTTCGTGCGTAACTAGCGCTGCGCCCGGGGGTGTCCGGGGCCCGAGCTGATTGGCCCCGGACATTCGGGGGAAGAGCGCACAAATGACACAACCCATCGAAGACTACGCACTCATCGGCGACCTCATGACCAGCGGACTGGTCGGCCGCGACGGGTCCATCGACTGGCTGTGCCTGCCGCGCTTCGACTCGGCGGCCTGCTTCGCCAGGCTCCTCGGCGACGAGGAGAACGGCCACTGGCGCATCGCCCCCCTCGGCGCGGCCGACGGAGAGCGCTGCACCCGCCGCGCCTACATCGACGGCTCACTGGTCCTCGAGTCGTACTGGGAGACCGAGACCGGCACCGTCAAGGTCATCGACTTCATGCCGCAGCGCGACGTCGCCCCCGACGTCGTCCGCATCGTCGAGGGCATCAGCGGCACCGTCAGGATGCTCAGCACCCTGCGCCTGCGCTTCGACTACGGCCACGTCGTGCCCTGGGTGCGCCGCAGCGACGGCGACCGCGTCGCCGTCGCCGGGCCCGACTCCGTGTGGTTCCGCAGCGAGCCCCCCGTCCGCACCTGGGGCGAGGCCAAGAGCACCCGCTCCCAGTTCCCCGTCACCGCCGGCCGCCGCGTCGCCTTCGTCCTGACCTGGCACCCCTCGCACCAACCGCGCCCCGAACCCACCGACCCCTTCGAGGCCCTGGAGGGCAGCCTCTCCGACTGGCGCGAGTGGACCTCCCAGTGCCGCTACGAAGGCCCCTACCGGGAAGCCGTCACCCGCTCCCTGATCACCCTCAAGGCCCTCACCTACGCCCCGACCGGCGGGATCGCCGCCGCCGCCACCACCTCCCTGCCCGAGGAACTGGGCGGCGTCCGCAACTGGGACTACCGCTACTGCTGGCTGCGCGACTCCACCCTCACCCTCGGCTCCCTCATCACCACAGGATTCCTCGACGAGGCCCGCGCCTGGCGTGAGTGGCTCCTGCGCGCGGTCGCCGGCGCCCCCGAGGACCTCCAGATCATGTACGGGATCGCCGGCGAGCGGCGGATCCCCGAGAGCGAGCTGCCCTGGCTGCGCGGCTACGCCTCCTCCGCGCCGGTCCGCGTCGGCAACGCCGCCGTCGACCAGCTCCAGCTCGACGTGTACGGGGAGGTCATCGACTCCCTGCACCTGGCCAGGTCCGCCGGGCTGCCCGCCGAAGCCCACTCCTGGAGCATCCAGCTCGCCCTCCTCGACTTCCTGGAGCAGAACTGGCACCGGCCCGACGAGGGCCTGTGGGAGGTCCGCGGACCCCGCCGCCACTTCGTGCACTCCAAGGTGATGGCCTGGGTGGCCGCGGACCGCGCCGTACGGACACTCGAAGGCAACCCGTCGCTGCGCGGCGAACCGGACCGCTGGCGCGCCATGCGGGACGCGGTCCACCGCGACGTCTGCGACAACGGCTTCGACCCCGAGCGGGGCACCTTCACCCAGTACTACGGCTCCGCCGAACTCGACGCCGCGACCCTGCTCATCCCCAGGGTCGGGTTCCTGCCGCCCGACGACCCGCGGGTCGTCGGCACGGTCGACGCCGTGCGCGCCGAACTCGGCCGCAGCGGACTGGTCCGCCGCTACAGCACCGCCGACTCCGTCGACGGCCTGCCCGGCGACGAAGGCGCCTTCCTCGCCTGCTCGTTCTGGCTCGCCGACGCCCTGCACATGACCGGCCGCGAGGACGAGGCCCGCGTCCTCTTCGAGCGGCTGCTGACGGTGTGCAACGACGTGGGTCTGCTGGCCGAGGAGTACGACCCCGTCTCCGGGCGCCAACTCGGAAACTTCCCGCAGGCGTTCAGCCACGTCGGCCTGGTCAACACCGCGCTCACCCTGGCCGGCATGGAAAAGCGGACGACCGGGGCGGGCTGAGAGCGTGGAACCGCCCCAGCAGCGCGCCGAAGGCGCGGGCCCCTTCACCACCCGGCTCACCTGGCAGCGCCCCGAAGGGGACACGGTGGTGTGGGAGTCGCGGCCCGCGCGCAGGCGCGGGACCCTCGCGGTCCGCAGCCCCGGACAGGCGGCCGCCAGGACCACGACCGCAGACGCCGAGGCCCTCCGCCGGCTGCGACGGCTCAACGCCATCGCCTCGGCCGCGTTCGTCATCGGCGGAGCCCTCTTCGCCCTCGGCGCGGCCGTGTCCCAGTTCGGCTGGGGCACCACCGCCGAGGCCTCAGCGATCTACTTCGCGGGAGGCCTCTTCTTCAACACCGGCGGCTACGTCTCCCTCCTCCAGGTGGTCAACGGGCCCCGCCACACCCCGCAGGACGGCGGCCGGCTGGTCACTTCCGCCTGGAAGTGGTGGGGGTACGAACCGATGCGCCTGGACTGGCTGAGCACGTTCGTGCTGTTCGTCGGCACGCTCGTGTTCGGCATCAACCTCCTGGACTCCTTCCTCCAGGGGCTCACCGTCCAGCAGACCAACCGGCTGATCTGGACACCCGACGTGATCGGATGCCTGCTCTTCCTGCTCTCCGGCCACCTGGCCTTCATCGAGATCTGCCACCGCCCCTGGCCCTGCCTGCGCTCGCGCAGCCTCGGCTGGTGGGTCGTCGCGGTGAACCAGTTCGGATCGGTGCTGTTCATGGTCTCGGCCCTGGCGGCCTTCACCCTGCCCGCCACCGGAGACCTGGTGAACACGGCAGTCGCCAACTGGGGGACGCTGCTCGGCGCCCTGTGCTTCTCGATCGGCGGCGTGCTCCAGGCCTGCGAACGGCCACAGCACTAGTCACCGGCGCGCGGCTCGGGGCCGCCCGTGAGGGACGCCAGCAGCAGGGCGATGTCGTCCGGCCGGTCGACGGCGTTGCCGATCAGCCGGTCGGCGGTCTCGGTCAGCGGAACCGGCAGCGCCGACGCCAGCGCCAGCCGCAGCCGCTCCACCCCCTCGTCGATGTCGATGCCGGGCCGCTCCACCAGCCCGTCCGTGTACAGGGCCAGCAGCGCGCCCGGCGCCAGCCGCAGTTCCGTGACCGGGTACGAGGCCTCCGGGTCGACGCCGAGCACCACCCCGCCCGCCAGGTCCAGCACCTCCGTGCGGCCGTCGGGACGGCGCAGCAGCGGCTGCGGGTGCCCGGCCCGGACGGCCTGGGCGGACCCGGACGCCGGGTCGAGCACCACGTAGCAGCAGCTCGCGAACTGACCCGGATCGAGGTCGATGAGCAGCCGGTTGGTGCCGCGCACCACCTGCTCGGGCGTGCTGCCGGCGAGCGCGAAGGCCCGTACGGCGCTGCGGAGCTGGCCCATGGTCGCGGCGGCGGCGACCCCGTGGCCCTGGACGTCGCCGATGACCAGGGCCAGCCGGCCCGATCCGGTCTCGACGACGTCGTACCAGTCGCCGCCGACGTCCATGCCCGCGGAGCCGGGCAGATAGCGGCCCACCGTCTCCACGTGCTCACGCACTGGCAGCCGGTGCGGCAGCAACGCCGCCTGGAGCCCGTGGGCGAGCGCCGCCTCGCTGTCGTAGCGCCGGGCCCGCGCCAGGGCCTGCGCGATCAGCCCGGCCAGCGCGGTCAGCACCGTACGCTCCTCCGGGCTGAAGCCGCGCGGGGAGTCGAAGCCGAGGATGCACGAGCCGACCGGCCTGCCCGAGGCGATCAGCGGCAGGAAGGCACGGGCGCCGACATCGGCGTCCAGCGGGATGCCCGGATAGGCGGCGGCCAGCCGCTGCATCGACTCGAAGAACAGCGGCCGGCCCGTGGTCAGAGTCTCCACGCCCGGCAGCCGGACATCCAGCGCGACGCCGTCGAACCGGTTCAGGAAGCCCTGCGGGAAGCCGGTCTCCCAGGCCAGGTGCAGATGCCGCTGGTCGAGCAGGTAGATCGCGAGCTGGCGGCCGCCGAAGGCGGGCAGCAGCTCCTCGGTGACCACCGCCGACACCTGCCGGGCCGTCACCGCCTCCGTCAGCGCGATGGCGAGGGCCACCGGCCGGTACAGTGCGGACGCCTGGTCGGCGGGCGAGCCCGGGCCCGTGGCGGAGTCGGCCGCGGTCGCGGACGCGTAGGCGGGCGGGTCTGCCGTGCCGATCGTCAGGGTCACGCCGTCGGACGCCGGGTAGAGGCCCACCGACAGCCACTCGCCCGGCGGATGCCGCCCGCGCCGTGCGGAGAAGTGCACCGGCTCCGACGACATGAAGACGGCCCGGAAGTGGTCGTCGTGCGCGGGGTGCCCGAGCCACGGCAGCGCCTCCCACAGCAGCCGCCCGTGCAGGTGCCCGCCGCCGAGGCCCAGCAGGCGCTCCGCGGCGGAGTTGACGAAGCCGATCCGGCCCTGCCGGTCCAGGGAGAGCACCGCCTGCACGAGCCGGTCCACGGCTCCGCGGGCACCCGCGGCCCCGGCCTCCGGCGCCGGCGCCGGCACGCAGACCGGGTCCCCGTCCCACACCACCGGCTCCCCGGCCGCGGACAGCGCGGAGAGCTCGCGCGCCAGCTCCTCGGCGGCCTGCCGGAGCCGTTTGCGGTCACCCGCCCCCACCGGGACACCGGGGGTGGCCGGGCGCAGCACCACCAGTACGCCGAACCGCTGCGACCCCGCGGTCACCGGCTCGTACAGAGACGCGAAGGGGAAGGGCAGCCCGGCGACGAACTGGGGGAAGCGGCTCATGGCCGACTCCGCGTCGGCCAGGAGCACGGCCTGCCCCGAGCGGTAGGCCTCGGCGACCGGATAGGGGCGGTTGACCTGCATCCGCCACCACGGCCGGAACAGCGGCAGCGGCAGTCCGGTGAACAGCGCCAGGAGCAGGAGGTCGTCGGAGCGCGAGCGCAGGTAGACGCCGCCCGCGTACCCGCCCACGGCCTCCACTGCGCTCACGACGGCCCGCGCGAGCGCCTGGACCGTGGCGTCGGTGGCGGCGCCGACGCTGTCCGCTGTCGCCATCACACAGTCAGGATGCGCCATCGGCGACGGCATCGGCATCCCGGCGCCCGGGCCGCGGGCACGGGGGTCGCGGCCTCATCCCGGGCCGCGCCGCCCCGTGCCACCCGCCGCGATAGGCCGACCGCTTCCCTCGTCCGGGGGACGTATGGGAGCGCACGGGTGTGCGGACGGCCACCCGCGCGCGCCGCGGGGCACGATACGCACGCGTCCCACCCCCCCCGGCAGGCCCGCGGAAGGCAGAGCATGCGGTTCCAGTACGACACCATCGGCGAGCGCTACGCGGAGTCCAAGAGCACGGCGGCGTACTCCGCGGCCGACACCTACACCCTGCACGGGGCCCTCGACGCGCTCGGCGGCCTGCGCGGCCTCGACGCCCTCGACCTGGCCTGCGGATACGGCTACAACACCCGGCTGCTGGCCCGCGGCGGGGCCCGGCGGACCGTCGGCGTCGACGTCTCCGAGGAGATGATCCGGCTGGCCCGCGAACACGAGGCGACGAAGGACCGCCCCGACGTCGAATACCTCGTCGCCGACGCCGCCGGCCTGCCCGACCTCGGCCCCTTCGACCTCGCCACCGCCGCCTACGTATTCAGCTACGCGCCCGACCGGCGCACCCTCCACGCGATGTTCCGGTCCGTCCGCGCCAACCTGCGCGCCGGCGGCCGGCTGCTCGCCATCGTGCCCAACGCCGGGGCGTACCCGCGGGTGGACTGGTCACCGTACGGAGTCCGCATCCTCGACCGGGTCCGGGACGGAGACGCGCCGCTGCTGAAGGCCCACTTCCTGACCGAGCCGCCCGTGCCCTTCGAGTTCCGCGAGTGGGCCCACTCGGACCTCGCCGAAGCGGCCGTCGAGGCGGGCTTCGTCACCGTCGGCTGGCAGCCGAACCGCACCCCGCCCGCCGACCACGTACGCGACGAGGCCTACTGGACGGCGTACCGCGCCTGGCCGATCAGCTCGCTGATGACCTGTACGGCGTAGGAGCGCGGGTGTGCCCCCCTCAGGGCCGGGCCCGCGCCGCCCGGCCCCGGTCGTCACAGGTCCGCCGCGGACCTGACCAGCTCGACGATCCGCTCGCGCGCCGCCCGCCCCTCCGGCACCGGCAGCAGCGGGTACGCGTGCGGCATCCCCGCCGCCTCGTGGAACTCCACCTCCGTGCCCTCCGCGCGGGCCCGGCGCACCAGCTCCCGGCTGTCCGTCGCGAGCACGTCCCGGGTGCCGCTGAACACCGTCAGCGGTGCCAGCCCCGCGAACGACCCGCGCAGCGGGCTCACCAGGGGATCCTCGGCGTCCAGGGTCCCCGCGTACAGCCGTCCGGCCTCCAGCAGCCCCGCACGGGCCAGCAGCGGGTCGGCCGCCTCGATCGCCTCCTGGTCCGGATGGCTCATCGTCACGTCCAGCCACGGCGAGACCAGCACGATCCGCGAAGGCTGCTCGCCGTCGCGGTCGCGCAGGCGCTGCGCGGCCGCCAGCGCCAGCCCGGCGCCGGCCGAGTCGCCGATGAGCACCGTCCCGCCGTCGCCGCCGCCCGCGATCAGGCCGCTCAGCAGGTCGGTGGCGACCGGAACAGTCCGGTCCGCCGTCCCGCGCGGAGCCAGGATGTACGCGGGGACGACGACGCGCGCCCGGGCCCGCGTCACCAGGGTCCGCACCAGCTCCCAGTGCGGGCGCTCCAGCTCGCCCACGTAGCCGCCGCCGTGCACGTACAGCACCTGCGCCGACGGCTCGGCCCCCAGCGGGGACACGTCGTACACCGGCCAGGCCCCGACGAACGTCCGGGAGATGTCCGCGACCCGGCCCAGCCGCCGCGGCGGCAGGTGCGAAGCCGGCCGGCGGGCGGCCGACGACACCCGCTCGCGCACCGCCTCGGCGCTCGCGAACCGTCTTCGCCGTCCCGCCACGACCAGCGCCACCGAAAGCGCCCTGCTGCGCAGACTCGGCACGCCCCTCACCTCCCCTTTTCCCAGCCCCGTCAAGGGAGGAGCATAGGCGTGAAGACACGCACGTGAAGCTGCGCTGTCGGCCCGCTTAAGAAACTCTCGATGGACTGATCACCACGGAGATCGGCAGATTGGTGCCCGTCACCGACGCCGTCCGAGCCCCGCACGCTCGCGGCGCCCCCTTCCGCATGCCTGGAGCCACCCATGAAGGCACTCGTCAAGCACAAAGCCGAGCCCGGCCTGTGGCTCATGGACGTCCCGGAGCCGGAGTACGGCCCCGGTGACGTGCTGATCAAGGTGCTGCGCACCGGCATCTGCGGAACCGACCTGCACATCCGCGCCTGGGACGGCTGGGCGCAGGGCGCGGTCAAGACCCCGCTCGTCCTCGGCCACGAGTTCGTCGGCGAGGTCGCGGCGGTCGGCGCGGACGTGACCGACATCGAGCTCGGCGCGCTGGTCAGCGGCGAGGGCCACCTGGTGTGCGGCAAGTGCCGCAACTGTCTCGCCGGCCGCCGCCACCTGTGCCGCAGCACGGTCGGCCTCGGCGTGGGCCGCGACGGCGCCTTCGCCGAGTACGTGGTCCTGCCCGCGCAGAACGTGTGGGTGCACCGCACGGCCGTGGACCTGGACGTCGCCGCGATCTTCGACCCCTTCGGCAACGCCGTGCACACCGCGCTGTCCTTCCCGCTGGTCGGCGAGGACGTGCTGATCACCGGCGCCGGCCCGATCGGCATCATGGCGGCCGCCGTGGCCAAGCACGCCGGTGCGCGCAACGTCGTCATCACCGACGTGAGCCCCGAACGGCTGGAGATCGCCCGCAAGGCGGGCGCCACGCTCGCCGTGAACGTCGCCGAGTCCTCGATCGCCGAGGCACAGACGCAGCTGGGCCTGCGCGAGGGCTTCGACATCGGCCTGGAGATGTCCGGGCGCGCCGAGGCGATGCGCGACATGATCGACAACATGACGCACGGCGGCCGGATCGCCATGCTGGGCCTGCCCGCGGCGGAGTTCCCCGTCGACTGGGCGAAGGTCGTCACCTCGATGATCACGATCAAGGGCATCTACGGCCGTGAGATGTTCGAGACCTGGTACGCGATGACGGTGCTCCTGGAGGGCGGGCTCGACCTCAGCCCCGTCATCACCGGCCGCTACTCGCACCGCGACTTCGAGGCCGCCTTCGACGAGGCGTCGACCGCCCGCAGCGGCAAGATCATCCTGGACTGGACGGCGTAGGGGCTGCCCGACCCCCACCCGCCGGACACGCCCCCAGGGGCGTCCGGCCCCGATCGCCCCCCTTCCGCACGAACCATCTCCCTCCGGCCGGGCCCCGCACACCCTCCCCCCTCCGCGGGGCCCGGCCCCCTCCGCCGCACAAGGAGAAACGCAGCATGTTCGAGACCGTCCGCGACGACCTCCGCACCACCCTCGACGAGATCCGCTCCGCCGGCCTGCACAAGCCCGAGCGCGTCATCGGCACCCCGCAGAACGCGGCCGTCGCCGTCACCTCGGGCGGCACCGCGGGCGAGGTCCTCAACTTCTGCGCCAACAACTACCTCGGGCTGGCCGACCACCCCGAGGTCGTCGCCGCCGCGAAGGACGCGCTGGACCGCTGGGGCTACGGCATGGCCTCCGTCCGCTTCATCTGCGGCACCCAGGAGGTGCACAAGGAGCTGGAGGCACGCCTCTCGGCCTTCCTCGGCCAGGAGGACACGATCCTCTACTCCTCCTGCTTCGACGCCAACGGCGGCGTCTTCGAGACCATCCTCGGCGCCGAGGACGCGGTCATCTCCGACGCCCTCAACCACGCCTCCATCATCGACGGCATCCGCCTCTCCAAGGCCCGCCGCTTCCGCTACGCCAACCGCGACATGGCCGAGCTGGAGACCCGCCTGAAGGAGGCCACCGAGGGCGGCGCCCGCCGCAAGCTCATCGTCACCGACGGCGTCTTCTCCATGGACGGCTACGTCGCCCCGCTCCAGGAGATCTGCGACCTGGCCGAGCGCTACGACGCCATGGTCATGGTCGACGACTCCCACGCGGTCGGCTTCGTCGGCCCCGGCGGCCGCGGCACGCCCGAACTGCACGGCGTCATGGACCGCGTCGACATCATCACCGGCACCCTCGGCAAGGCCCTCGGTGGCGCCTCCGGCGGCTACGTCGCCGCGCGCGCCGAGATCGTCGAGCTGCTGCGCCAGCGCTCGCGCCCGTACCTCTTCTCCAACTCCCTCGCCCCGGTCATCGCGGCCGCCTCCCTCAAGGTCCTCGACCTGCTGGAGTCGGCCGGCGACCTGCGCGAACGCCTCGCCGCGAACACCGCGCTCTTCCGCACCAAGATGACCGAGGCCGGCTTCGAGATCCTGCCCGGCGACCACGCCATCGCCCCCGTGATGATCGGCGACGCCGCGGAGGCCGGGCGCATGGCCGAGCTGCTCCTGGAGCGCGGGGTCTACGTGATCGGCTTCTCCTACCCGGTGGTGCCGATGGGCGCGGCCCGCATCCGCGTCCAGCTCTCGGCGGCCCACTCCACGGCCGACGTCGAGCGAGCCGTGGCCGCCTTCATCGACGCCCGTGCGGCGCTCGGGACCGCTGGGGCCTGAGTGATCTCCGCACCCTGAGACAATGGTGGGGTGATCGACCCCCGCCGGCTGCGCATCCTGCGGGCCGTGGCGGACCACCGTACGGTGACCGCCGCGGCCGCAGCCCTGTACCTCACCCCCTCCGCCGTCTCCCAGCAGCTCGCGGCGCTGGAACAGGAGACGGGCCACGCACTGCTCACCCGCAGCGGGCGGGGCGTACGCCTGACCGCGGCGGGGGAGATCCTGCTCGGCCACGCCCACGAGGTGCTGGCCCAGCTGGAGCGGGCGGAGGCCGAACTCGCGGCGTACGCGGGCGGAGCGGCCGGCGAGGTCACCGTGGCCGCCTTCGCCACGGGCATCGCGGAGGTGCTCGCCCCGGCGATCGCCCGGCTCGCGCTGGAGCGGCCGGGGATCAGACTGCGGGTGCGCGACGCGGAGGGCGACCAGAGCCTGCCGCTGCTCCTGGACGGCGAGGCGGACCTCGCGCTCGCGGTCGAGTACCGGGGCGCGCCGGGCGCCGACGACGGCCGGCTCTCCGTCCTCCCGCTGTATGCGGAGCCCTTCGACGCGGTGCTGCCCTCGGGGCACCCGCTGGCCGACCTGCCGGCGGTGTCGCTGGCCGACCTGTCCGACTCGGACTGGGTGGGCCAGTACCCGGGCAACCCGTGCCACGACGTGACCCTGCTCGCCTGCGAACTGGCCGGCTTCCAGCCGCGGTTCGCGCACTCCTCCGACGACTTCCGCGCCGTGACGGCGCTGGTCGGAGCCGGGGCCGGGGTGGCCCTCGTGCCGCGCTCGGCGCTGCGGGGCATGGACCTCAAGGAGGTCCAGGTCCGCCCGGTCGCCGGACCGGCCGCCACCCGCCGGGTCTTCGCGGCCACCCGCCGCGGGGCCGAGAACCACCCGCTGATCGCCCCCGTCCTGGCAGCCCTGGTCCGCGAATCGGAGCGCCTCCCGCCCCACTGAGCGGGCGGGCCGGCAGCGGCGCGGGAGTCTGCGGGCGGTCGGGCGGCAGAGGAGGCGCGGCGGCGGCCGGGGCGCGAGGTCTGAGCGGGCCGGTACAGGAGGCGTGACGGCAGCAGCGGCGCGGGGGCCGTGCCGGGCGGCACAGGAGACGCGGCGGCAGCAGCGCGCGGGGCCCACGCCGGGCGGCGCATGAGGCACGCGGCAGCAGCGCGCGGGGCCCACGCCGGGCGGTGCAGGGCGCACAGCGGCAGCAGGACGGGGGTCTGCGCCGGGCGGCGCAAGAGGCGCGGCGGCGACGCGAGCGTAAGGGCAGCCCCGGGGGCGCAGCCCGGCGGGGCGGGGACAGGCGGGGCGGGGACCCGGCGGGGCGGGGACAGGAGCGTGAGGGCAGCCCCGGGGGCGCGGCCCGGCGGGGCGGGGACGGAAGGCGCGGGGGCCCGTGAGAGCGGGGCTCCGGCGGGGCCGGAATGGAAGGCGCGGGGGCGGCGCGGAGAGCGGGGCTCCAGCGGGCCGGGATAGAAGGCGCAGGGGCGGCGCGGAGAGCGGGGTCTATGTGAGGCGGGGGTGGGAGGCGCGGCGTCGGTGCGGGGGCGGGGTGTGAGTGGGGCGGCATCAGTGACGTGCTGGGGGTTTCCCGTCCGTCCTATCGTCTTCCGTGTCGGGCCGGTCCCTCAAGGGCGCTCCTTTGTCGCGTCGCTTCGCGATGTCGCTGCGCTCCACCCTTGACCGCCCGTCCCGCCCCGGAAAATCGAGGACAGCCGGGAAGCCCCCAGAAGAACGGGCCGGGGGAGAAGACACCATCGGGGCGTCGGAGAGGCCCGGGCAGAGCCCGCGCGCCTCAGATCGCTACGCGGTCCTGCCCGACGGCGTCCGCAGGCCTCTTGGGCTGGGCATAAGCCGCCATCGATCGCTACACGCGTCTCCGAGACGGCGCCTGCAGGCCTCTTGGGCTGGACACAAGCCGCCATCGCTCACCAGGCGCTTCCCCGAGACGGCGCCCGCCCCTCGTTCGGGGCTGGGAAAGGCGGATTCGAGGGACGGAGGGCCGATCCATCGGCCCAGCCGATGCCAACCCCCATCAAGACCAAAGCAAGGCCACAACCGCACGCCCAAACAAGGGCAATTGGTGCAAATGGAAGCCCCTTTGGGGTCCCTGCCCGCCCAGACCTGGATGGGCATCGCCTCAGCCGTCATCTGACGCCTTTCCTCCCCCCCCAAAAAAACTGCCCGCAGACGCCGTCCAAGGCGGGCGCATCAGAGCGTCTGCGGCTTATGACCAGCCCCAGACGGTCTGCAGTCGCGTGATCCAGAAGCACGTACCGATCTGAGGCGGCCTATGCCCAGCCACAGAGGCCCGCAGACGCCGTCCGGCAGGACCGCGTAGCGATCTGAGGCGTCCCCCCGACCACCCCGCGCCTCGCTGATGTGCCCGTCCCTCTGTCTCTCCCCCGGCCCGTTCTTCTGGGGGCTTCCCGGCTGTCCTCGATTTTCCGGGGCGGGACGGGCGGTCAAGGGTGGAGCGCAGCGACATCGCGAAGCGACGCGAGGAACGAGCGCCCTTGAGGGACCGGCACGAACCGGAAGACGATAGGACGGACGGGAAACCCCCAGCACGTCACTGATGCCGCCCCACTCAGGCCCCGCCCCCGAAGTCGTTGTCGTGCCGTCAAAGCCCGTGCCCGGTTGGCCCCCGCCCCCGCCCGCCTGGCTCCCCGCCCCCGCCCGCCTGGCTCCCCGTCCTGCCCCGCCTGGCTCCCCGTCCTGCCCCGCCCGGGGCGGGGTCAGGTCGTGACCACCTCGACGCCTGCCGTGGTGAAGGCCCGGGCCACCGCCGGGGTGAGGCCGGTGTCCGTCACCAGGACGTCCACGGCCGAGGTCGCGCAGATGCGGGCGAAGGCGCGGACGCCGAGCTTGCTGGAGTCCGCCGCGACGACCACCCTGCGGGCGCGTTCGCACAAGAGGCGGTTGACCGAGGCCTCGTCCTCGTGCCGGGTCCCCGCACCGTCCTTCGGGTCGAAACCGTCCACGCCGAGCACCGCCGTGTCCACCGCGAGCTGCCCGAGGACCTGCTCGGCGAGGGGGCCCGTCAGTTCGTAGGACTGGGGGCGCGCCACGCCGCCCGTCAGCACGATCTTGAACTGCGGCCGGATCACCAGTTCTCCCGCGATGTTGAGGGCGTTGGTGACCACGGTGAGCGCGGGCGAGCCCTGAGCCAGGTCCGGCCGCCCGGCCAGGGCGCGCGCCACCTCCGTGGTGGTGGTGCCGCCCGTCAGGCCGATCACCTCGCCCGGGGCGACCAGCGCCGCGACGGCCTCGCTGATGCGCCTCTTCTCGGCGGCGCGCCGCGACGTCCGGTAGCGCAGCGGGAGTTCGTAACTGACCCCGTGCTGCACCGCCCCGCCGCGCGTGCGGACCAGCAGCTGCTGCTCGGCGAGCTGGTCGAGGTCGCGGCGGATGGTCGCGGCGGACACCCCGAGGGCCTCGGCGGCCGGTTCCACCTCCAGCTCGCCCCGTTCCACCAGCAGGTCCAGCAGTGTCTGCCAGCGCTCCTTGCGGGTCATCGGCCGCCCCCTCCCGTGCTCATTGCGTGCCCGTCCCGTGGCCCCCGTCGGGCTACCCGGCGACACTAACCCAGCAGAACACCCCGTGGTTGCTTGAAGTTGCGCGAAAATGCCCGCTACCTTGCAGGAAAACGCATTCAGACCCGTCTGTCGCACGAGGGAGCCTGTATGAGTCACGTCGCGCACGAGTTGGGCACGCAGCCCGCATGCTGGGAGCGGGCCGCCGAACTGGCCCCGGCCCGGCGGGCGGTGCTGCCGCAGCCGGGGGAGCGTACCGCCATCGTCGGGTGCGGCACCTCGTACTACATGGCCCAGGCGGCCGCCGTGCTGCGCGAGGAGGCGGGACAGGGGGAGACGGACGCCTTCCCCGCCTCGGAGTTCCCGCGCCACCGCCGCTACGACCGGGTCGTCGCGCTCACCCGCTCCGGGACCACCACCGAGGTGCTGGACCTGCTGGCCGCACTGCGCGACGCGGGCGTGCCCACGACCGCGGTCATCGGCGATCCGGCGACCCCGGTGATGACGGTGGCGGACGAGCTCGTCGTCCTCGACTTCGCCGACGAACAGTCCGTCGTGCAGACCCGCTTCGCGACCACCGCCCTGACGCTGCTGCGGGCCCACGTCGGGCTGCACGGGCCCGCGGCCGTCGCCGACGCCCGCACCGCCCTTGACGAGCCGCTCCCCGCGGAGGCCGGGGACCAGGGGCAGTTCACCTTCCTCGGCCGCGGCTGGAGCGTCGGACTCGCCCACGAGGCGGCCCTGAAGATGCGCGAGGCCTCGCTGTCCTGGGCCGAGTCCTATCCGGCGATGGAGTACCGGCACGGGCCGGTCAGCATCTCCGGGCCCGGCACCGTCACCTGGTCGCTCGACGAGGCCCCCGACGGACTCGCCGAACAGGTCCGCCGGACCGGCGGCCGATGGGTGGCCGGGCGGCTCGACCCGCTCGCCGAACTCGTCCGCGTGCACCGCCTGGCCCTCGCCGTCGCCGCCCGGCGCGGACTGGACCCCGACGCGCCGCGCAACCTGACCCGCTCGGTGATCCTCACCACCGGTGAGGAGGCGGTCCGATGACCCTCGTCTGCGCGGGCGCGCTCGTCCGGGAGGCGGCCGGCGCGGGCCGCGCCGTCGCCGCCTTCAACATCATCACGCTGGAGCACGCCGAAGCCGTCGTCGCCGGCGCCGAGGCGGCCGGGCTGCCGGTCATCCTGCAACTGAGCGAGAACGCCGTGAAGTTCCGCGACGGGCGCCTGCTGCCGATCTCCCGGGCCGCCGCCGCCTGCGCGGAGGCCGCCGCGGTCCCGGTCGGCCTGCACCTCGACCACGTCAAGAGCCCCGAGCTGCTGCGGCAGGCGTGCGACGCGGGATACAGCTCGGTGATGTACGACGCGGCGCAGCTCGCGTACGCCGAGAACCTGGAGGCCACCCGCTCCGCCGCGGACTGGGCGCACGCCAACGGGCTGTGGATCGAGGCGGAACTCGGCGAGGTCGGCGGCAAGAGCGGTGCCGCACCGCTGGACCCGCACGCGCCGGGCGCCCGTACGGACCCGGACGAGGCGCGGCGGTTCGTCGCCGACTCCGGGGTCGACGCACTGGCCGTCGCCATCGGCAGCAGCCACGCGATGACCAGCCGGACCGCGACCCTCGACCACGCCCTGCTGGCCAGGCTGGCCAAGTCGGTGGAGGTACCGCTCGTCCTGCACGGCTCGTCCGGACTGCCGGACTCCGAGCTCGCGGCGGCCGTCGCCGGGGGGATCCGCAAGGTGAACATCGGCACCGCACTCAACCTGGCCATGACGGAGGCCATCCGCACCCACCTGACCCCGGCGGACCCCCGGCCGTACCTGACGGCGGCCCGTGCGGCGATGACGGCGACGGCCACGGCTATGATCGGCGCCCTGAACTGAAGGACACCGGGGGACGGCCGTGGACGCACAGCGGGGACGCACCAGCCGCAGGCGCTTCCTGCTGATCGCCGGGATCCCACTGCTGACCGTGGGCGCGGGTACGGCCTACGCCGTGTGGCCCGGACCGGACCGGTCCGGGCCACAGGTGCGCACCGACCTGGAACCCCTGAACGCGCGCTTCGGCCCGTACGTGGGGACGCTGGACGCGGCGCACTGGCTCGGCTACGACATCGACGAGAAGCCCGGTTCCGCCGACAGCCGGACCATCCCGGGCCCCGACTCGCGGATCCGCCTGGTCGGCGTCGCCCGCCTGGCGGCCGGCGGGGCGGCGGCGATCACGGGTAGGGCGGAGTACGCCTTCGCGCCCGCGCCCGCGGCCGCGCCGGCCGCCCTGCCCGCCGAGCTGGCCCCGTACGCGCCGGCCGGTGCGGCCTGGCAGCACAGCCGGCAGTTCGACGCGTTCGCCAACCACGAGGGGGCGGAGGGGCATCCGTCGGGGGAGTACCACTTCGACGCGGCCCGGGACCTCGTCCGCTTCGACCTCCTCTACCTCTACACCTGATACCCGACGGGCCGGGAGTGCGGACGTCGGCGATGAACGGCCGGTGCGCAGGAGACCTTCCGAATTCTTGCAACAGGTTCTAATCTGGCCGCCGCCATCACGCCACATGCCACGCCATCACGGCGAAGCGGCTGGACCGCGAGACTCCCGGAGGGGCCGTGCACCTCGAATACACGCCTGAGCAGCAGCAGTTGCGCACCGAGCTGCGCGCCTACTTCGCCGAGCTGGTCCCGGAGGACGTCTACGCCCGCTACGAGGACCCGGCCGCCCAGAAGCGGTTCTACCGGGAGACCATCCGCAGGCTCGGCACCGACGGCTGGCTCGGCGTCGGCTGGCCGAAGGAGTACGGCGGCCGCGGCATGACCCCGATGGACCAGTTCATCTTCTTCGACGAGGCCGCGCAGGCCGTCGTACCGCTTCCCCTGATGGCGCTCAACACGGTCGGGCCGACCATCATGCAGTTCGGCACCGACGAGCAGAAGGCCTACTTCCTGCCCAAGATCCTCTCTGGGGAGATCGACTTCGCCATCGGCTACAGCGAGCCCGACGCCGGCACCGACCTCGCCGCGCTCAAGTGCAAGGCCGTCCGTGAGGGCGACGAGGAGACCGGCACCTACGTCGTCAACGGCCAGAAGATCTGGACCACGAACGGCGACACCGCCGACTGGGTGTGGCTGGCGGTGCGCACCGACCCGGACGCCCCCGCGCACAAGGGCATCACCATGCTCCTCGTCCCGACCTCGGACCCGGGCTACTCCTGCACCCTCATCAACACCCTGGCCTCCCACGACACCACGGCCAGCTACTACGAGGACATCCGCGTCCCCGCCACCCGCCGCGTCGGCCGGGAGAACAAGGGCTGGCGCCTGATCACCAACCAGCTCAACCATGAGCGCGTCACCCTGGCCGCGCACGGCACGATGGCCATCCGGGCCCTCCACGACGTCCAGCGCTGGGCCGCGTCGACGAAGCTCGCCGACGGCCGCCGGGTCATCGACCTGTCCTGGGTCCGCGGACGGCTCGCCCGCACCCACGCCCGTCTCGACGCGATGAAGCTGCTCAACTGGCAGATGGTGAACGCGGTCGAGTCCGGGACCCTCACCCCGCAGGACGCCTCCGCGGTCAAGGTGTACGGCTCCGAGGCGCGCCGCGACGCGTACGCCTGGCTGATGGAGATCGTCGGCGCGGCGGGACCCCTCAAGGACGGCTCGGTCGGCGCGGTCCTCCACGGCGAGCTCGAACGCGGCTACCGCAGCGCGGTCATCTTCACCTTCGGCGGCGGCAACAACGAGATCCAGCGCGAGATCATCTCCTGGATCGGCCTGGGCATGCCCCGAGTCCGCCGCTGAAATCCTGCGGCTCACAGCGATAGTTGGCACTTCACAACCGTTGTTGCCACTGGACATGCGTACGAGTAAACGGCGTTCGATGTCAGAGATGGCGCCGCATCGACTCGATGCATCAGATGCTTATTGCCTGCGCGGCGATGGAAGCGAGATACAAGAGAGGCGTGGCGGCCCTTGGAAGATCATTTGGCGCCCAGGGGGTGTCCACCAGCGCTCCGGAGTCCCCTGTGGAGCGCCGACTCGCTGAGGTCGAGAACAGGCGGCTTCAGGCCATCAAGCGCTCGGCCTCTCGGTGAGGCCGGCTCCTTGAGGAAGCGCTTACAGCCTTTGCAGCCGCGCTGAGTGCCAGTTGGGTCGTTCTCCTCCTGGGGAGGGTGTCAGGAACCGGTGGCGTCGGTTTCGTGCTTGAGCTGGCAGCGGACGTCGACTATGCCCTCGACGGAGTGGGTGAAGTGTTCGGCGAGGGGGATCAGGCTGCCGTCGCGGACCTGGCCGGTCAGCGTGGCGATCCCCTGGGCCACGGTGACCTTGACCGCTTCGTGGGAGAGGGGGAAGAGGCGTTCGACGACGGTGCGGCGGATCTCGGTGGCGAGTTCTTCGTCGGTGCGGAGGAAGACCTTGAGGAGGTCGGCGCGGCTGACAATGCCCTTGAGGGTGCCGTCGGCGTCGACGACCGGGAGGCGCTTGATGTGCCGGTCGGCCATGAGGCGGGCGGCCTGCGGGAGCGTGGCGTCGGGGCGGATCGTGACGGCCGGGGTGGTCATCATGTTCTCGGCGCGGGTGGAGCCCGCCTTGGCGGTGTCGCCGAGGCGGCGCATCTGCTCGATCAGGCCCGGGCGGTGCTCGTGGAACTCCTCCTTGGGCAGGAGATCGGCCTCGGAGACCACGCCGACGACGTGGCCCTCGCCCTCGATGACGGGTAGGGCGGTCACCTTCCACCGCTCCATCGCGGTGGCGATGTCCTTGAAGCCGGTCGAGGGGGTGACGGCGATGACCTTGGTGGTCATGACGTCAGCGACGGTGTACGGGGTGGAGGTCATGGCGGGGTCCTCAGCGTGCGTGGGCGAGCGGGGTGCCGCTGCCGTGAGGGGCGAACAGGTCGAGGAGCCGGGTGCGGGCGGAGTCGAGCCGGTCGGCGATGACCGCGCCCACGGCGACGGAAACGGAGCGACCGACGGCCGAGTCCTCGTTGCACAGCCGGCGTACGGCCGCTGCGTCGAACTCCAGGGCGCGCACTTCGCGGGAGGCGGTGGCTCCCAGGTGCCAGCTGTAGGGAGGGAACATCCAGGACCAGCCGAGGAGCTCGCCGTAGCCGAGGGTGTCGACGACCACGTTCTTGTGGCCGGGGACGTGGGTGTCGAGGTCCACGGTGCCGCACTGGATGATCCAGAACTTCTCGGCCCGTCGGCGTTCGTCGAAGATACGGGTGCCGACCGGGAAGGTCACCTGGTGGGAGTGGGCGAGCAGGGCTTCGCGGGCTTCCGGTGCCATCGCTTCGAGGATGGTGTGCATGGTGCTCATGGAGTGCCTCCAACCCTTCGCATCCACCGTGCTCGGTGGGCCGCCGTGTCCGGGAGGGCCGCGCGGTGCACACCGCGGGGACCGTCCGGCCCCGGTCAGCGGACCAGGACGGCCTCCCCGGACTTGGGTACGACGGCCGTCCATTTCAGTTCGTGGTCGATGCGGTCCCGCAGGGTTTCGGAGGCGGTCTCCTCGCCGTGGACGAGATAGGTGGTGTGCGGGGCCGGGGCGGCGCGCAGCCAGTCGATGATCTGGCCTGCGTCGGCATGCGCGGAGAAGTGCGGTACGTCGGCGACCTCGGCGCGTACGGGGACGTACTCGCCGAACATCTTGAGCGTGCGGGCGCCATCCACGAGGTCGCGAGCCCGGGTGCCGGCCGCGGCGAAGCCGACGATGACCACGGCGTTACGGGGGTCGGGCAGGATCCGGTGGAGGTGGTGCAGCACGCGGCCGCCGGTGGCCATGCCGGCGGAGGAGACGATGATGGCCGGCCCGGTGGCGTTGTTGATGTCGATCGACTCCTGGACGGTGCGGGCGGCCAGGAAGGGCTCCGGGCTGATCGCAGCCTGGCCTTGGGCGAGGATCTCGGGACGCAGCTCGGGGGAGTGGGCCCGTACGGCGTCGCGGTAGACGTCGAGGGCGGCGAGGGCCATGGGGCTGTCGACGTACACGGGTACGTGGCGGGGCAGGGTGCCGTCGCTGCGCAGGGTGGCCAGCTCGTGCAGGACGACCTCAGTGCGGTCGATCGCGAAGGCCGGGATGACCACGGTCCCGCCACGGGACAGCGTCCGAGTGATCACCGAGGTGAATTCGCGCTGTGCGCTCTCGTGGTCGTGGCGGCGGTTGCCGTACGTCGACTCCATCAACAGGACGTCGGCGCCGGAGAACGGCTCGGGCGGCAGCAGGAGCGGGTGGCCGGGGCGGCCGAGGTCGCCGCTGACGGCGAGGGTGTGGCCGTCCTCCAGGGTCAGGTGCGCCCAGGCGGAGCCCAGGATGTGACCGCCGTGGTGCAGCGTCAGCTTCGTGCCGGCCATGATCTCGACCTCGCTACCCACCGGTACCGGGTCGAAGTACTTGATCGTCTGGTCGACGTCGTCATCGTCGTAGAGCGGCTTGGCGGGGCGGTGCTTGGACCAGCCGTGCTGGTTCGCGTGCTCGGCGGCTTCCATCTGGAGGCGGGCGCTGTCCCGGAGCACGATCTCCGCGAGCCGGGCGGTGTGGGCGCTGGTCAGGATGGGGCCGCGGAACCCGTGTCGGACCAGTCGCGGCAGGTAGCCGCAATGGTCCAGATGGGCGTGGGTCACGACGACGGCATGGATGTCCGAGGCGTCGCAGGGCAGCTTGCCCCAGTTGCGACGGCGCAGGTCCGCGACACCCTGGAAGAGTCCGCAGTCGACCAGGATCCGGGCGTGGTCGCTCTCCACCAGGAACTTGCTGCCGGTCACCGTCCGCACTCCGCCGAGGAACCTCAGCAGGGCCGGGCGGGCGGAAGCAGGGGACGGGGCTGGCTGGGACATGGCAGCAGCCCTCCTTCCGGAACGGGTGCCGGTCTCCACCGTCGCACCGGAGCGCCCTGTCCGCTGGGGACCTACCGGCCCGAGATGGGGGCCGACCGGCCCAAGCGGGACGGAGGGACACAGGCAGAGCCTGACGGTGACCCCCTCCCGCACAGCCCACAGAGAGAAGGCCGCGCCATGAAGGCTCTCGTCTTCCACGGGCCCGGACAGACCTCCTGGCAGGACGTCCCGGACCCCTCCGTCAAGGACGCCGCCGACGCGATCGTCCGGGTCGACGCCGTCACCATCTGCGGCACCGACCTGCACATCATCAAGGGCGACGTCCCCGAAGTGACACCCGGCCGCATCCTGGGCCACGAGGCAGTCGGGACCATCGTCGAGACCGGCGGTGACGTCCGCAGCGTCCGCCCCGGCGACCGCGTCCTGATCTCCTGCATCTCCGCGTGCGGCCGCTGCCGCTTCTGCCGCGAAGGACACTACGGCCAGTGCCGAGGAGGCGGCGGCTGGGTCCTGGGCCACACCATCGACGGCACCCAGGCCGAATACGTACGCGTCCCCTTCGCCGACCTCTCCCTCCACCCCCTTCCCAGCGCTCTGGCAAGCCACGAGGCGGTCCTGCTCGCGGACATCTTCCCCACCTCGTACGAGGTGGGCGTCCTCAACGGCGCCGTGCGCCCCGGCGACACGGTCGTCGTGGTCGGTGCCGGACCCATCGGGCTGGCCGCCATCGCCACGGCACAGCTCTACAGCCCGTTCCGCATCGTCGCCGTCGACCTCGCGGCCTCCCGCCTGGCAGCCGCACGGGATCTGGGGGCCGATGCGACCGCCAGCGCGCAGGAGGAGCCGGAGCAGCTGGTGGAGGACCTCACGGACGGGCTCGGCGCGGATGTCGTCATCGAGGCCGTCGGTGTGCCCGAGTCGTTCGAGATGTGCACCCGCATGGTCCGTCCGGGCGGACGCGTCGCCAACATCGGCGTCCACGGCAAGCCGGCAGTCCTCCACCTCGAAGACCTGTGGGTCAAGGACGTCACCATCACCACCGGTCTCGTCGACACCTCATCCACGCCCATGCTGCTGCGCATGATGGCCGCCGGCCGCCTCCCCGGCACCGCGATGGTCACCCACCGTTTCGAGCTGGACCAGATGGAAGAGGCGTACGACGTCTTCTCGCGCGCCGGCGAAACCGGCGCCCTCAAGGTCGTGCTCGGCGGACCGCAGCACGACACGGTCGCCGTACCGCCCCAGGAGCAGTGAGTGCCGTGAAGAGCACACCGAGCACCCACCCGCAGCAGTCCGGCGAGACGACCGGACGCACCGACCTGGGCCGCCGCCTGGCGGCCCGCCGCGAAGCCCTCGGCCTGAGCCGCGACGAACTGGGCCGGCGGTGCGGGGCCGACGGCACGTACATCGCCTACCTCGAGGAGCACGCCGCCAGTCCTGCCATCGGCACCCTCGTCCGGGTGGCCGACGCCCTCGGCCTCACCGTCGACGACCTGACCGGAGCCAGCGCCCACCGCGTCGCCGGCCGGGCCACCGCCCGGCGCGACAGTACGCTCGTACCGCTGGACGAGACCGAATGCCGGCGGCTGCTGAACACGCACGGCGTCGGTCGCATCGCCGTCTTCACCCCCGACGGCCCGGCCGTCCTCCCCGTCAACTACCTCGTCACAGGACCCGACATCGCCTTCCGCACCTCCGCGGAAGCCGTCACGGCACGAGCGGCGGGTACCGAGGTCGCCTTCGAGATCGACAACATCGACGACGTGACCGCCACGGGTTGGAGCGTGCTGGCCGTGGGCGAACTCGCAGCCGTTACCGACCAGCACGAAATCCAGCACCTCAACGCCACGGCGCGCTCCCAACCTTGGGCCGGTGGTCCGCGCAGCCACTGGATGGAGCTCACCCCCGCCCGGATCACGGGCCGCCGCGTGGTGCACGACTCATGAGCGACCTGCGCGCGGTCGTCTTCGACACCGACGGGGTGCTCCTCGCCACGGCGGACCGCCACGCGGCCGCCTGGAAGGAGACCTTCGACGGCTGCCTGCCCGAGTGGCAGCCGTCGTACGCCGGGGTACGACCGCGTCCGTTCGACGCCGTGCGCGAATACCGGGACCTGGTCGACGGCAGGTCCCGCCTCGACGGCGTGCGCGCCTTCCTCGGCGCCCGTCACATCGGCCTCCCGCCAGGAACGCCCGGGGATCCGCCCGGGTGCGCCACCGTTCACGCGGTCGCCGCCCGCAAGGAGGAGGTCTTCTCCGCGATGCTGCGGACCGACGGCGTCCGCACCTTCGACGACGTACGGCCCGCGCTCCAGCGACTACGGGAGATGGAGGTGCGATGCGCAGCCGTCTCGGCTTCGCGGCACGCCCGCTCCCTCCTGGAGTCCGCCGAGCTCATCGGCTACTTCGACACCCTGGTGGACGGCCAGGACGCGGCCGCCCTTGCCCTTCCGGGCAAACCCGACCCTGCCCTCTTCCTCGAAGCTGCCGGCCGTCTCGGCGCGGCCCCCGCTCACACCGCCGTGGTGGAGGACGCACTCGCCGGCGTCGAAGCGGGACACCAAGGCCGTTTCCGCCTGGTAGTGGGACTCAACCGCGAAGCCGACCCGCACATGAGGGACGCCCTGCGCGCACACGGCGCCCACCTCGTGCTCCCCGACCTCGGCGGGCTGCCCGCCGCACTCGAAGGCGACCGCCCGTGACCACGGCCTGGTGCTGGGAGTACCCCCACTACGACCCCAAGGCCGAGCGGCTGGTCGAGTCCCTGTGCACCCTGGGCAACGGCCGCTTCGCCACGCGCGGTTCAGCGCCCGAGAGCATCGCCGACGACATCCATTACCCGGGCACCTACCTCGCAGGCTGCTTCAACCGGCTCGCCTCCACCATCGGCGGACGAACAGTCTCCAACGAGGACATGGTCCGGCTGCCGGACTGGACCGCTCTGCGGTACCGCTGCCTGCCCGCGGGTGCACCGCCCGGCGACTGGCTCACACCCGACCACCCGACCTTGCGCCACAGCCACGTGTCGCTGGACCTCCGTGCCGGGACGCTTACCCGCCGCATGCTCTTCCACGACGCCGAGGGCCGCCGCCTGGGCGTCACCCACACCCGCCTCGTCCACATGGGCGACCCGAACCTGGCTGCGCAGAACACGGTGTTCAGAGCGTACGGCTGGAGCGGCATGATCGAGATCGAGTCCGTGCTCGACGGAGACGTCACCAACGCGGGAGTCGACCGCTACCGCGCCCTGGCAGGGCGGCATCTCGTCGAGCACCGGGCCGGAGTGGAGGCGGAGGGCACCGCCTGGCTGTCCTGCACCACGACCACCTCCCGGGTAAAGATCGGGCTCGCGGTCCGGACATCAGCACGTCCTGCGGCACCGGTAGGCCGGGCATGCACAGCCACCACCGCCACGCAGACGTTCGTCCTGCCGATCAAGCGGACCGCCCCGGTCGTCGTGGTGAAGACAGCCGCCCTGTGTACCTCGCTCGACCGTCCCCCGGTCGATCCGCTGCGGTGGAGCATCGACTGCGCCACGCACGCCCCGGACTTCCCTTCCTTGCTGGCCTCCCACCGGGCGTCCTGGCAGCGCCTCTGGAGCGAAGGCGAGTTGAAAGTACCGGGAGAGACGGGCAAGGTTCTGCGGCTGCACGCCTTCCACGTGCTGCAGACCCTCTCGCCGCACACCGCGGAGCTCGACGCCGGCGTCCCCGCCCGGGGCCTTCACGGCGAGGCATACCGGGGTCACGTCTTCTGGGACGAGCTGTTCGTCCTGCCCTACCTCGCCCTCCACCTCCCCGAGACCGCTCGCGCCCTGCTGATGTACCGGCACCGACGGCTCCCCGCGGCCTTGGAGGCCGCCCGCCGGGCTGGGGTGAAGGGAGCGATGTTTCCCTGGCAGAGTGGTGGTTCCGGCAGCGAGGAGACGCAGCGGCTGCACCTCAATCCGCGCTCCGGCCGCTGGCTGCCCGACCACTCGCACCTCCAACACCATGTGGGGTCGGCCATCGCCTGGAACGTGTGGCGGTACGGCCAGGCCACCGGTGACGCCGGATTCATGCACGGCCCGGGCGCCGAACTCCTGCTGCACACCGCCCACTTCTGGGCCGGCGCAGCGAGATGGGACACCGGCCTCGGCCGCTACCGGATCCGCGGCGTCGTCGGCCCGGACGAGTACCACGACGCCTACCCGGCCGCCGCCGCTCCCGGTATCGACGACAACGCTTACACCAACGTCACCGCCGCGTGGGTACTTGCCCGCGCACTCGACCTGTACGGGGAACTTCCGGCAGCCCGACGCGCCGAGCTCCTCACGATACTGGGCATCGGCCCCGACGACCTCACCGCCTGGGAGGACGTCTCGCACCGCCTGTATGTGCCGTTCCATCGCGGCGTGATCAGCCAGTTCCACGGCTACGGGGACCTCGCCGAGCTGGACTGGGAAGGCTACCGCGCCCGCTACCACGACATCCGCCGCCTGGACCGCATCCTGGAAGCCGAAGGCGACACGCCCAACCGCTACCAGGCGTCCAAGCAGGCCGACACTCTCATGCTCGGCTACCTCTTTGGCCCCACGGAACTCGAGCAATTGTTCCTTCGGCTCGGACATCGCCTCGACGACGGCCTCTGGCGCAGGACGGTGGACTACTACCAGCGGCGCACCTGCCACGGGTCGACGCTCAGCAGCCTCGTCCACGGCTGGGTCATTGCCCGGGAGCAGGGCCCGGACGCGTGGCGCTACTGCCAGGAAGCCCTGCTCAGTGACATCACCGACGTCCAGGGCGGCACCACCGGCGAAGGGATCCACCTCGGTGCCATGGGCGGCACCCTCGACCTCGTCGAGCGCGGCATCGTCGGACTCGAGCCCCACGACGACGGCCTGCACATCGACCCGGTGCCCCTCTCCGAAGTGCCCCGGGCCTCGTTCTCGATCTCCTACCTGGGGCACCGGGACATCCGTATCCGGTTCCGGCCCGGACGGTTCGGCATCAGCGTGCCCACCTCGCCCCTGGGCCCGGTGCCCTTGGTTCTGCCCGGCGATCGACAGGAACGTATTGCCGCAGGCCAGGAACGGTGGTTCCGGCTGCCCAAGAGCTGACCCGGTAGCCACCCCGTGCTCGCG
The DNA here is from genome assembly GCF_004795115.1 of Streptomyces sp. A0592. Lineage (NCBI taxonomy): Bacteria > Bacillati > Actinomycetota > Actinomycetes > Kitasatosporales > Streptomycetaceae > Streptomyces > Streptomyces sp. A0592. The sequence continues at coordinate 102,403 of NZ_SSBM01000018.1, forward strand.
TGGCGGGGCGATCGCGATGCGCACACTGTGGATGTATCAGCCGTTGGAAGGGTGAACGGGATGGACAGGCAGCATGAGGCTCCGCGGATCGTCGTGGGCGTCGACGGATCGCCCTCGTCCCAGGCCGCACTGCGCTGGGCGGTCCGGTACGCAGGGTTGGTGAACGGGCGAGTGGAAGCGGTCGCGGCGTGGGACCTTCCCGGTGCCGCTTCGTGGTCGGCTCCCGCGGTGGACACCGACTTCGACGAGGAGGAGGCCGAGCGGCGTCTGGTCGAGGAGGTCCACACGGTTCTCGGTGAGGACGGCGCCTCCTCCGTGCACCAGCGTCTGGTGCGCGGCAATCCGGTCGATGTCCTGGTGGATGCGGCAGAGGGTGCGGACATGCTGGTCGTGGGCAGCCGCGGTCGCGGCAGCTTCAGCCGAGCCATGCTCGGTTCGGTGAGCCAGCAGGCGGCGCTCCATGCGCCGTGCCCGATCACCATCGTCCGGGCGGACATCCCGGTCGAGTGATCCCGCCGCGGGCATGCCCGGCGTACGGGCAGTGGGCCACGGCTTCAGGCTGCAGCGTGACCTCCTGAGCCCAGCGCGCACATCGTCGGCCGTGACGACGCGTGGTGGCCTGCTCCTGTGTACGCAGGTGCGGCGAGACTGACTTCCGTGACACCTGGGGCGGGTGCCGGCTACGACGCCAGCCCCTGGGATCGTTGGCCTGCTCCTGCGAGCGCCGACTCGGTGCCGGGGCCCGGGGCCGATCGGCCCCGCTCCGCAGCGTCCCAATCGGCCCCCGGGGATGGTCCCCTCGGCACTGCGGTCCCCTTGGCCTACCGCGTGATCGTGGAACCCGGACGCCACCCCGGCGCCACCTTCCGAAGTGGGTGACCACGATGCAGCGCATTCGGATCCAGACCCGGCCCACGCAGCCCCACAAGCCCGCCCCGCTGGATCTGCGCACGCCGTCCGGCCGCCCCTTGCCGTACTGATCCCTGCCGACCTGCAGCCACCGGAGGACGTCGTGGGACACACGCGACGCGTCGTCCGTTCACCGCGCTCGGCCGAAGCGACACATCGGCCGGGTCGGCGGCAAGAACGCCTCCCTCGGAAAGCTGACCGGACAGCTGACCGCGGCCGGCTTGCGTGTGCCGCCCGGCTTCGCCACCACCGCCGACGCCCCTCCTCCCGCGGGTCCAGGCCCCGGGCAGTCCGGTGAGCCTGTGCGGACAGCGCCCCAGCGACGACCCGGCCTACGCCGCCTTCCTCGTCCGCGCCGGAATCGACTCGATCTCCGTCGCCCCCGACAGCTTCGCCGCCGTCAAGCAGCACGTCGCCTCCGCTGAAGCGGAGCGCTACGGGGAGGACCGAATGGCCCCGGTAGGGATCCGTCCGGCCCAAGCGGAGCAGCCGCCGGCCGCGTGACAGTGGCATCAGACCCGCACCAAGGAATCAAGGAGCACCCGCCATGAGCACCAAGCGCGTCCTGGTCGCCTACGGCACCAAGCACGGCGCCACCGCAGGCATCGCCGAACAGATCGGCAAGACCCTCCGCGAGGACGGTCTCGACGCCGTCGTGCTGCCCGCCGACGACGTCCACGACGTCCGCGCCTACGACGCCGTCGTCCTCGGCGGCGCCCTCTACGCCGGCCACTGGAGCAGCAAGGCCAAGCACTGCGCAGCACGCAACGCCGAATCCCTTCGGCACCGCCCGGTCTGGATGTTCAGCAGCGGCCCCCTCGACCGCTCGGCCGAGGAACACGACATCCCCCCGGTCTCCGCCGTCGCCCGTGAGATGCAGCTGGTCGGCGCGCGCGAGCACATGACCTTCGGCGGCAGCATCACGGCCCACACCCCGGGATTCCTCGCCAAGGCACTGACCCGCCAGGGCAAGGGCGGCGATTTCCGCAACCCCGAACGGATCCAGAAGTGGGCCCACCACATCAGCGCCGAGCTCGTCGCCGCCTGAAGGGACGGCCCTGCTCGGCACGCACCAGCACGGAGGCGTGCCATGCGACAGCGGACGCAAGGGACGGGGGGCAACCCGCTCAGGCGGGATGCCGACCGCGCCCGGACCCGAATGCATGCCGCCTTCGCGCTGACCTGCCTCCTGGCCGTCATCGCCGGTGTCGCCCTCGGACGAGCCGCTTGGACGGACGGCAACCGCGCTGCCGAGGACATCGCGCGCCACCGGCACACCGTGACGGCCACCACGGTCAGCGAGGCCACCTACCGAGCGGGAGACCAGCCGAGCAGCCGGCCTGTCACCGTGGCGAGCGCCACGTGGCGCTACCCCTCTCAGCGCCCGCACACGGCGACCATTCCCGTTCCGGCAGGAACCCGGAACGGTGACACGGTCCGGGTGTCGGTCGACGGGAACGGCAGTGCGGCCACAGCGCCGCCCGGCCAGGCCGACATCGCTCTGAAGGCGGTCGGAGTCGGCGCCGGAGCGCTGGCCGGGATCGTGCTCGCAGGCAGCGCCCTCGTCGTGGTGCGCCTGCGAATCGTAGACGCGCGCAGCATACGGGCCTGGGAATCCGAGTGGGCGAGCATCGAGCCCCTCTGGTCCGGCCGCCTTCGCCCCGGTCAGGGAGCCGGCGATGACTGACACCGGCGCCGGCCCGGACCTCGGGCCGGACACCGCGCCGGATCCCCTGGAACCCCTTCCCCTGCTCCGTCGCGAGCTGCACACCGGCCCTCTGGGCCTGTCGAGCCGGGAGGCGGCACGCCGGCTGGCCGTCTACGGCCCGAACGAGGTCCGCCGCACCGCCCGGACAAGTGTCCTGAGGGAACTGCTGCGGCAACTGGTCCACCCGCTGGCACTGCTGCTGTGGGCTGCGGCGGCCCTCGCCTTCACCGCATCCATACCGGTGCTCGGCTGGGCGATCGTCGCGGTCATCCTCGTCAACGCCGGATTCGCCCTCGTCCAGGAACAGCAGGCCGAGAAGGCCGTCGAAACCCTGGCCCGATTCCTTCCCGCACAGGCCCGGGTGATCCGCGACGGACAGGTACAGCGCATCCCGGCGCGGGAGCTGGTTCCCGGCGACCTCATCGCCCTCGACGAGGGCGACCGGGTACCCGCCGACGCCCGCCTGACCGAGGGAGGAATCGAGGCCGACCTTTCCATGCTGACGGGCGAGTCCACCCCCGTCGAGCGTCTTGCCGGCCCGGGGCTGGAAGGCCTTTCCCTGCTGCAGGAGCCCAACCTCGTCTTCAGCGGCACCACCGCCACCGAGGGGCAGGCGCAGGCGATCGTCTTCGCCACCGGAGACCACACCGAACTCGGCCGGATCGCTGCCCTCAGCCAGCGCACCCGCCGCGAACCGAGTCCACTGGAGACGCAGGTCAAGAAGGTCGCCTGGCTGATCGCAGCGGTCGCGGTCGGCATGGGCGCCGTCTTCCTCGTGACGGGAGTGGCGGTCGGCCTGCCGCTGACCGACTCGCTCATGTTCGCCATCGGCCTGCTCGTCGCGAACGTGCCCGAAGGACTGCTGCCCACCATCACCCTCGCCCTCGCCGTGGGCGTCCGCGTCCTCGCCCGGCAGGGCGCGGTGGTCAAGCGGCTGAGCGCGGTGGAGACCCTCGGCTCCACCAACGTCATCTGCACCGACAAGACCGGCACCCTCACCCGCAACCGGATGAGCCTGCACGCCACCTGGACTCCGCCCCACCCGGAGGCGAGCGGTTCGGAGGGCGCCGAACTGGTCCGTGCCGCCGCCCAGTGCACGACCGTCACCCGCGAGAGGGACGGCCGGCTGCACGGCGACCCGACCGAGATCGCGCTGGTGGAAGGAGCCGCACAACATGCTGCGCCGCTCGACCCGGCCGACCGGGACGCCCGCCGCCGAGCCTGCTTCCGCTTCGACCCGCGCCTGCGTCGCATGTCTGTGGTCCAAGACGGGGAACCCGGCAGCCTCCGCGTGATCGTCAAGGGCGCCCCCGAGGCCGTCCTGGCGCTACTGGCCGCAGGAGAGCCCACCGAGGAGGCCCAGGACGCCGCCGACACCCTGGCCGCGGACGGCATGCGCGTGCTGGCCGTCGCGGTACGTGAACTGCCGTCCGACACGGCGGCTGCAATGTCGCAGCGGCAGGCCGTGGAGCGGGACCTTCACCTGCTCGGGCTGGTCGGCCTGTACGATCCGCCGCGCCCCGAGGTCGCCGCCGCGGTCCGGCGCTGCCACGAGGCGGGCCTCACCGTCCACATCGTCACCGGCGACAACGGTGCCACCGCCGCCGCCGTGGCCCGCGCCGTCGGCATCGGTACACCGAATCTGCAGGTCATCGCCCAGTCCGAGGCGATCGACGACCACGAGCTGGACCACCTCCTCCGCCAGGACGGCACGGAGATCGTCTTCGCCCGCTCCTCGCCCGAGACCAAGCTGAAAGTGGCCGATGCCCTCCGGGCGCACGGCCAGATCGTGGCCATGACCGGCGACGGGGTGAACGACGCCCCGGCCCTGCACCGTGCCCACATCGGCGTGGCCATGGGCCTCTCGGGCACCGACGTCGCCCGCGAGGCGTCGACCATGGTCCTGACCGACGACAACTTCGCCACCATCGTCACGGCCATCGAGTCCGGCCGCCGTGTCTACGACAACGTCCGGAAGTTCATCGTCTACATCTTTGCCCACCTCACCCCCGAGGTCGTGCCCTTCCTGGTGTTCGCCCTCTCCGCCGGGGCCGTGCCGCTGCCGCTGACCGTCCTGCAGATCCTCGCCATCGACCTGGGTACCGAGACCCTTCCCGCCCTTGCCCTCGGCCGTGAGCGCGCCGAGCCGGGGGTCATGTCCCGACCGCCCCGGCCCAGTTCCCAAAGCGTGATCAACAAGGACATGCTCGTGCGCAGCTGGGGCTGGCTCGGCACCGTCTCCGCGGTCCTCGTCATGACCGCGTTCTTCTATGTCCTGTGGCGCGCAGGCTGGCACCCCGGCGACCCCACCGGACCCGGGACCCCCCTGCACCACGCCTACCTCACCGCGACCACCGCCACCTTCGCGGGCATCGTCACCTGCCAGGTCGGCACGGCCATCGCCGCCCGAACCGACCACGCGGCCCTGCGCGACGTCGGCTTCTTCAGCAACCCGCTGCTGCTGGCCGGCATCGCCTTCGAACTCGTCTTCACCGCGGCGCTCGTGTACGCGCCGCCACTCCAGAGCCTCTTCGGCACCGCCGCCCTCCCGCTGGACGTCGTCCTCCTCATCGCGGTCTTCCCACCGCTGGTCTGGGGAAGCGACGAGATCCGACGCTGGGCCCGACGCCGACACCACCGCATTTGACCCACCGGAGGAATGCCATGTCGCACACGACCGAATGGAAGACCCACGTCTACCTCTTCGAGGAAGACCACGCGACCAAGGTCCGCGTAGAACTCGACACCGCAACCACCCGTCTCACGGGCCACGGCACCGCGCGCTGCAACCCCGCGGACAAGGACGTGCCCGAGATCGGCGACGAACTCGCGGCCGCCCGGGCACTGGAGAACCTGGCGGAACAGCTCAAGCGCACCGCCTACGGAGACATGGCAGCAGCGGGCGCCGCACCGCAGCACGCTCCCCTCACGGCCTACGACCTTGGGTGAGAGGGCGGCTCTGCGGCAGTGGGCTCAGACTGGACCCATGGGTGACGGGCCGGCGATCGAGCTGACCGGGCTGACCAAGCGGTACGGGCCGGTCATGGGAGTCGACCGCCTGAGCCTCACTGTGGAACCAGGTGAGGTGTTCGGCTTCCTCGGTCCGAACGGCGCGGGAAAGACGACCACGCTGCGGTGCCTGACCGGGCTGCTCCGGCCGAGTGAGGGACGCGTGAGAGTACTCGGTCTGGACCCCATCGCAGATCACCGCCGGGTGGCCCCACAGCTGGGGTACCTGCCGGGTGAACTGCGCCTGTACCCGGAACTCTCCGGAGCGGAGACGCTCGATCTGCTGTCCGCGCTCCAGGGAGCACCTGTGCCCCGCCGCGGTGAGCTGTGCGACCGGCTGGAGCTGACGCGCGCGGTCCTCTCCCGCCCCGTCGGGGGCTACTCGCGGGGCATGAAACAGAAGCTCGGGCTGGTGCAGGCGATGCAGCACGATCCGCACCTGGTGGTGCTCGACGAACCGACCGAGGGACTCGACCCGTTGGTCCAGGAGACGTTCTTCGCACTGCTGGGCGAGGCGGCTGCCAACGGACGCACCGTGCTGCTCTCCAGCCACATCCTGCCGGAGGTGCAGCGCACGTGCGAGCGGGTGGCGATCATCCGGGACGGACGACTGGTCACGGTCCAGAGCGTCGCCGGCCTGCGCGAGGCCCGTGCCCGACGCATCAGGCTGTCCTTCGCGGACGGGCAGGGAGCACGGCCACTGGGCGACGCAGAGCGTTGGGCCCCGCGCTGGCACGGGGGCCGGGTGGAACTGCTCGTACCCCCGAGCGAGGTGGTGGGCGCCCTGCGCACACTGCTCGGCCTGCCGGTGGACGACGTCACGGTGGAGGAAGCCGGGCTGGACGAGGCCTTCATGGACCTGTATCGCAACGGCGCCGTGCGGGAGAAGCCGTGAAACGGCAGTGGCCGCTGTTGTGGCTCGCCCTGTACCGGCGGCGCCGGATGCTGGTCGCCCTGATCGTCGGGATGGCCGTCTTCGAGGCGCTCATCGTCGTGGTCGCCAACGCGATCCCGCCCGGTCAGCTCTTCTCGGGGGACGGGAAGGGACCGCCCTCGGCCTACCGGGCCTTCAGCGGGTCCAGCGGCGACGTGTCGATCGCCAGCTACCCCGGGCTGCTGGGCGCCGGCCTCACCCACCCGTTCTGCATCGCCATGCAGCTCACCGCGATCGGTTCGCTCGCCGCGGCCGCGGTGGCAGCGGACGTGGAATCCGGAACCGTGGAACTCGTCATGGTGCGTCCGGTCAGCCGCACCCGGCTGCTGACCGAACGAACGGCCGCACTCGTACTCGCGGCCGTGGCCCTGAACCTGGCAGCGACCGTCACGGTCGCGGTGGGGGTGGCGCTGTCGCCGGACATCCACCGGGCGGTGCCGATCGGCGGAGTGTTCGCCGCCGGGGTCATGGGCCTCGGCTTCGCCCTGTGCCTGATCGGGCCGGCGATGGCCGTATCGGCGGCGGGACGACGGCGGGCCCAGGTGGTCGGCGCGACCATCGCGATCGGAGCCGTGGGATTCGCCGTCAACTTCATCGCTCTGGCATGGGCCCCGGCAGCCCCGCTGAGGTTCCTGAGCCCGTTCCACTACTACGCCCCGGGCGACGCCTTGGCCAAAGGCGCCGTGCTCTGGCCCCAGCTCGGGATCCTTGTCGGAGCGGGAGTGCTGGGCATCCTGCTGGCTCACCTCCTGCTCCAACGCCGAGACCTCGCGCCGTGAGCGCAGCTGCGGTCGAGAGGCCGGAGCAGCGGCCGACCCCGTGCCCGAGTCCGCGGTGGCCTCAATACGGCCAGGACCAGTCCGCGACCTCCGGGAGGTCGGTGCCGTGCTCGCGGATCCAGTCGTGGTGGCGGATGCGCTGGTCGGCCATGGCCTGACGCAGCCCCTCGGCCCGGCCGGCCAGGCCAGGGACGCGGTCGATGACGTCCATCACGAGCCGGTACCGGTCCATGTCGTTGCGCACGACCATGTCGAAGGGGGTGGTCGTCGTTCCGGACTCCTTGTACCCCCGCACGTGCAGATTCGGGTGGCCGGTGCGGCGGTAGGCCAGCCGGTGGATGAGCCACGGGTAGCCGTGGTAGGCGAAGATCACCGGCTTGTCGGTGGTGAAGAGCGCGTCGTACTCGGCACTCGTCATGCCGTGGGGGTGTTCCTCGTGGGGCATGAGCCGGGCGATGTCGACGACGTTGACGACGCGGACGGCCAGCGAGGGGAGGTGCTCGCGGAGCAGAGCCGCGGCGGCCAGCACCTCCATGGTGGGCACGTCACCGGCGCAGGCGAGTACGACGTCCGGTTCGCGGGAGCCGTGGTCGGTTCCCGCCCACTCCCAGACGCCGGCACCGCGCGTCACGTGGGTGCGGGCCTCGTCGATCGGCAGCCAGTCGAAGCAGGGCTGCTTGCCGGCGACGATCACGTTGACCTGATCGCGGCTGCTCAGGGCGTGGTCGGCCACGGCGAGGAGGGTGTTGGCGTCCGGCGGCAGGTAGACCCGTACGACCTCGGGGCTCTTGTTGAGGACGTGGTCGACAAATCCGGGGTCCTGGTGGGAGAAGCCGTTGTTGTCCTGGCGCCAGACGTGCGAGGTGAGCAGGTAGTTGAGAGATGCGATCGGGGCCCGCCAGGACAACTCGCGCGATGCCTTGAGCCACTTGATGTGCTGGCCGACCATGGAGTCGACGATGTGCGCGAAGGCTTCGTAGGTGGAGAAGAGTCCGTGGCGGCCGGTGAGGAGGTATCCCTCCAGCCAGCCCTGGCAGACGTGTTCGGACAGGATCTCCATGACGCGGCCGTCGCGGGACAGGTTGCGGTCCGTCGTCTCCGTCATGCCTTGCCAGGCTTTTCCGGTGGCGTCGTACAGGTCGTCCAGCCGGTTCGAGGCGGTCTCATCCGGTCCGACGACCCTGAAGTCCCGCCGCGCGGCGGTGTCGCGCATGATCTGGGTCAGCAGGCGCCCCAGGACGCGGGTCGGTTCGTGGAGGCTGCTGCCTCGCTTTTCGACAGGGACGGCGTAGGTGTCGAGAGCGGGCAGCGGGAGGGGCCGCAGCAGCCGGCCACCGTTCGCGTACGGGACGGCGCCCAGGCGGTGATCGCCCTGCGGGAGGCAGGCGAGGACCTGCTCGGTGGGGCGCCCGTCGGCGTCGAAGAGCTCCTGCGGCCGGTACGAGCGCAGCCAGTCCTCCAGCTGCTTCAGGTGCGCCGGGTTCTCGCGTACCCCGGCCAGTGGGACCTGGTGAGCCCGCCACGTGCCCTCTACCGGGTCGCCGTCGACGGTCGCGGGGCCGGTCCAGCCCTTGGGGGTGCGCAGCACGATCATCGGCCAGCGTGCGCGCTCGCACTGCGTGCCGGTACCCGCTGTCCGGGCTTCATGCTGAATGAGCGCGATGCGGTCCACGGCGTGGTCCACGGCGCGGGCCATGGCGTGATGGACCTGGGCGGGGTCGCTGCCGGTCACGTACAGCGGATCGTGCCCGTAACCGCGCAGCAGCGCATCGAGCTCGTCCGCAGGGATCCGGGACAGCACCGTCGGATTGGCGATCTTGTAGCCGTTGAGGTGCAGGATCGGCAGGACCGCGCCGTCGTGGACCGGGTCGAGGAACTTGTTCGAGTGCCAGGACGCGGCCAGCGGCCCCGTCTCGGCCTCGCCGTCCCCGATGACGCAGGCGACCAGCAGGCCGGGGTGGTCGAAGGCGGCTCCGTAGGCGTGGGCGAGGGCGTAACCGAGCTCGCCGCCCTCGTGGATGGAGCCGGGCGTCTCGGGGGCCACGTGGCTCGGCACGCCGCCGGGGAAGGAGAACTGCCGAAACAGCGCGCCCATGCCGACCGCGTCCCGCGTGATGCCCGGGTAGGTCTCGGTGTACGTGCCTTCCAGCCAGGAGTTGGCGAGGATGGCCGGACCGCCGTGGCCCGGACCCCACACGCACAGGGCGTCGAGCGAGCGGTCCTTGATCACACGGTTGAGGTGGGTGTGGACGAGGTTCAGGCCGGGGGAAGTGCCCCAGTGGCCGAGCAGCCGCGGCTTGATGTGCTCCGGCCGTAGCGGCTCGGTGAGCAGCGGGTTGTCCATGAGGTAGATCTGGCCGACTGCCAGATAGTTGGCTGCGCGCCAGTGCGCGTCGAGCTCCGAGATGGGGTACGAGGTCATGCCCGCTCCTGAGTACGACGGTCCGGGACGTTCGTCGACTGAGCCGACGCCTCCACACTGCCGTCCCCGCGTCGGCGCCGCGAGGGGAGGACCGGCCCTGGGGGAGGGACTGTTGGCCCCTGTGTGCCACGGCGTTCAGCCGGGAGGGTGAGGTCAGCGGTGCCGGTCCCCCGGCCGGCGCCGCTGACCTGACGGCCGACCCTCGATGCCCCGGCATCGGTACGGAGGACAGACTCGTGAAGGACACCCTGGTTGTCGGAGTGGACGGATCCCCTCAGAGCCGGGCCGCGGCGGACTGGGCCGCCCGGGAGGCCGTACGGCGTGACCTGCCCTTGCACGTGGTCCATGCCTGGCTGTGGCAGCCGCTCGCCGGCCCGGTCGTCCAGGACCGCAACACCGAAGCGCGCCGCGCCGACGACCTCCTGAAGGAGGTCGAGGGCGAGCTCACCCGCCGGTACCCGGGGCTGGCCCTCACCGCGGAAGTGCTCTCCGACGCGCCCGTGCCGGCCCTGCTGCACGCCGCCAAGGGCGCTGAGATCCTGGTCCTCGGCTCGCGCGGGTACGGAGCCCTGGTCGGTTTCCTGCTCGGCTCATACGGTCGGCAGGTGATCGCCGCCGCCGAGTGCCCCGTGGTCTCCGTGCGCTCCTCGCACGGCAGGCCGGTGGCCGTGCCGGAAGAGGGCGAGGTCGTCGTCGGACAGCAGGGCGGCGTGGAGGAGTCCGCCGAGGTGCTGCGCGTCGCCTTCGAGGCGGCCGCGGTACGCAGGGTGCCGCTCCGTGCGGTCCGTGCCTGGAGCCTGCCGCCGGTCTACGGCTACAGTCCCGGGTCGATGTGGATCGCCGACCAGTTCGGTGGCCTGGAGCCGTACGAGAAGGCCGCGCTGGAGCAGGCGCTGGAGCCGTGGCGGCTGAAGTACCCGGCGGTCGAAGTCATCGCGCACGTGGAACAGGGCAGCGGTGGCCAGGTGCTGCTCAGCGCCGCGTCGGACGCGCAGCTGCTCGTTGTGGGCCGCCGCGTCCGCGAGTCGGCGGTGGGGGCGCACATCGGGTCCGTGGCCCATGCCGTCCTGCACCACGCGGTCTGTCCTGTCGCCGTGGTCCCGCACGCCTGATCCGGCCCGGGTCAGGGCGGAGGGCCGGGCACGCCGAGGTACAGCGTGCCCGGTCCGTCGACTATTCGGCGGACGGGACGGGGCGCTGGCTCGGCGGGACCAGCGTGTGACTGGCGATCACGGCGGCTTGGACGCGGCACTCCACGCCCAGTTTGGTGAACAGGCGCGAGATGATGTTCTTGACTGTCTTCTCCGCGAGGTACATCCGTTTGCCGATTTCCCGGTTGGTGAGTCCCTCGCTGACCAGGACGAGGACCTCCTTCTCCCGGTCGGTGAAGCCGGGCAGACCGGGGACCTGCTCCTCCTTGGGGACGTCGCCGCGCATGCGGGCCATCAGCCGGGTCGTGGCTCCGGGATCGAGCATGGACTGGCCGGCCGCGACCGTGCGGACGGCGGTGACCAGGTCGGTTCCGGTGATCTGCTTCAGCACGTAACCGGAGGCGCCCGCCATCACGGCGTCCAGCAGGGCCTCCTCGTCGTCGAACGAGGTGAGCATCAGGCAGGCCAGCTCGGGCATCCGCGAGCGCAGCTCACGGCACACGCTCACGCCGTCACCGTCCTGGAGCCGTACGTCGAGGACCGCCACCTGGGGACGCAGCGCGGGGATGCGGATCAGGGCCTGTTCCGCCGTGCCCGCCTCACCGACCACGTTCAGGTCGGGCTCCGCGTCCAGCAGGTCGTGCACCCCTCGGCGTACGACCTCGTGGTCGTCGAGGAGGAAGACCGTGATCGGCGTCCTGGTGGGGGAAGGGCCACCGCTGTCGGTCATGACACAACTCCTTCGCCTGGGTTCGTCCTGGGAGGACGAACTCCCGCATCCTGCCTGTCGAAGGGGCCGAACGGACAGGGCCGATGGCCCTCATCCGGCCCTTTCCCGCGCGACGGGGCACCCGGGGAAAGGGGATGTTCGGCCCAGCGCGGGGGCCGGTGTGGTCGTCGCCTGCGGAGCGGACGCCATCGATCCCGTCACCCACCTCGGCTGGAGCGTCGTCATCACCGGCTACGCGTGCCCGGTGACCGACGCCGACGAAGCGGCCCGGGTCGCTTCCCTGCTGCGTCCCTGGGTGGGGCGCCCCACGACCCGAGCCCTGCGGATCCGCCCCGACCTCGTCACCGGATTCCGGCTGGAAGCGGAGAGGACGCTGCCGGAGACGGCTGCCCGGGGATGATCGAGTCGGTCCCCTCAGCTCCCGGTGGGGAGCGGTGCCCGCCAGACCAGTCGGCTGCCCCCGTCGTCGGGGGTGTCCACGGTGAAGGACCCGCCCAGGCTCCGCGCCCGGTCGTCGAGGTTGAGCAGACCGCTCCTGCGGCCCTGGACCGGGATACCCCTGCCGTTGTCGGAGACCGTCAGCACGATCTCGCCCGGTTCCGCCTTGAGGGCCACGGCGACCCTGGTCGCCCCCGCGTGGCGCGCGGCGTTGCTCAGGAGCTCGCCCAGCGCCGCCATGACGTGGTCGGCCACCTCGGACGGGACGTCCGTGTCGAGCAGGCCCTCCATGCTCAGACGCGGCGGATGGCCGAGGGTGGTGGCCGCGTCGCCGACCGCCCGGGCAGCGCGGGCCCGCAGACCCGGTCCGCTCTCACGGTCCTTGGTGCGCAGACCGAAGATCGTCGACCGGATGATCTTGATTGTCTCGTCCAGGTCGTCGACCGCACGGCTGATGCGCTCGGCGGCCCCCTCGTGCTCGACGAGCCGTGCGGCGCTCTGGAGGGTCATTCCCGTGGCGAAGAGCCGCTGGATGGCCAGATCGTGCAGGTCTCTCGCGATCCGGTCGCGCTCCTCCAGCAGTGCTATCTGCTCGGCGTCACGTCGCCGCTCCGCCAGCTCCAAGGCGATTGCCGCCTGACCCGCGAAGGCGACGAGCGGCTCCAACTCGTTCTCGCCGAAGACGGGCTCGCCGGCTGCGCGCGCGAGGAGGAGCACGCCCCTGCTCTCTCCTCCGGCGGTGCCCAACGGGACCGCGACGGCAGGACCCAGCCCGCCCTGTGTCTGGGCATCGGCCGGATAGCGGTCGTCGTCCGAGGCGTGAACGACCGCCACGGGTTGCCCGGTCCGGTGAGCGGTTCCCGAGAGGGATCCCGCGAAAGGGACGACGAGTGCCTGCCGGGCCTTGCTGTCCGCACCGGCCGCGAACTCCACGAACAACCCCTCGGCGCCGGGAACCGGCATGGAGATGTCCGAGATCCGGGCGCCCGTGATCTCCCGGGCCCGGAGGGCGATGAGCTCCAGCACCGCCGGACGGGAACTGCCCGACAGCAGGCTCTCGGTGATCTCCGCATTGGCCTTGAGCCACAGCTGCTGGCGCTGCGACGCCTCGTACAGCCGCGCGTTGTCGATCGCCACGCCCGCCGCCACCGAGAGGGTGGAGATCACCGTCTCGTCCTCGGTGTCGAAATCGACGCCGCCCCGCTTGTCGGTCAGATAGAGGTTCCCGAACACCTCGTCCCGCACCCGGATCGGCACGCCGAGAAACGTGCGCATCGGCGGGTGGTGCGGCGGAAAGCCGTACGACGAGGTGTGCGCGCCGAGATCGGTGAGGCGCAAGGGCTCAGGGTGGTGGATGACCTGCCCGAGCAGACCGTGACCGGCCGGCAGGGGACCGATTTCGGCGATGGCCTCCTCGTCGAGCCCCACGGTCAGGAACTGCGACAGGGTGCGGCCGTCGGGGCCGATGACCCCCAGCGCCCCGTAGTCGGCGTCCACGAGCAGGGCCGCTGCCTCCACGATCCGGCGTAGCACCTGGGCCAGGTCCAGCTCCCGGCCCACCGAGACGACGGCCTCCAGCAGACTGTGCACCCGGTCGCGGGTGCCGCGTACGGCGTCGATACGCGCTTGGAGCTCGTCGAGCAGCTCGTCCAGCCGCAGCCGAGGCACTTGCGTCAACGGATCCCCCACACCCACGTGATTCCCCTTCGCTGCCCGCCCCGTCCGGAGCCAGCGTATCGACAGCCGGCCTTGCGGGGCGGGGAGCGGGCACGATCGCGAGTGCGGGGCCCTGCTTCCGCAGCGCCTCGCGCAACGTGCGGGTTCCAAGAGGGCTCTTGCGAACGGCGACCTGCGGAAACGTGATCACTTCGTGGGCTCTCGCAGAACTCTCACGGATGGTCATTCGTGAGAGTTCTGCGAGAGGGCGGCGTCGGTGGCCGCTCGGGGAGACCGGGAATGCTGGCGGCCTCCCCGAACGTGCGCACGTCGCTCAGGCTGTGGGCTCCGGGGTGATCTCAGCGATCAGGTCCTCGACGAGCCTCTTGATCTCGTCGCGGATCGGGCGGACGGCCTCCACGCCCTGGCCCGCAGGGTCTTCGAGCTTCCAGTCGAGGTAGCGCTTGCCCGGGAAGACGGGGCAGGTGTCGCCGCAGCCCATGGTGATGCACACGTCCGAGGCCCTGACCGCGTCGATCGTGAGGATCTTCGGCGTCTGGGCGGACATGTCGATGCCGACCTCGCGCATCGCCTCGACCGCAGCCGGGTTGACCGAGGCCGCGGGGGCGGAACCGGCGGAGCGGACCTCGACACGGTCACCGGCGAGGTGGGTCAGCCATGCGGCGGCCATCTGCGAGCGGCCGGCGTTGTGGACGCAGACGAACAGAACGGAGGGCTTCTCGGACACGGGTCTCTTCTCCAGGCAGGTATGCAGGCGGGCATCAGCCGACAATGACATCAGGACCCGGTGGTGTCAGTCACCACTGATGTGAAAGTATCAGTCCATGATGACGTCAGTCGACGCTGACCTGATCCGGGTCCTCGCAGACCCCCTCAGGCTCCAGATCGTGACCCTGCTCGCCCGCGAGACGCTGTGCACCACGCACCTCGTGGAGGAGACCGGTGCCAAGCAGACCAACCTCTCCAACCATCTGAAGGTGCTCAGGGAGGCCGGGCTCGTGGACACCGAGCCGTGCGGCCGCTACGTCTACTACAAGCTGCGCCCGGACGTCATCGCCCAGCTCGCCGGCCAGTTCGCCGACCTGGCCGCCTCCGCACGCACCGCTGCCGAGAACAAGAGGGCCTGTCCGTGACCCCCACCCAAGCTCCCGCGGCGACCGAAGACGTCTCGGTCGTCCGGAAGCTCTCGACCCTGGACCGCTTCCTCGCGGTCTGGATCCTGATCGCCATGGGCCTCGGGCTCGGGCTCGGGCGGCTGATCCCCGGCCTGAACGACGCGCTCGCCAAGGTGGAGATCGGCGGGATCTCCCTGCCGATCGCCGTCGGCCTGCTCGTCATGATGTACCCGGTGCTGGCGAAGGTCCGCTACGACAAGCTCGACGCTGTCACCGGCGACCGCAGGCTGATGATCTCCTCACTGGTCATCAACTGGATCCTCGGCCCCGCCCTGATGTTCGTCCTGGCCTGGATCTTCCTCGCGGACCTGCCCGAGTACCGGACCGGCCTGATCATCGTCGGCCTCGCCCGCTGCATCGCCATGGTCATCATCTGGAACGACCTCGCTTGCGGCGACCGAGAGGCCGCCGCCGTCCTGGTCGCCCTGAACTCGGTCTTCCAGGTCCTGGCCTTCGGCGTCCTGGGCTGGTTCTACCTCGACCTGCTGCCCGGTTGGCTCGGTCTCGGCGACGGAGAGCACCTCGACATCTCCATGTGGAAGATCGCCCTCAACGTGGTCATCTTCCTCGGCGTCCCGCTGCTGGCGGGGTTCCTGACCCGACGCATCGGCGAGAAGAAGCTGGGCCGCGAGACCTACGAGGCGAGGGTCCTGCCGCAGATCGGCCCCTTCGCCCTCTACGGGCTGCTCTTCACGATCGTCATCCTCTTCGCCCTCCAGGGCGCGACCATCACCTCCCAGCCGCTCGACGTCGCCCGGATCGCGCTCCCGCTACTCGTCTACTTCGCGGTGATGTGGTTCGGCACCTTCGCCCTCGGCAAGGCCATCGGTCTCCACTACGACCGCACCGCGACGCTCGCGTTCACCGCGGCGGGCAACAACTTCGAGCTGGCCATCGCGGTTGCCATCGCCACCTTCGGCGTCACCAGCGGGCAGGCCCTGTCCGGAGTCGTCGGCCCCCTCATCGAGGTCCCCGTCCTGGTCGCGCTGGTGTACGTGTCGCTGGCTTGGCGCGGGAGATTCACGGACGCCGCCGGTGCCGCTGCGGCCGGCCGACCCTGTTCTGGGCTTCGGCGTTCAGCTTCCGCGCGGCAGCAGTGACAGCCTCACGAAAGTGCCCGCTCTGCCATAGGGCTTTCGCGCCGTCCCAGACTCACGGGTGCATCGCTGAGGCGCTGATCTGGGGCGCGTTGTCACCCAGGCGCTCGCGAACCTCTGCTTCACGCACGAGCGCAACGTCGGCTCGCTGGGCCGCCTCACGATGTTGCGCGAGTTCGGTGCGCGCCCACGCGATGTCGATGGCCATCCACGCATCATCGCCCCCGCCGCCGACACCCGGGCGCGAACGCTCGATACACGATCAGCCGACCCCTGGGCTGCGGCGCTCCAGCAGGACCACGTCCCGCCAGGCGCCGCGATGGCGGCCGATGCGCTCGCGGATGCCGATGACCCGGAATCCGGCCCGCGCGTGGACGGCGAGGCTGGCGGCGTTCTCGGGGAAGATCCCGGACTGGATCGTCCAGATCCCCGCGGCCTCGGTCGACTCCACCAGCGCCGCCAGGAGCTGCCCGGCGACACCGCGGCCCCGGGCGCCGGGGTGGACGTAGACGGAGTGCTCGACAACGCCCGCGTACGCGCAACGGTCGGAGACCCGGGTGGCGGCAACCCAGCCGAGCAACTTGCCGTCGGTGTCGAGCGCGGCGAAGCGGTGCTCAGGCAGCCTCGCCGCGTCGAACTCGGCCCAGGTCGGGGCGGTGGTCTCGAAGGTGGCGTTGCCCTCGTCGATACCCGCCTGGTAGATCGCCAGGACCTCGTCAGCGTGCCCGTCGGTCAGCGGCGTGATGGTGATGCTCACGCGGTGGCCGCGCGGGTGAGGAGCTGACCCATGGCCGCGAGGACGGTCGGTTCGACCCGGTAGTACACCCAGGTCCCGCGCCGTTCGGAGGAGAGCAGGCCCGCCTCGCGGAGCTTCTTCAGGTGGTGGGAGACGGTGGGCTGGGAGACGCCGACGTCGGAGATGTCGCACACGCACGCCTCACCGCCCTCGTGGGAGGCGACGGCGGAGAACAGGCGCAGGCGTACCGGGTCGCCGAGGGCCTTGAACATCAGGGCGGTCCGTTCGGACTCCTCGGCCGTCAGTGGGCGCTCGGTCAGGGGTGGGCAGCACGGGGCCACGGCCTCCGGCTCCAGCAGCGGCAACACCTTCACAGTGGACATGCCCCCATCATCCTTTGAACTTCGACAGATGTCTATGTTGACCAACGTCGATGTCAAGTGCATCCTTGAGACGTCAGGACATCGACAGACGTCGAATCAATAGGGGAGCCCGTCGTGAACGCATCCACCGAAGCCCTGCCCGTCGCCGTGATCGGAGCGGGCCCCGCCGGCCTTGCGGCCGCAGCCCACCTCACCGGGCGCGGCGTCAAGCCCCTGGTCCTGGAAGCCGGAGCGGCCGCCGCCACCGCGGTACGCGAATGGGGTCACGTTCGGCTGTTCTCCACCTGGTCCGAGCTCGTGGACCCGGCCGCCGAGAAGCTTCTGGCTCCTACCGGCTGGACGGCACCCGACGGCGCGACGTACCCCTCCGGCGCCGACTGGGCCGCTCTCTACCTCCAGCCCCTCGCTGACGTCCTCGGGGAAAGGGTCCGCTACGGCGCCACCGTCACCGGCGTCTCCCGCCTCGGCCGCGACCGGATCGTGGACGCCGACCGCGAGCAGCAGCCCTTCACCGTGCGCTTCGCGAACGCGAACGGCACCGAGGAACGCATCCTGGCCTCCGCCGTCATCGACGCCTCCGGCACCTGGTCCACCCCGAGCCCCATCGGCGGCGACGGCCTGCCCGCCCTCGGCGAGAAGGCTGCCGGCGACCGGATCTCCTACCGCATCCCCGACCTCAAGAACCCGGCCACCCGGGCCCGGTACGCGGGCAAGCGCATCGCCGTCATCGGCTCGGGCGCCTCCGCCTTCACCGCGCTGGCCTACCTCGCCGACCTCGCCAAGGCCGAGGACGCCACCGGCACACATGCCACCTGGATCCTGCGCCGCGGTATCTCCGGCTCCACCTTCGGCGGCGGCAGCGCCGACCAGCTCCCCGCCCGCGGAGCCCTCGGCCTGGCCGCGAAGGCCGCCGTCGACAACGGCTACGCCGACGCCGTCACCGGCTTCCGCACCGACGCCATCCAGCGCGACAGCGACGGCCGCCTGATCCTGGTCGCCGAGGACGGCCGCCGCCTCGACGCGGTCGACGAGGTCATCGTCCTGACCGGCCTGCGCCCCGACCTGTCCTTCGTCTCCGAGCTGCGCCTGGGCCTGGACGAGCGCCTCCAGGCACCGGTCGAGCTCGCGCCGCTGATCGATCCGAACCAGCACTCGTGCGGCACCGTCTACCCGCACGGCGTGAACGAACTGTCCCACCCCGAACAGGGCGTCTACCTCGTCGGCATGAAGTCCTACGGCCGCGCCCCCACCTTCCTCGCCATGACCGGCTACGAGCAGGTCCGCTCCATCGCCGCACACCTCGCCGGCGACCAGGAAGCCGCCGAACGCGTCGAACTCACCCTCCCCGAGACCGGAGTCTGCGGCGGCGCCGGCCTCTTCGACCAGCCCGCGGCCGCCGAAGAGACCAGCGGCGGCGGCTGCTGCGCGGCGCCCGCGACCCTCACCGTCGGCGCCCCCGCCCCCTCTTCCGGCGGCTGCTGAACACCATGCCGCACACCGAGGCCGGCGTGGCCGCGACCGGGACGGGGGTCCGGTCGCGGCCGCGCGCCGCACTGCCCGCCCTGTGCGTCACCCAGATCACCAGCTGGGGCATCCTCTACTACGCCTTCCCCGTCCTGAACCCCGCCATCACCGCCGACACCGGCTGGAGCGCGGGCGCCACCACCGCCGCGTTCTCCGCCGCCCTCCTCGTCTCCGCCCTCACCGGCATCTACGTCGGCCGCGTCCTGGACCACCGCGGCCCCCGCCTCGTCATGACCGCCGGCTCCGTCCTCGGCGTGCTCAGCCTGCTCACCGTGGCAGCCGCCCCCAACGTCGCCGTCTTCTCCGCAGGGTGGCTGCTGGCCGGAGCGGCGATGGCCGCCACCTTCTACCAGCCCGCCTTCGCCGCCCTCACCCGCTGGTGGGCTCCCGACAACATCCACGCCCTGACCATCGTCACCCTCGCAGGCGGTCTCGCCTCCACGCTCTACGCACCCCTGACCGCCGTCCTCGCCGACCACATGTCCTGGCGCGCCACCTACACCGCGCTCGCCGCGATCCTCGCCCTCGTTACGATCCCCGCCCACGCCCTCGCACTCAAAGCGCCCTGGCCGCCCGCCGCCAAAGGCCCCGCCCATGCCGCCGACGGCAGAGATTCCGTGGTGCGGAGCAGGGCGTTCGGGATGCTGGCCGCCACCTTCACCCTCTCCGGGTTCGCGATGTACGCCGTCGTGATGGGACTCGTTCCCCTCCTGCTCGAACGCGGATACACCACCTCCCAAGCCGCCTGGGCCCTCGGACTCGGCGGCGCCGGACAGACACTCGGCCGCACCCTCTACGCCACCCTGGCCCGCCGCACCGGCGAGACCGCCCGAACCACCGCACTGGTCGGACTCGGCGGCCTCACCACCGCCGCTCTCGGGGTCATCGCCGGGCCCTACGCACTCCTGGTCGCACTCGCCGTGGTCGCGGGAACAGTCCGCGGCAACCTCACCCTCCTCCAGGCCACTGCCGTCACCGACCGCTGGGGCACCACCCACTACGGCCGTCTCTCCGGTCTCCTTGCCGCACCAACCCACACCGCTGCCGCCCTCGCCCCCTTCGCCGGCGCCGCCCTCGCGGCACCGCTCGGCGGCTACCCCGCCCTGTTCGTACTCCTCGCCGCTCTCTCCGCCGTGGCTGCCGTCACCAGCCTCGGAACCCGCCCGCCCCGCCTGCCCACATGACCCCGTGCTCCGCCGGGCTGCTCGGTGCAGAGCAGGTTCAGCCGTGCCCGGCCTCGACACGGCGAGCGCGAGGCCCTGCTACGGCGCATGCGCGAGTACGAGCAGGCCGCCACCCAACAGGTCGACAAACTCCGGGCTCAGCCGGCCACACGCCGAAACGCTCCGTACGCGCCTGCACCACGCCTCGCCTGCCGGGTCCTGACCCGCGATGACCCGCCACCCCGCTCGCTGTCCGGCCTCGCCCCTGCTGGAGAGGGGCGCGATCCTCGCGATCGCGGGCGCTGCCTTCTACCCGATGCCCGCCGAGCGGCCCGAGCTCTACGCGGCCGCCGCACTCGTGCTCGCCGCCATCGCTGCATGGTGTTGCGCCTTACTCCAGGACTGATAACCCCGGCTTCACCGTCGCCCTCCTCATCGGGGAACTCGCCTTCCCCGGCGGCCGGACCGGCGAGCACGTCAAGGCCGCCGTGCTCGTCGCCTCGCTGATCGCCGCGGTCCTTGCAGCCGTCCTGCTGCGTCGGCGCAACACCGTCTACCGGCGGCTGTACGAGGCGGAGAACACTGACGCCGACAACGACGGCATCCCCGATGTCCACCAGCACGACACGGCTGCCGAGGGCACCACTGCCCGTCCTGGCCCAGTAGCCGACAGCTTGCTCACCCTGCTGCCCGCCGGACTGGCGATGGCCGTTGGCTCGCCTGCGCGCTCGGCCAACACTGGTGTGCGCCCGAGGCGGGACAGCCTCGCCATCTACGCGGCTCCCCCCATTCCCGGCCTGGCGTACATGGCGGTACCGTCGCTGACCTTGCCGCCGAGGCCGCGGTCCACGGGCTGCGAGCGTCCGTCCAAGGAGCTGCAGACCGCCGTACCCGGCCACGCCGCCACCCTCGGGAAGAACTGAACCGCGGTAGGCGCTGGTGGTGTCTACTCCCGGATTTCCAGGACCTCGGTCAACGGGCGGCGGGGCGTGTCGGGGCCTGCGGGGCCGTAGCCGAGGCGGAAGACCATGTGCACGTGTCCCATGGCCGCGACCGGGTCGCGAACCGTCCAGCGCAACTCCGGCCATTCCAGGGGATGTGACGTCATCGACGTGGCGAGGCCGTCGGCAGTGGCCTGCAGAAGGATCCGCTCCATTGCCTGGCCGGCGCGCAGCCAGTCGGCTCTCGTGTCCCCCGGGGTGCTCAGCAGCGCCAGTTGCGGCCGCTTCTCGAACACGGCCCAGCCGCGATCCGGTATCGGGTTGGCCCAGCCGAAGTCACGTACGGGTGTGCGGCCGCCAGAAGCCTTCGGTCCGAACGCGGCGGCGGGAATGCCGGCACTACGCGTGCCCGAAGCGTCCTGCGTGGGGGAGGCCCAGGCCGCGGTATCCGCCCGGGCGAGCGGATCGATCTCCTCGCGGTGTTCTGCGTCCCGTACCAACCCGAGCACGGTGTCGATGTGCCAGGTGTCCGGGACGGTGAGGCGGCAGCCTTCCAAGTGGGCGGCGGCCCACAGACCGTCGAGCAGTGCGGTCGGCACCGGCTCCTCGCTGAAGGGGTACCGGCTGGTGTGCCGACGCCGGACGGCGTCGTGCAGGGAGGCGAGCTCGCGGTCCGCGCCCGCAGTTTCGTCGATGGTCACCGTGGCGAACAGCCATGGTTCGTCGTCGTCGGGCAAGAGCTGGATGCGGACCGGGAGACCGATCCAGGCCGCGGACACGCGCAGGTTGAACAGCGCTGCGGCGCAACCGAGGTGGAGGCTGCGGTGGTTCGGGTCGGTCCGCGTCATCGCGCGTTCCGGATCGCCGTACAGGGCGAGAGCGCCGCTGCCGGCATGGAATACGAACTTCCATGGCTGGGCGTTGTGCATGGACGGGGCGGTGACGGCGTCGCCGACGAGCTGGAAGACGGTGTCGGGGTCGAGGTGTGTTGCGGTCACGGGACTGGTCCTGTCTGTGCGGCCTCAGTCGTGCGCCACGACGGCGACCGGTGAGGTGGCGTGGTGCATCACCGCGTGGGTGATGGGGCCGATGCGGGCGCCGAGTGCCGGACGGCGGATTCGCCGGCCGACCACGACGAGTGCCGCGCCGGACGCGGCGTCCAGGATCTGGATGGCGGGCTGGCCGATGACGATGCGGGCATCGAGGGCGAGCCGCGGGTACTTCTTCTCCCAGGGGCGCAGCAGCTCGCTGAGCGTGGTGTCGAGTCCGTCGGCCATCTCCTTCTCGACGCCGGGGTCGAGGACGGGAGCGTAGGAGAAGACCGGCGGGAGCGACCAGCCGTGTACGACGACGAGCGGGCAGGCCCGCCGGTCCGCTTCCTCGCAGGCGAAAGCGAGGAGCCGGTCGCAGTTGCTGCGCAGGTCCACTCCGAGCACCACCGGTCCGGCATCACCTGCGTGCCTGGGCGGACTGTCTTGGCCGTCGACGGAGCGCACGAGGACGACGGGCGTGTCGGTCTCGGGGATGGTCGCCGAGCCGGTCGACCCCACGATGAACCCGGCGACGGTGCCGAGACCGCGTGAGCCGAGCACGAGCAGGTCCGCCTCGGCTGCGGACGAGGCGAGGACCTTGGAGGCCGCGAGCCCTTTGGTGCCGTGGGTGCTGATGCCGAGGGTGGGGTGTTCGCGCAGCAGCCGGTCCCGTGTGCGCGAAAGGAGCTCCTCCGCCCACTGTTCACGCGGTTCGGGGAGCGGCACGGCGAAGGGACCGTACTGGGCCCAGTCCTCCGCGTGGACGAGTTCCAGCGCCGCGCCGCGCAGTTCGGCCTCGTGGGCGGCCCAGTCGGCTGCGGCGGTGTCGGCGCCCGATCCGTCCAGACCTACCGTGATCCGGTTCGACATGGTGTTCCTCCCGGGGTCGTATGGTCGGCTTCTCTCAGCCTCGTCCGCTCGTCCTGCCCTGGGAAGGACCGAGCGGCCCATCCGGGGACCGACCGGCCCCTGCTTGCCCACTCAGCTCAGCTCGGCTCGGCCTCGGCGCAGGTCAGTCTGTTGTCGACGTCGACGACCCCGTCGACGCTCTGGCAAAGACGCACCACCACGGGCAGCAGCCCGGGCCGCGGCATGGTGCCGCTGAGCGTCACCAGGCCGTCGTCGACTTCGACGGTGATGGCCGAAGGAGCCAGGTGGAGAGTCCGGGTGAGGACGTCCTCGAGGATCTCTTCCTGTATCGCGTGGTCGCGGCGGAGGAAGAGCTGGATCAGATCGCTACGACTGAGGACGCCGACCACGCGGCCTTCCTCATCGACGACCGGCAGCCGCTTGACCCGGTGGCGCTGCATGACCCGGGCCGCGCGGACCACGCTCCACTCGGGTCGGGCTGTGACGGCCGGGCTCGTCATCAGCTCCTCGGCGGTTGCCGCACCACCGGCGGGCCGCCGGCGGAGAAGGTCGGCTTCGGAGACGACGCCGACCGGGTGCCCGGTTTCGTCGATCACGGGCATGGCGGTGATGTCGAACTCTTTCAGGAGCCTGGCGATCTCCCTGAATGCGGTCGTGCGCCGGACGGTGACGGCGGTGGGCGTCATCAGGTCCGCGACGCTACGGTGCCTCATGGCGGTGATGCCCTCATGCGGAGACGGGGACGGTGAAATCCGTCTTGACGTCGACGACGCCCGGTACGGTGCCGGCGGCGCGTACGACGACGTCTTCCATGGCGGGGTCAGGCAGCGATCCGTTGAGGTAGACGATGCCGTTGGCGACGTGGACGTGTACTTCGGCGGAACCGTGCGGGATCAGCTGGTACGTGATCAGTTCGCGGATCTCGACACCGATGTCCTCGTCCGGCCGCAGGAAGACCTTGAGCAGGTCGCCGCGGCTGACGACGCCGACGAGGCGGCCGTCGCCGTCGACCACGGGAAGGCGCTTGAGGTGCCCGCGGGCCATCAGACGCGCCGCGGCGGGGATGGGGGCGTCCTTCGTGACGGTCACTGCCGGGCGGGTCATCAGCTGCTCGGCCGTGGTGTCGTGGGCCGTGTCGGTTCCTTGGGGCTTGAGCAGCAGGTCGGCTTCGGAGACGACGCCGACCACCTGTCCGTCTTGTGCCAGGACGGGGAGCGCGCTGACGTTCCACATCCGCAGCGCTTCCACGATGTCCTTGAACGCGGTTCCTTGGTCGACGGAGATCACGGCGTGTGTCATGACGTCCTCGACGCTGCGCAGGTGCTTCATGGCCTTCCTCCTCGATGAACCGGCCGGTACTCGAGATGGTCCGAAGGGCGACCCGGCCGTGGGTAGTGCCGTCCGGAGGGTTCGAGGCGGGTTTCGGCCCCGGTACCGCTCCTTCAGTCGTGGGCGATGACGGCCACGGGGGCTGCTGCCTGGTGCAGGACCGCGTGGGCGACCGAGCCCAGGTGCGCGCCGAGGGCCGAGCGGCGCACATGGCGTCCCACGACGACGAGTTGCGCGCCCTGCGCGGCCCGGACGAGATGCTCGCCCGCCGATCCCATGAAGACGTCGTGGCTGACGTTCACGCCGGGGAACTTGTGCCGCCAGGGCAGCAGCGTGTCCTCCACCATGTGTGTGACGCTCCTGCCGATGTCCCGTTCGTTGTCCGGGTCGAAGAACGGGACGTAGCTGTAGGCGGCCGGCATCTTCCAGCCGTGGACGGCCCGCAGCGGGCAGTCGCGCAGTGCCGCCTCTTCGAAAGCGAAGGCGAGTACCCGGTCGCACGCTTCGTGGATGTCGACACCCACGACGACCTCGGCGCTGGAGTCCGTGCCCGGGCCGTCCTGGTCGTCGGCGACGCGCACGAGGACGACCGGCGTGTCGGTCGCGACCGCTGTGGACAGCGCCACCGAGCCGACGATGAATCCGCCCAGGCCGCCCAGGCCCCGCGATCCCAGAACGAGCAGCCCGGCGTCGGCGGCCTCGGCCGCGAGGGCGGCGGCCGGCCGTGCTGTCAGGCAGCGGGTCGTGATCTCCAAGTTCGGGTGGCGCCCGTGCAGCTCCTGCGCAGCTTCGGTCAGGGCCTGGTCCGCCCAGCGGTCCACGTCCTCGCGGCCCAGTCCGGGGAACACCGGGTCCAGGGGCCAGTCGACGGCGTGCACGAGACGTAGCGGCACCTGCCTCAGGGCGGCTTCCTGCGCGGCCCAGCGTGCTGCTGCCCGGCTCTCGGCAGAGCCGTCGACTCCGACGCTCACGTGGTTCTTCATTGCTCCCCTTCCTTTCGTGCGATCCGGCGCTCATCACCAGGGCATTGCGTGCCGGGCATGGTCCGCGTGCGTGCTTGCCGTGTCGTCGGTGCGGGCGGTGACACGAGATGCCACCGCGACGACCCCGTCGAGCCGTTCGACGAGGCTGAGAAGGGCCGGGAGCTGACTGCGGCGCTCGACCTGGCCGTCCAGGGTGACGATGCCGTCCACCACGTGGACGTCGACGTCACCGGCCGGCACACCGAGCACGTCCGTGAGGACGTCGTCGGTGGCACGCCGGCGTATCTCGGAGTCCGGGCGCAGGAACATGCGGAGCAGGTCCCGGCGGGTGACGATGCCGACGAGCCGGTCCTCCACATCCACGACGGGGAGGCGTTCGATATTCCGGCGGGTCATCAGCCGCGCGGCGTCAGCCGCTGTCTCTTCGGCATGGACGGTGACCGCGGGCGCGGACATGACCCCGCCCGCGGACGGCGGCCCAGCTGCCGTGC
Organism: Streptomyces sp. A0592; assembly: GCF_004795115.1. Taxonomy (NCBI): domain Bacteria; kingdom Bacillati; phylum Actinomycetota; class Actinomycetes; order Kitasatosporales; family Streptomycetaceae; genus Streptomyces; species Streptomyces sp. A0592. The sequence goes on from NZ_SSBM01000018.1 coordinate 127,883, forward strand.
TGCTCCGCCCGGCGGAATGGGAGCCCGACATCGTGTGGGCGAGTAGGTCCGTCTGCGAGACGACGCCCACCACACGATCCTCGTCGTCCAGGACAGGGACTCCGGAGATGTCGTACTGGGCGAGGAGCTTCGCGACGTCCTTGAAGGCGGTACCCGGGGCCACGGAGACGACCTCGTCCGTCATCAGGTCCGCCACCTTGAGGCGCTTCATGAGGCCCTCCTGTTCCGCCGTGTCACGCGAGGCTGATGTTCGGTGTGGGTGTGCCCCCAACCATCCGCCGGTGACCGCTGGTGAGCGAGGGCCGAACGGCCCCGCCCGGGGTCCCGGGCGGCCCTCTTCCCAGGGCGTCGAGGGTGCCAGGGTGAGGGGTGTCCCTCAGCGGCTCTCGGTTGGGAGGAATCGTGGAAAGCACATTCCGCACTCCGGACACCAGCTCGGTCATCGTCGGCGTGGACGGCTCGGAGCCGGCGCGCGCCGCCGCCCTGTGGGCGGCCAAGGAAGCTGTGCGCCGTGACCGTCCCCTTCACATCGTCTACGGCGCCGACACCGACGGCAGGGCCTTGTACCTGTCGGCGGAGACCATCGAACGGGTACGCGTCAACGGTCGGGCGCTCCTGGACGACACGGCGAAGGCTGTGTCGGCCGAGTACCCCGGGCTGACCGTGACCACCGAATTCAGCCGCGCGGGCGCCGTTGACAGTCTGCACCGGGCCGGCGGGCTCCACGGCACGGTCGTGGTGGGCAACCGCGGCCTGGGCGGGTTCAACTCCCTCATGCTCGGCTCGGTCGGACTGGACACCGCGGCCATCGCCATGACGCCCGTCATCGTCGTCCGAGGCATCGACGGGGCCGAGGAGACCGGCACGGTCCTCGCGGCGATCCGCGATGAGCACGACCTCCTGGCCGCCCGGTACGCCGCCAAGGAGGCGGAGCTGCACAAGGCCTCGCTGCGGCTGCTGCACGTGTGGAACGTGCTCCAGTCCGTGGGTGAGGTGGTCAGCATGCTCGACGGCGTCGACGAGATCGCGGGCGGGCACGCGGAGACACTGCGGGCCGTCGCGGACGTGGTCCGCGGCGAGTTCCCCGACCTGGACGTGCAGGCCGATGCGGAGAAGAGCATCTCCGTGGCCGGCGTCCTGGTCGAGGCGTCCCGTCACGCAGACCTGCTCGTCATGGGCGGCCGCCGGGTTCCAGGGCCCCTCGGGCTCGCCCCCAACCTGGGCAAGGCCACGCACAGCCTGCTGCACCACTCCCACTGCCCCGTCCTCCTCATCCCCCGGACCGGCAGCGACTTCGGGAGCCAGTCATGACCAGCCGCCAGACAGGACTCCATGACATCGTCGTGGGCATCGACCCGGGCCGGGACTGGCACACTGCCCTGGCGTGGGCCGCCGACGAGGCGCTACGGCGCCGTCTCCCGCTGCGCCTGGTGCTCGCGGTACCGCCCCAGCACGACACCCATCACGTCGATGACACCCCCGGCCAGACGGCCCTGCGACAGGCCGGATCCGACCGACTCGGACAAGCGTGCAACTGGGTCCGTGACCGCCATCCCGAGGTGAGCGTCACCGGTGATCTGCTCAGCGGTTTCCCGGCTCCCGTCCTGGGCCGTGCGGCGCGGGACGCCCGCATGATCGTCCTCGGATCCCGGCACCTGAGCCGCACCGCCGAGTTCTTCAGTGCCGGTTCGCTCGTGGTCCCCGTCACCGCCCAGGCCGATTGCCCGGTCGTCGTCGTGGGCGACGCCGAGCACATCAGCCAGCAGCCGCCCTACGTCGTCGCGGGTATCGACGGCAGCGCGTCCGCCACTGGCGCGCTGGCCTTCGCCTTCGACGAGGCCGACCTCCGGGGGGCTGCGCTGCGGGTCGTCTGCGTGTGGCAGCCGCCGCTCGTCATGCTGGACGACGAGGAGGTAGCGCTGCAGGCCCAGCGCACCTTGCTCTCCGAGGCCACCGCCGGCCTGTCGGAAAAGTACCCGGACGTGCACGTGACGCATGAGGTCCTCACCGGCCACCCGGTCGAGGAACTGGCCCGGGCCGCCGAGCACGCGCTGGCCGTAGTCGTGGGCCGCCGCGGCCGCGGCGGATACACCGGCATGAGGATCGGATCCGTGGTCCACGGCCTGCTGCACCGTGCGCACTGCCCGGTGATCACCGTCCCCACCGGCTGAGCCCGCCATGACCAGCCGCGCGATCGACACACCGTCCGTCAGCTCCTCGGCCCCGGCGGGGCTGACGCAGGCCGAGGCCGAGCGCCGACTGGCCCGCTACGGGCGCAACGAGGTGGAACCGCCGCGACCCACACCCCTCCACCGTCGGGTACTGGCCCAGCTGCGCGATCCGCTGATCATGGTGCTCCTCGGTGCCGCACTCCTGACCATCGCAATCGGTGACCACCCGGACGCCGTCGTCATCGGGCTGGTGGTCGTCTTCAACACGACCGTGGGAGTCACCCAGGAGGTCCGGGCGGACCGGGCGGTCGCCGCTCTCTCCGCTCTCTCCGCCCCGCACGCACGGGTACGGCGCGACGGCGAAGCGCACGAAGTGGCGGCAGCGCTGGTGGTGCCGGGTGACAGCCTGCTCCTGGGGGAGGGAGACATTGTCGCCGCGGACGCCGATCTCACCGAGGCGTCCGCTCTCCTGATGGACGAGTCCATGCTCACCGGCGAATCGGAACCCGTCGCCAAAACTCCCGGTGACACGGTCGGCGCCGGCACCGTCGTGGTGCGCGGCCGGGGTACCGCCACCGCCACGGCCACCGGATCCTCCAGCGCCCTCGGCCGGATCGCAGCACTCCTCGACGGGGAACAAGGGCCGACCCCGCTCCAGCGCCGCCTCGCCTCCCTCGGCCGCATTCTGGCCGCAGCCACCCTCGCCCTGTGCGTGCTGTTCTTCGCCCTGGGCCTCGTACACGGCCTCGGCGTGAGCACGATGGCCGTCACCGCCATCAGCCTGGCCGTCGCCGCGGTGCCCGAATCCCTGCCCGCCGTCGTCACCCTCGCCCTCGCCCTCGGAGCCCGCCGCATGGCGGCCCGGGGCGCCTTGATCCGACGCCTGCCGGCGGTCGAGACACTCGGCTCGGTGAGTGTGCTGGCCACGGACAAGACCGGCACCCTCACCGAGGGCCGCATGGTCGTCCAGCACGTGTGGACGCCGTCCGGAGCCGCGGACGTGTCCGGCAGCGGATACGAACCCCACGGAACCCTGACCCGTTCCGGACGCTCCCTGACACCCGAGCAGCTCCGCCCACTGCAGGAGCTCCTCACCACGGCGGCACTGTGCAACGACGCGAGCCTGAAACCGCCCCAGAGCGGATCCGACAGGTGGGCGGCCGTGGGCGATCCCATGGAGGCCGCACTGCTGGCAGCCGCTGCCAAGGCCGGCTGCCCCGACCCTGCCGCGCTGCAAAGAGCCTGTCCCCGGATCGGAGAGGCGCCGTTCGACAGCCTGCGCAAACGGATGACCACCCTCCACCATCTGCCCGACGGCAACGTTCTGGTCTGCCTCAAGGGAGCGCCCGAGGCCGTCCTGGCTCCCACGGTGCTCGCCGAGCCGCCCGAGGTCCTGGACCGGGCCCGCCGACGGGCAGCAGAGCTGGCCTCGCACGGATTCAGGGTCCTGGCGGTGGCAGGCACCGAACGGCTCCAGTGGAGTCCGCCCGCCGCCGAGGCGGAACGCGGACTGGGCCTTCTCGGCCTGATCGCCATCAGCGATCCGCCGAAAGCGGCAGCCTCCGCCACCTTGGCAGCCTGCCGCGCCGCCGGCATCACACCCGTCATGATCACCGGCGACCACCCCGCCACCGCCCACGCCATCGCCGTGCGCATCGGCCTTGTCGAGGACGGTCCGGCCGATGCGGTGGTCACCGGACCCGAGCTGGCCGCGGCGCCGGACACCGACCTGACGGCGGTCCGGGTCTTCGCCCGGACCGATCCACAGCAGAAGCTGGACATCGTCCACGCCTGGCGGGCTCGCGGCGCCGTGACAGCCATGACCGGGGACGGCGTCAATGACGGCCCCGCCCTACACCAGGCCGACATCGGCGTCGCCATGGGCGCCCGCGGCACGGAGGTGGCCCGCCAGGCCGCCGACCTCGTCCTCACGGACGACGAGCTCTCCACCGTGGTCACGGCCGTCGAGGAAGGCCGCCGCGTCTACGACAACATCCGGCGCTTCCTCGTCTACGCCATGGCCGGCGGAGCCGCCGAGATCCTCGTGATGCTGGCAGGTCCCCTGCTCGGCCTGGCGCTGCCGCTGCGGGCGGGGCAGATCCTGTGGATCAACCTCCTCACCCACGGCCTGACCGGCGTGGCCATGGGAGCGGAACCCGCCGCACCGGAAGCCATGCGGCGCCCGCCCCGTCCGCCCGGGCAGCACATCCTGGCCGCAGGCGTGTGGCAACGCCTCCTCATCCTGGCCGCGGCCGTGACGGCGTTGAGCCTGATCGCCGGCGTCGGCGCGCGTGGCATGGGCCTGCCCTGGCAGAGCGTGCTCTTCCTGTCTCTGCTCGGGGCCCAGCTCGGCGTGGCCCTGGGGTTGAGGGCCCGGTTGTTCACCAGCCAGAACCTCTTCCTCCCGGCCTCCGTGGCGGCCTCCGCCCTCCTGGCAATGGCTGCGCTACACGTTCCCGCTCTGCAGTCACTGCTGGACACCCAGCCGGTGGGCTGGGCCGGCACGGGGCTCGCCACCGCGGCAGCCCTCGCAGCATTCGTCACCGCCCGGCTCCTGCGCAGTGCATTCCACAGAAAGGCATGACCATGAACGCACATTCACCTGCCGACGGGCACGGGATCCACGCCGAGGTGGGCGACCAGATCGTCGTCGGCGGCCCCACCATCGGAAAGCCCGGCCGCGACGGCGAAATCATCGCCCTGCACCATGACGACGGCACCCCGCCGTACGACGTGCGCTGGTCCGACACCGGCCGTACCACCGTCTTCTTCCCCGGCCCGGACGCCCACGTCCGGCACCTGCACGACGACGGCACGCCGCGGCACGAGCAGAGGCCGAACGGCGCAATGGCCTCCCACTGAGTGGGAAGGCCGGGCCCTCGGGCCGGGCATACCGTGGACGTGGTGGCCATCTCGCCATCGCTTCCGGCCGGAGGTGGGCATGAGCACAGGGGAACAGCCCACCGGCAGCGGTGTTCCTCGACTGCGGCTCGACGAACTGCTGGACGAGCTCCAGGTACGGATCGACGAGGTCAGAGGCACGCGGGACCGGCTGAACGGTCTGCTCGAGGCCGTCATGTCCGTGGGCCGGGAACTCGACCTGCCACAGGTCCTGCACGGCATCGTCGAGGCCGCCGTGGTGCTCGTGGACGCCGAATACGGGGCACTCGGAGTCATCGGGAACGACAGGAAGCTGGCCGAGTTCCTGCCCGTCGGCATCAGCGACAGCCTCCGCGCACAGATCGGAGACCTGCCCTCCGGCCACGGCATCCTCGGCGAGCTGATCCGCCGTCCCGAACCCCTCCGGCTGTCGGAGCTGTCCGAGCACCCTGCCTCCTACGGATTCCCGGACCACCACCCCCCGATGCACTCCTTCCTCGGTGTCCCGATCCGGGTCCGAGAGGATGTCTTCGGCAACCTCTACCTGACCGAGAAACGCGGCGGAGCCGAATTCGACGCCGAGGACGAGGCGGTCCTGTCCACCCTCGCCGTCGCGGCCGGCATCGCCATCGAGAACGCCCGGCTCTTCGAGGAGGTCCGACTCCGCGAGCGCTGGCTGGAGGCCAGCTCCGACATCACCGGCGCCCTGCTCTCCGGAGCGCCCGAGGAAGAGGTCCTCGAGGGCATGCTGGAACGGGCCAAAGACATCACCAGCGCCGACATGGGCGTCTTCTACCTGCTCGGCTCCGCCGGTGAACTGCGAGGCTCCCTCGCACTCGGGGAGGGAGCCGAGGCGCACCGCGGGATCGTCCTGCCCAGCACCCGGGGCACTCTCGCCGAGGCCGCACTGGCCCGCAACGGCCTCATCACGGGTCCCGACGTGGCGACCGACGAGCGCGTCACTGTGCAACCTGAGCGGTGGACGGGCTTCGGCCCGGCCGTGGCCGTCACCGTGGGCACCAAGGAAAAGCTCAGCGGCGTCCTGATGCTCGCCCGGCGGCACGGTCGCCCCGTCTTCGCCACCACGGAGGTAGCCGCGCTTCCGGGGTTCGCGGGTCAGGCCGCCCTCGCGCTGGAGCTCGCCGACCGGCGCCGCGACACCGAGCAGATGAGCCTGCTGGAGGACCACGACCGCATCGCTCGCGACCTGCACGACCTGGCCATCCAGCGCCTCTTCGCCACCGGCATGACCCTTCAGAGCGCCCAGCGCTTCGTCGACCACCCCCAGGCGTCCGAACGTCTCGCCCGTGCCGTGGACGACCTCGACGCCACGATCAAGATCATCCGCTCGACCATCTTCGGGCTCCGCGAGCACGACGTCCCCGGGGAGGCGTCCACGCTGCGCTCCCGCGCTGTCCAGGCCCTGGACGAGGCGGCTGCAGCCCTCGGCTTCGCGCCGGCCCTGAGAATGGAGGGGCTGATCGACACCGACGTACCGTCGGCTGTCGCCGACGAGGTCCTCGCCGTGGCGGGGGAAGCTCTCACCAACGTCGCCCGCCGAGCCGAGGCCACGCGCGTCGAGGTCTCGATCGTTGCGGCCGATGGGAACCTGACCCTCACCGTGACGGACAACGGCGTCGGCCTGCCCGCAGCCGGCCGGCGCAGCGGACTGCGGAACCTTGCAGAGCGTGCCGAAAGGCTGGGCGGCCGGATGGACGTCGCGGCGCGGGGCGACGGTGAGCCGGGCACTCGCCTGGAGTGGCAGGTGCCCCTGGCCCCGCCCCCGTAGTGACCGTCGCCGACGCTCCTACTGCTTCGCAGTCCCGCTGTCGTGCTCGTGTACCTGGGCGGCGATGACGGCAGCCTGGACCCGCCGCTCCACGCCGAGCTTTCCCAGCAGCCGTGAGATGTGGTTCTTGACCGTCTTCTCGGACAGGTAGAGCTGCTTCGCGATCTGCCGGTTGGTGAGGCCCTCGCCGATGAGCTCCAGCACTGCCCGCTCGCGTTCTGACAGAGCCGCCAGGCGGGCATCTTCCGGTTCCTTGGCGCTCTCAGGGTCCCGCAGGGAGTGCATCAGACGGGCGGTGGTGGCCGGGTCCAGCATGGACTGCCCGGTGGCCACCGTCCGTACGGCGGAGACCAGGTCGGAACCCTTGATCTGCTTCAGCACGTACCCGGCGGCACCCGCCATGATCGCGTCCAGCAGCGCGTCCTCGTCATCGAAGGACGTCAGCATCAGACAGGCCAGGCCGGGCATGCGGGAGCGCAACTCGCGGCAGACGGTGATGCCGTCGCTGTCGGGCAGCCGTACGTCGAGCACGGCCACGTCCGGGCGCAGCGCCGGCCCGCGGGCCAGCGCCTGCTCGGCTGTGCCCGCCTCGCCCACGACGGTGATGTCCGGCTCGGCGTCCAGGAGGTCACGCAGCCCGCGCCGGACCACCTCGTGGTCGTCCAGGAGGAACACCTTGATCGGCGCCTCGGCGGATGCCTTCGGTTCATCGGACATGATCGCCCCTGGTTCGGTCCCCATGATGCTTTCCATCCGAATTGTCTCAGGGAGGTGCGCAACGCACCCCTGGCCGTGCGGAGGCGCTAGGCAGCGACGGCGCCGTTCAGCTCCATCCGGACGTCCACGACACCCTCGACCGCGCGGATCGCCCGTGCGAGCAGGGGGACCAGGGCCCGGTCCCGCAGCGGGCCGCGCAGAGTGACGACGCCGTCCTGTACGGCGAAGTCCACGGTCACGCCGGGTGTCAGCTCGGTGAGCACGCTCTGGCGGATCTCCTCCTCGAGCTCCTCGTCGGGCCGCAGGAACACCTTCAGGAGGTCGCTGCGGCTGACCACGCCCTCCAGCATGCCGAGCGCGTTGACCACGGGCAGGCGCTTGACGTGCTTGCGCGCCATGATCCGGGCGGCTTCGGCGACGGGCGCGTCAGGGTGAACGGTGATCGCCGGGCTCGACATGAGTTCCTCGGCCAGCACCCCGGCGGCTTTCGACGCCTCCTCCAGCTGACCGGGTAGAGAGGGATCCGTCCGCCGGAACTCCTCTTTCGGTAGCAGGTCCGCCTCGGAGACCACGCCGACGACCCGGCCCTCGCCTTCCAGGACGGGGACCGCGCTGACCTTCCACTGGTGCATCAGCTCGACGATCTCCTTGTAGGACGCCTCCCGGCCGATGGCGACGGCGGTGTGCGTCATGACGTCACTGACGGTGTAGCGGGATGCGGGCATGACCGGCTCCTTCGCTGTGCGGACGATCAGAGGAAGCTGCCGCTGCCATAGGGTGCGTACAGATCGAGGAGGCGCACGCGGGCGGCTTGCAGCCGGTTGGCGAGGAGCTGTCCGACCCAGTGGCCCAGGGCCGAGCCGAAGGCGGCGTCGGCGTCCATCAGCGTTCGTACGCGCCCCGCGTCGAACTCGTATGCGCGGACGGGCGTCGTCGCTTCGGCGCCCAGACGCCAGGAGTACGGCCTGAAGAGCCACGAGCAGCCGACCGGCTGGCCGGCGCCGAGGCTCTCGATGACGGCGGCGCGCCGCCCGGGCACATGGACGTCCAAGGTCACGGTGCCGGACCGGACGATCCAGAACCGGTCGGCGTGGCCACCCTCGCGGAAGAGATGCGTCCCTTCGTCGAAGTTGACCTCTTGGGCCAGCTCCATCAGACGGGAACGACAGTCGGCGGGGAGCGCCTCGGAGACACGCGTGGGTGAATGGGTACTCATGGACGGCCTCCTGTTCGAGTCCGTCTTCAGTCTTGGCCTTCCCGCCGGTCCCGGGCATGGGCCCTGTGGCCCCGACTGTGGGCCGACCGGCCCATGCCCGGGGTTGGTGCAGCCGGAGATCCTGGCAGCGGATGGCCGGCACGCGGCCGTCGACCCCGTCCACCCCGTAGGTGTGCGATGTACTGGAATGGCCATGGCATGGGGGCCTGGGGATGGTTCGCCATGTCCCTCACCACGCTGATCGTCTGGACCCTGATCGTGGCGGCGACCGTTCTCGTGGTCCGCGCCCTCAGGCGAGACGGTGCGGACGGGCGCACAGCACCCGCGCCGTACCCAGCCTCCGACAAGGGGGCCGAGAGGCTTCTCGCGGAACGATTCGCCAGAGGCGAGATCGACGACGAGGAGTACAGCCGGCGGCTCGCGGTGCTGCGAAGCCATGCCCCTCGGCCCACGCCCCTTTGAGAAGCCGACAGCGGGCAAGGGCGCCAGCGTCCCGCCCGCTTGACCAAGGATGCACACGATGAAGAGCGACCCGGCCGTTACGACCCCCAGCTCGCCTGCCGTCAGCATGCCCGGACGACAGATGGAAGAGCTCAGCGCGGACGAGGCGCTGCAGTTGCTGGGCACCGTCGAACTGGGCCGGATCGTGTTCACCCGTCACGCGCTGCCCGCCGTGCGTCCGGTCAACCACCTTCTCGACGCCGGCGACATCATCGTCCAGGTCCAGGACGGCTCGACGCTGGCAGCCGTGCTCGCAGCCCAGGGGGATGCGGGGGTGGTCGTCGCGTACGAAGCCGACGTCATCGATCAAGGCGAACGCCTGGGGTGGAGCGTGGTCGCCACCGGCTACGCCACCGTCGTCACCGCCCCCAGCGAGATCGAACGCTACGGGCATCTCCTGCAGCCTTGGGTCGAGGGCACTGCGTCGGGCGCGATCCGGATCAGGCCCGACATCGTCACCGGCTTCCGTCTGCGGGAGAGCAGCACGTAGCGGTCGGCTCGCTCGCGCGCTTCACCTCATTGCAGCCCTCCGCCCGGCACGATGTGACCTCAGCCCGCGTGGAGTTCCGGAGGTGCCATGCCGAAGCACGGACGGCGCACGGCGATCCCGCCCGCCTTCCGTGGCTACCGGACGAGCTGGCTACGGGGCGACGCCCTGGCCGGGATCACGGTCGCCGCCTACCTGGTGCCGCAGGTCATGGCTTACGCGGGTGGGGCCGGCCTGCCGCCGGTCGTCGGCCTGTGGGCCGTCCTGCCGGCCATGCTCCTCTACGCCCTGAGCGGCACCTCGCGCCTGCTGTCCGTCGGACCGGACTCGACCAACGCGCTCATGACCGCCGTGGCCGTGGGGCCGCTGGCAGCCGGCGATCCCACGCGCTACGCGGCGCTCGCCGCAGCCCTGGCCCTCGTCGTCGGCCTGCTCTGTTCGGTCGCATGGGCCGTCCGGCTCGGCTTCGTGGCCGACCTTCTCTCCAGGCCCGTGCTCATCGGCTACCTGGCCGGAGTCGCCTTCATCATGATCGTGGATCAGCTGCCCCGCCTCACCGGGACCAGTGGAAGCGGCTCGGGGTTCTGTCGGTGCCAACCATGGTTGTGAGGATGCACCCGACGGCGCCGGGGCTATCTGGCAAGAGTGCCGGTCACGGGCCCGCCCTGGTGACAACTGGCGTTGGGGGGGGGGCACATCCCGCGCGGCGGGGGACGAGCGCGCCGCCGAGCGGGGACGCCGGCGGCGCGTTGCAGGCGGAGCGAGAGCCGGGCCGCTACTGCGTCGGACCGGCCAGTGTCTCGATGGGCAGAAGCGGCCATTTCGGCTCCGGCCGGGTGAGGCTCGCCAGCTCTTCCGGCGGTTCGGTGCCGTCCCGGACGATCGCCACGTAGGACCGTGCTTCCTGCAGGCTCAGCCGCGGAGCCTGCTTGCGCAGGTGTCTCATGGCCGCCACCGCTCCGGCGGACTCCACGAGCCCGCGTACCGCCGCGGCCAGTTGGTCGGGCGGCCTGATGCCCTTGGTCTGCCAGAGGTAGTGCTCCTCCCAGTGCTCCTCCTGCCAGGTGGCGTCCGGGACGTGGTGGATGCTGCCGTCGTGCCGGTCCACCAGATAGTGGATGCTGCAGCCGAAACCGTCGCGCGCGTCACCGCTCCGGGCGTACGCCGCCGTGTTCCAGAACACGAGCCAGCCGACCGGGTGTTCCTCCACGTGGTGCACGGCCAGTTCAGGAGCCGGTCCGCTCCATGGCATCGTCGACCGGGCTTCGGCCAGGAGGGACTCGGCGAGCTCGACGGCGCGTTCTTCGGAGATCACGGTTTCATCGTCCACCCCGGGTCAAGCGCTTTCCGGCAGGCCTGCGCCGGCGACGTCCGTCGCCGGCGGGGCCCCGGCCCGGTTTCGGTCACCGTCGAGCGGGCACAGCAACGCTCGGGATCTGCCTCACCGGCCCGACTGCTGTTCTTCGTCTTCGACGACCAGTTCGACGGACCTCTGGGCCGGACTCCCGCGCGCGGTGGCGTTCGCCGACATCTGGGCGCGCAGCACCGACGACGCGCATCCCGGCGGACCTGGAGGCCCACCTCCAGGTCCGGCGGGGGACCGCCGGCACCGACCTGCCGCTCTCGCTGGGCGAGCGGGCCGCCATCGACGTCACGCTGATGTGCGACGACGTCTACTCCCTGGAGAAGGAATAGGCGCGCGGTGACATGGACAACCTCGTCCTGGTCATCGCGCACGCCCGCCGCTGCACCCGCGAGGAGGCCATCGCCGTGGCGGGCGCGGAAGTCCGGCGGCGCGTCGTGCGGTTCCAGGAGCTCGCGCTCCAGGTGCCCGGCCCGTGTGCGCTGTTGGGACTCACTGCCCAGGAGACGGCTGCCGTGGAGCGGTACGTCGAGTTGATGGCCATGTGGATGAGCGGATACCACGCCTGGCAGACCCGGGCCCACCGCTACACCGAAGCCCCCCGGGTCGTGCCCGCCACGGGGCCCGGCTACTTCGACCGGGTGCTGGGCCTCGAGTCCTGACCTCGGCCGCCCGCAGGGCCGCCCCTTAGGGTCGGGGTCATGACACCATCCCTTGCCGGCAGTGCCTTCGACTCGCTCCGCCTCGACGCCGTGTCCGATCAGGACGCGTTGCGCCGGGTCTACGAACTGCCCAAGGACACGGCGCTGCGCAAACAGATGACCGAACTCACCGACCAGACGCGCAAGCTGATCGGCTGCTCCTCGCTGGTCCTGGTCGCCAGCGCGGACGCCGACGGCAACTGCGACGTCTCCCCGCGCGGCGGACCCCCCGGGTTCGTCGCCGTCCTGGACGCGCGGACAGTCGCGATACCGGACGCCACCGGCAACAAGCGGCTGGACACCCTGCGGAACGTCGTCGCCACCGGCCGGGCCGGGCTGCTGTTCGTCATCCCGGGGCGCACCACGACGCTCAGGGTGAACGGCCGGGCCTGCGTCTCCACCAGCCCGGAGCTGCTGTCGCGGCTGACCGCCGTCGGCAAGCCACCGGCCAGTGCGCTGGTCCTGGGCATCGAGGAGGTCTACCCGCACTGCCCCAAGTCGCTCCTGCGCAGCGGGGCCTGGAAGCCGGAGCAGTGGCTGCCGGCGGACGCCCAGCCGACCTCGGCCGAGGTGACGCTGGCCCAGCTGCGGATGCCGGAGCTGACGATCGCCGCCGTCGAGCAGGCGGAAGCGGACTCACTGAAGTACCGGTACGAGTAGCGGCCGCCCTCCGGCGGCGTGCGGCGGAACCCCACCGCGGCGCGGGGTTCAGCCGAGTGGTGGGAGGGGTTCGCGGGCGGTGTGCCAGGAGTGGGGGAGGGATGCGGTGCCCGTGCGGGCGGCGATCACGCCGCCCGCGATGGCGCAGGTGGTGTCGATGTCGCCGCGGCCGGCGACGGTGGACCACAGGCCCTCGTGCAGGTCGTCGAGGTGTCCCGCCGCGCACCAGAGGGCGTAGGGAACGGTGTCGGGGCCGGACATCCGGTAGCCGGAGCCCAGGACCTCCGCGGCGTGGCGGACCGAGGTGTGCGCCGGCATCCGGGCCGCGACCCGCACCCCCGAGCGGACGTCGCTGTCGGGCAGTCGGGCGGCGACCTCCCCGAGGAAGTCCGGGCGGGCCGGTGCGGGGCCGCCCCGGCTGCGCGTCGCGAGCGCGGCGGCGACGGCCACCGCCACCGCCCCGGCCACCGCCTCCGGGTGGTGGTGCGAGACCACGCTCTGCTCGGCGGCCCGTTCGGTGACGGCGTCGAGGTCGGCGGCGTGCCAGGCGCCGAGCGGGGCCACGCGCATGGCCGCGCCGTTGCCCCAGGAGCCCTGGCCGTCGAACTGCCCGGCCACCACCTCCCGCCACGGCTCGCCCGCGCCGATCCGGCGGAGCACGTCGTGCATGGAGGCACCGTAGCCGCGGTGCGTGTCGTCGGCGTAGGCCTCGGCGAGGCGGCGGGCGAAGCGGTCCTGGTCGATCGTGCCGCCGCCCGCGGCGAGTTCCCGGACGAGGTCGACCGCCTGGGCGGTGTCGTCGGTCCACTGCCACAACGGCTCCGGGGGCACGATCCGTGCCTCCAGGGCCGCCGGGCCTTCGCGGCGCAGGATGCCGAACCAGCGGTCACCGAAGGCATCGCCGAAGGCGAGCCCGGACAGGGAGTCGAGAGCGGCCGCAGGCACATTGATCATCGGGGCAGTATCACAGGGCGCTGGTGCCCCCGGCATTCCGTTTTACGCGGGCCGGTACAGGCCGCGGAGGCCCGGCCCGCGGGCGGTTACGGCTCCTGGGGGGCCGGGAGCGCCTCGACCAAGTGGCCGTCGCGCAGTTCCACTACGCGGTCGGCGAGTTCGATCAGGTTGGGGTCGTGGGTGGCGACGAGGATGGTGACCGACTCGCTGCGCACCACCGCGCGCAGCAGCTCCATGATCGACCGGCCCGTTTCGGAGTCGAGCTGGCCCGTGGGCTCGTCCGCGATGATCAGGTCGGGGTCGTTGGCCAGGGCGCGGGCGACCGCCACGCGCTGCTGCTGGCCGCCGGAGAGCTCGCCCGGGCGCTGCTCGGCGTGGTCCGCGAGGCCGACCAGGGCGAGCAGGGTGCGGGCGCGCTCCTCGCGTTCCCGGGCCGGCATGCGGCGCAGGCGCATGGGTACGCCGACGTTCTCGGCGGCGGTGAGGACCGGTATCAGGCCGAAGGACTGGAAGACGAAGCCGATGCGGTCGCGGCGCAGGGCGAGCAGGTCCGGCTCGCCCAGGGTCGCCAGGTCGGTGCCGTCGACGCTGATCCGGCCGCTCGTCGGGGTGTCGAGGCCGCCGACGAGGTTCAGCAGGGTGGTCTTGCCGGAGCCCGACCGGCCTTTGAGCGCGGTGAGTTCGCCCCGGCGGACCTCGAAGGACACCCCGCGCAGGGCGTGGACGGCCTGTGCCCCGCTGCCGAAGCTGTGGTGTACGTCGTCCACGACCACGATCGGTGTGCCGCCGGCCCCCCGCGCCGCCGGGACCGTGGCCGTTTCCTGCTGGTCCGTCATCGCCTGTACCCCCCGTTGGGTCGTCTGAGCGGAGCGTCTGGCTCCGGATCTCGCGCCCCGCTCACGCTGCCACTGCAACATCCTGATCGCATTTGCGCATCCGTCGCACCAATCACGCAAGCCCCTTCCGTCCATGGCTCGAATCTGACAACATCGTCCGCTATCCGGTACCTGGGGTCCGGATGGGGGAGGAACTCAACACGTGCTCGGCTTCGTCGTGCGCCGGCTGCGCGGGCGATGGCCGCTCGCCGTCGCGGTGCTGCTCACCGTACTGATCACCGCGACCGCTCTGACCGCGCTGACGGCTTTCACCCGTGGCGTGGGGGAGGAAGGGCTGCGGCGGGCCCTGACCGGCCCGGAACAGCCCCGGACCGCCGTCGTGATCACCAGCGGCCATCCCGCCGACTCCCGCACCAAGGACGACGAGTCCGTCCGGGCCTACGCGGACCAGGTGTTCGGGCGGCTCCCCGTGGCCACCGAGAGCGTGGCACGCAGCCGTTCGTACGGACTCCCCGGCACCGCCGCCTCGGGGCAGGACGCCGACCTGACCCTGCTCGCCGCCTTCGGCCGGGAACACCTCCAGCTGCTCGCCGGCCAGTGGCCCGGGCCGGTCGCCGCCTCCGGCGCCGGCACGGCCACCGCCCCGGCGCCCGTACAGGTCGCCGTGCCGCGCGCCGCCCTCGCCCGGCTCGGCCTCGCCGAATCCGCCCTGCCCGCCCCGGTCCGGCTCGACGACCGGTTCGGCGGCCCCCAGCTCACCGTGCTGGTCACCGGCGTGTACCGGGCCGCCGACCCGGACGCCGGGTACTGGCGGCTCGACCCGCTCGGCGGCCGCGAGGTCCAGTCCAGCACCCTCGCCACCTACGGCCCGCTCATGGTGGACGACAGCGCCTTCACGGCGGGCGTACTCCTCCAGAACTACCGCCTCACGCTGCTCACCGCGGACCTCGGCACCCTGCGCACCGCCGAGGCCGAGGCGATCCGCAGTGCCGCGGAACCCGCCGCGGCCGCCCTGGAGCACAGCACCTCCCTCCGGGCCGCCACCGACCTGCCGAAGGTCCTCGCCGAGCTGGACTCCGGCCTGCGCGTCGCCCGTTCGACCCTGATGATGGGCGCCCTCCAGCTCGCCGTCCTCGCCACCGCCGCACTGCTCCTCGTCTCCCACATCGTCACCGCCCGCCAGGAGCCGGAGCGCGTCCTGCTCACCGCCCGCGGCGCCTCCCGCCGCCGGCTCGGGGCCCTGAGCGCGGCCGAGTCCCTGCTGCTCGCCCTGCCCGCCGCCGTCCTGGCGCCGCTGCTGACCCCGCCCCTGCTGCGCCTGTTCGGCCGGTTCGGACCGCTGGAGCGGGTCCACCTGGAGATTCCGGACACCTGGCTGGTCTGGCCCGTCGCGGCCGGCTGCGCCCTGGCCTGCGTCCTGCTCACGACCCTGCCCTCCGTCCTGCGCGGTGCCTCGGCCGCCGTACTGCGCCGCGCCGGCAGCCGCCAGGCGGTGGTGGCCGGGGCCGCCCGCTCCGGCCTGGACCTGGCTGTGGTGGCCCTCGCCGTCCTCGGCTACCAGCAGCTTTCCCAGTACGGCGGTACGGACGCCCCGCCGCCCGCCACCGGCTTCGGCGGCGGGCTCGGCGTGGACCCCGTCCTGGTCGCCGCCCCGGCCCTCGCCCTCTGCGGGGGCACCCTGCTCGTCCTACGGCTGCTGCCGTTCGCCGCGCGCGCCGGGGGACGCCTGGCCGCACGCGGCCGGAGCCTGGCCCCGGCCCTCTTCGGGTGGCAGCTCGCCCGGCGCCCCGGCCGGGCCACCGGGCCCGTGCTGCTCCTCGTACTCGCCGTCTCCAGCGGCATCCTGGCCCTCGGCCAGGACGCCGCCTGGTCCGCGTCCCAGCGCGACCAGGCCGACTTCGCGACCGCCGGCGGTCTGCGGATCTCCGCAAGCAGCATGCCGGCGATGGGACAGGGCGGACGCTACGGGGCACTGCCGGGCGGCGACCGCCTCAACCCGGTGGTCCGCCGCGAGCAGCAACTGCCCGGCGGGGTCGTCGCCGACGTCCTCGCACTCGACGCCGCCAAGACGGGCGAACAGGTACCGCTGCGCGCCGACCTGCGGGGCGGCCGCGACATGCGCGAGCTCTTCGCCCCGCTCGCCGAAACCGCCGACCGGGCCCCCGGTGTCGCACTCCCCGGCAACCCGCGCCGGGTCGACCTCGATGTGACCCTGCGGTCCTCCGGCACCGGCTGGGCCGCCGTCAGCGTGCTGCTGCGCGACCGGTTCGGGGCGGTCCACGGCACGCAGTCGGTCACCCTGCCCGCCGGCGGCGACACCACCCTCGCCTTCCCCCTGGACACGCTGACCGGCGCCCCGGTCGGATCGGCCGCGGCCCCGCTGACCCTGGCGGGCCTGCGCCTCTCCTACGCCGGGGACGGCGGCCCGCCCGGCGACGGCAGCGAACTGACCCTGCGCCGGATCGCCGTCTCCGACACCGTAGACGGCGCCGCGGCGGCGGTCCCCGCACCCGCCACCGCCGCCCCGGGCGGCTGGCGTTCCCTGCCCCCGCAGGGGCAGCGCATCCAGCGGGCCCCCGAACCGACCCCCGTCGCGGCCGGATCCACGGACCTGGCGCGGTTGCGCTACTGGGGCGGGTTCGGCACCGACAGGGGCGTCACCGTGGTCCTGTTCCCGGCGCCCGCCGCGCCTCCGGCCGACGCGGTCCCGGCCGTCGCCACCACCCGCTACCTGCGCAGCGTGGGCGCCTCCGTCGGCGACACCGTCCCGGTACCGATGGACGGGGCGACCGTCCCCATGCGGATCACCGCCGCCGTGGACTCCCTCCCCGTGGCCGGACGGACGGCGCTCGCCGCCGACCTGCGCGTGCTCGGCCGGTTCCTGCTGGAGTCCGCCGGCCGGCAGCCCGGCGCGCCCACCGAATGGTGGCTGCCCGCCGCCTCGGCCGCCGACCCGGTCCCGGCCCGCGCCGCCGCCGAACTGCGCGCGGGGGTGCGGACCGAGCGCGTCCAACTCCGCGAGGAGATCACCGACCGCCTGCTGGACGACCCGCTGAGCGCCGGCCCGCAGAGCGCGCTGGCCGCCCTCGCCGTCGCCTGCGCCGTCCTGGCGGCCATCGGCTTCGCGACCTCCACCGCGGCCGAACGAAGGGTGCGCGGCCGGGAGTTCTCCGTCCTGCTCGCCCTCGGTACACCGCGCCGCTCCCTGGCCATGGCGGCCGCCGCCGAGGGCGGGGTGCTGATCCTCATCGGAACCGCCGTCGGGACCGGGCTGGGCGTCGCCCTCGTCCATCTGATGGCGCCCCTGATCGTGCTGACCCCCTCGGCCGGGCGGCCGTTCCCGCCCGTGCAGGTGGACATGCCGCTCTGGCAGATCCTGCTGACGGCCGCCGCCATCGCCGCCGTACCCCTGCTGTCGGCCGTCTTCAGCGGCCCCCGGGGCCGCGACATCGCCGCCCGGCTGCGTCCCGTGGAGGAGATGTGACCACCCCGCCGTCCGCCACCCCGCCGCCGTCCGAGCCCCGGACGCCGTCGGCCCCCCGGCCGCCCGCCGCCCCGCGCTCCGGACCGCGGCCCGCGCCGTGGGTACGGACCCGGCTGCGCGCGGCCCCGCTCGGCACCCTGCTCGCCGCCGCGCTCGCGTTCGTCGCCGTCCTGCTCGCCGCCGCGCTGCCGAGGGCCCAGGACCGCGGCGCCGACCAAGCCCTGCGGTCCTTCCTGAACGAAGCCGGATCGACCCGCACCAGCCTCCAGGCGACCGCGCCGGCACCGGCCTCCGGGCAGAGCGCCCAAGCCCTGGACCGGACGCTGAAGAGCCTGCTCGCCCGGACCGGGAACACCTTCCACGTCGAGGCCGAGAAGGTCGTCCACGGCACCCGGACCAACAAGCGGCAGCCGCTGATGAATCCGGAACTGTCCCGCCCGCACCGCCTCCCGCCCGAGATGTCCCTGCTGTACGTCCAGCAGGCGCAGGACCACGTGAATCTGGTGGAGGGGCGCTGGCCGACCGGCACCCCCCGGCCCGCCGGAGGCGCCGCGTACGCGCCGCCGCTCCAGGTCGCCCTGTCGCGGCAGGCAGCCGAAACCATCGGCGCCCGCGTCGGATCCGTCCTGGCGAGCGCCCCCCTGGTCGACGGCACGCCGTCCGTCGAGGTCGTCGGCCTCTTCTCGGTCCCGGACGAGACCGAGGACTTCTGGGTGGGCCTGGACTGCCTCCCGCGCGCCTGCAAGAAGACCGTCGGGGAGAGCTACCTGTGGGAGGCCGACGCCCTGATCGGGGCCGGCGACCTCGACCGGATGGACCTCTGGGGCCACGACGCGCAGGACTTCTGGCGCCTGCCGGTGGACGTCGACCGCCTGCGGGCCGACCGGCTCGACGCCACGAAGAAGGAGATCGCCTCCTACGTGGCCGGCCCCACCGCCGCCACCCTCTCCTTCGAGACCCGCCGCGAGCGGCTGCGGACCACCTCGTGGCTGCCCGAACTGTTCGAGCAGGCCCACGAACGCAGGCAGGCGGCGGCGCCGCTCGCGCTGCTCGGACCCGCCGGGGTCGGCGGGGTCGCCTTCGTCGTCCTGTGTCTCGCCGGCGCGCTCGCCGCGGACCGGCGGGACGCCGAACTGCGGCTGCTGCTGGCGCGCGGTGGCTCCCGCTCCGCCATCGTCGGCCGGCTCCTCGGGGAGGGCGCGGTGACCGTCCTCCCGGCCGCGGCCGCCGCCACCGCACTCGCCGTGCTCCTGCTGCCCACGCCCCGGCTCGCCCCCGCGCTGCTCTCGGCCGCGACCGTCGCCCTGCTCGCCCTGCTGGCCTTCCCGGTACGGGCGGCCGTGCTGCTCACCCCGGCCCGCCCGGCCGGGCGCTGGCGCCGGCCCGTGGCCGAACTGCTCGTCCTCGCCGCCACGGCCGCCGCCGTGCTGGAGGTCCGCCGCCGCGGGGTCGCCCCGGCCGGCAGCGACCCGGACCCGCTGCTGGTCGTGTCCCCGCTGCTGCTCGCCCTGTGCGGGGCGCTGCTGCTGGCCCGGGTCCAGCCGGTGGTGACCGGATGGTTCGCCCGGGTGGCCGGCCGCCGCTCCGGACTGGTCGGCTTCCTCGGACTGGCCCGGGCCGCCCGCGGCTCCGGTGCCCGCGGCGCCGGCAGCCCGGGCCCCTCGGTCCTGCCGATGGTCGCCCTGCTCCTCGCCATCACCACCGGGGGGTTCGGAGCCGCCGTCCTGCAGTCCGTGGAATCGAACCGGCTCGGCGTCGCCCGGCTGGCGGTCGGCGGCGACGCGGCGATCTCGGCCTTCGGCAAGGCGAACCTCCCGGACGGCCTCGCGAAGGCCGCCGGTGAACTGCCCGGCGTACGGACGTCCGTGCCGCTGTGGATCGACCACGACTCCGCCCTCGTCGGCACCGTCCAGCGCTCCAGCCAGGTCAACCTGATCGTCGTCGAGCCGGCCGCGTACGCGGAACTGTCCCGCGTCCTCGGCTGCGGCTCCTTCGACCCCGCCCTGCTGGCCACGGGCGGAGGGGATTCCGCGGACGCGCCGGTGCCCGCGCTGTTCAGCTCCGGCGTGGCGCGCCTGGGCGGCTCGGGCACCTTCACGGTCCAGCCCGGCAACGGCGCCGAGGTGCGGGTCCGGGGCGCCAAGGTGATCGACTGCACCCCGGCGGTCCCGGCCGCGGACGCCGCGACCGTCGTCCTGCCCGCGGGCCGAGCGACGGCCCTCATCGGCGGCTCCGACCGCCCGAACCGGTGGTTCGGCCTCGGCCCCGTCGACGGGGACCGGCTGCGCGCTCTGGTCCGGTCCGCACTCCCGCCGGAGTCCGCGACCCCGGCCGCGACCGGGGCGGCCTCCCCGGCCGATGCCGCGGCGGCGTCCGCGTCCCCGGCGGCCCCTGCCACCGGGGCGCAACCGGCCGACGAGGTGTATCCCGTACGCACCAGCGCCGACGCCGTCGCCGAGCTGGGCGCCGACCCGCTGCAGCGATCGGCGGAGCGCCTCTTCTGGGCCTCCGTCGCCGGAGCGGCCGGCTTCGCCCTGCTGGCCGTACTGCTGACGCTGATGCGGACCGTCCCCGAACGCGCGGCGCTGCTGGCCCGGCTGCGCACGATGGGCCTGCGCCGGCGGCAGGGCGTCGCGCTGATCCTCGCCGAGACCCTGCCGCAGACCCTGGCCGCGGCACTCGGCGGGGCCCTGGTGGCCGGCGCCGCGGTGACGCTGCTGGGTCCGGCGATGGACCTGACCACCCTGGTCGGCGCGAGCGTGCCGACCGGCGTACGGCTCACGGCAGGGCCCGTACTGACCCAGGCCCTGGGCCTGGCCGCCCTGGTCGCCGCGGCCGTGCTCGTCGAGGCGGCGACATCCGGGCGACGGCAGATCACCACCGAGTTGAGAGCGGGAGACCAGCGTTGAACAGCGACCAGCCGACGTACGAGGAGCTGCGCCGCCGGGCGACGGCCGCCGCGGAGCCCCGCACCCCGGCGACGGACGCCGCCATCGCCTGCGACCGCCTGGTCCGGATCTTCAGCACGGACGGCATCGAGGTCCAGGCCCTCCAGGGGCTGGAGCTGACGGTCGCGCAGGGCGACCTGGTGGCCCTCGTCGGCGCCTCGGGCAGCGGCAAGTCCACCCTCCTGAACATCCTGGCGGGACTGGACGTCCCGACTGCGGGCAGCGCGGCGGTCGCCGGCTACGACCTGCTGGAACTGACGGCCCGCGACCGGCTGCGCTACCGGCGCGAAGCGGTCGGGTTCGTCTTCCAGCAGACGGCCCGCAACCTGCTGCCGTTCCTGACGGCCGCCCAGAACGTGGCCCTCCCGATGCAGTTGAAGGGCGGCGGCGCCCGGCGCGGCGCGGGCGCGCGCCACTCGGCCCGGGTGGCGGAGATCCTGGACGCCCTCGGAATCGGCGACCTGGCACACCGGCGCCCGGCGGAACTGTCCGGCGGCCAGCAGCAGCGCGTCGCGATCGCGGTGGCGATGGCCAACGACCCCAAGGTGCTGCTGGCCGACGAACCCACCGGCGAACTCGACTCGGAGACGGCAGCGGCCGTCTTCGAGGCCTTCCGCACGGTCAACAAGGAACTCGGCGTCACGGTGGTCATCGTGACGCACGACCCCATGGTGGCGGGCGAGGTCCGCCGCACGGTCGCGATCCGCGACGGCCGCACCAGCAGCGAGGTGCTGCGCCGCCTGGTCACCGACGAGCACGGTGAGGAATCGATCAGCGAACGCGAGTACGTCGTCCTGGACCGCTCGGGACGCGTCCAGCTCCCCGCGAAGTTCCTGGAAGCCCTGGGCATGGAGCACCGCGTGGCGGTCGACCTGGCAGCGGACCACATCGAGCTCCGCCCGGACCGCGTCTAGGTTCTGTCCGGCGGATCATGCGCGGAGCCAGAGTCTGATGGCTGCTGTGGTGATGGTGCCGTGGAAAACGTAGGCGCGTTTGTCGTAGCGGGTGGCGACGGCCCGGTGGTGTTTGAGCCGGTT